>DASQAS010000056.1:0-92103 GCA_035635635.1 Myxococcales bacterium | reverse complement strand
GCCTTGCCGGCGAGCCGCACCCCGCGCGCCTTCGCCAGCGCGTCCGGAGCGCCCAGGTCGATTCCCGCCGCCAGCGACCAGGCCACGGCCTTGGCCGCGTCGATGGGCGATCCGCCACCCGCCGAGACCAGCGCATCCGCTTTTGCCTCGCGCGCCTGGGCCGCCGCCTGCGCCACGTCGCGCACCGGGGCATGCTGCCCGATCTTCGCCGTCCGGCCGGCCAGCCGCGCGCCGATCGCCGACTCCACCGCCGACAGGACCGCGGGGTTCCGCTCGATGCTGCCGGTGGTGATCAGGAACACGCGCCCCGCGCCGGCCTTCGACAGCTCGGCATCGAGCGCGGAGACGCAGCCCTCTCCCCAGTGGAGGGTGCCCGGATTCAGGTACTGGAAGGTCCCGCCCATGATGGGCCTCCGCTTACCACCTTGCTGCCGCCAGCGGAATGCGGCAGCTTGGAGCGTGGAGCCGGTCTCGAGGGGGGGAGATGGCGACCACCAGCAAGCCGTACGACAAGGCCCTGCCGTTCACCCGCATCAACTCGCCGTCCGAGAACCTCGCTCCGACCCGGCTGAGCGGCGACGGCCACACCCGCGGCACGCGGCGGGAGGGCGACTTCCTCGAGCAGGCCCTGATCGACAAGATCGTGCGGAAGCTCATCCTGCTCACGCCCTCCTGGACCACCACCCGGGGGACCACCGAGCGCGACGTCGAGCAGGAGATCCAGGGAAAGCTCGTCCGCAGCTTCCAGACCTGGACCGATGCGCCGCCGTTCCAATGGCACCGCTGGTACGACTGGAACTTCCACCTCGAGCCGGACCCCGGATACGACTGGCTGCGCGGTCTCGCCAACGAGACCACGGGCTCCGGCGAGCTGCCCGTGATCACCAAGGGCGACGTCAAGGGCCGCAACCAGCACGTGGTGTTCGGATCGGTGATGGAGTGCGAATGGGACACGGGCTCGTTCGCGCCCGACACCATGCAGCGCCCCGGCCCGATGTTCGACGCCGACTGGGCCTGGCCCATGGCCAACCAGCGCGTCTGGCTGGTGGGGCGCTCCATCTACGACGGCGGCCACGAGACCAGCCACGGGCTCTGCCGCTCCGAGCTGCATCCCTGCAAGGCGGTGGCCTCGGCGCGCTGGGAGGCCTTCAACTTCAAGGAGAACAACGGCGGTCAGGCCGGCGGACGGGTCTTCACGCCCGCCATCCAGTTCATGTTCTTCTCCTCCCGATTCGGCGGCTTCGTCGACTACCCCGACCTGCGGCCCGCGGACGGGCAGCCCTACCAGTTCATCGTCGACCTTCCGGAGGCGCCCGCGGGATCCACCGGCCGCATGGCCGTGGGCGGCACTCCGGACACGGCCATGAACACGGTGGTGCTGCGCAGCAACCAGCTCCTGATCAACTTCGACCGCCCCCGCTTCGCCAATACCCGCGGCGGACGCGCGCCCAACGTCGACCCGATCGTGGAGCTCCTGCCCGAAGACCCCGCGCATCCACGCCTGCGCCAGGCCAAGGTCACCATTCCGCTGTCGGCGCTCACCGGCGATTCCTACGGCGTGCTCATCTCCCTGGGCTGGCGCGACGTCAGCGGCGAGCAGGCGGCGCGCGTGAAGAAGTGCACGGTCAAGCTGAAGAACCTGTTCAAGGCGGGGATCGACCACGACACGTTCTCCGAGGAGTGGCGCCTGAAGGCGGGCGTGAACGGGCGCTGGTTCCAGTGGGAGTTCAACGGCGTCCGCAACAACACCAACCACTCGCTGGAGCGGGACGAGAAGAACCGGCCCACCGCGCTGGTGATCCACCTCCACGAGGACGACGCGCTGCAGCTCGCGGCCCACGGCGCCGAGCTGGACCTGGTAGACGACGTCTACATGGGCAGCAACGCCGATCGCACCATCTCGGTGAGCAACGCGGACGTGAACGTCGAGCTCGGCCGGCACGACCGCCCGCTGCCGCACAACACGACGCGCCGGCCAGTGGACTGGAAGACGCAGATCGACGTGCGGCCGCCCGCCACCGGGTCTCCGGGCAGCTATCCCGTGCAGCGCGCGATCGCGCGGCGCATCTTCAGCCTGATGTGGACGACGTTCAACGATCAGAACGATCCGCTCGGCCTGATCGACGGCATCAGCACCGCGCCGCGCCGGGAGCAGCCGCACAACCCGCTCAAGATTGGACCCGAGGTGGGCCGCGGCGAGCGGTCGTTCTCGATCACGGGCTACGAGACCTGGGAGGAGGGAACCAGCGCCGAGTTGCTGGAGCGCCCGCACTTCGCCGACGCAGAGGCGACGCGCAGCCGCTGGATCGACTACCGCATCGACTACACTGTGAAGGTCGAGAACCAGTGAGGTCCTGGTGCTGGCGATCCTGAGCGGGCCCCGCGGCCGGCTGATCCGCGCCGAGTTCGGCGACCCGCTCGGGTTGCCCGAGGAATGCAAGGCGCTCTTGCGCTGGGTCTTCGAGGACTACCCGCGCCGGCGCGACGAGCAGTGGCGTTGCGCGCCGCCGCAGGGCTCGCCGCCGGCGGCCGAGCTCCTGAACGAGGTCACCGACCCGGCCCTCGTCGCCGCCGCGCTGCTGGCGCTGGGATGGTACGGCCTGCCGGAGAACGGACTCGAGCTGATCCGCTTCGTCGAGCATCCCGAGGCGCTGGTGCGGCGGGCGGCGGTGCGCGGGCTCGGCCAGATCGGCTGGGTTCCGGCCCTGCCCGAGATGGAGAAGAAGCTCGAGGATCCCGACGCGCAGGTCCGGGACGAGGCGCTGGTGTCGCTCGCCAAGTACGGCCGGCCGGAGACGCTGCAGCGCGTGACCGCGGTCGCGCCGGGCGACCCGGACGGCGCCGCGATCGTGGAGCACGCGACGCGGCGCACGCGCGCGCTGTCCAAAGACGACATCCCGGCCTTCGTCGAGGTGACGCTCAAGAGTCCCCACTACGAGGACCTCTGCGTCTGGATGCCGTTCATCTGGGACCAGCTCGCGCAGATCCCGCCCGATCGAGCGCGCAGCCTGGAAGTACGGCTCCGCGCCACGCGCCTGCTCGGGCTGGGGCGCGCGCGCAAGAGCGCCCGCCCTCTGATCGACACGCTGTCCCACCCGAAGACGCCGCCGCCGCTGCGCGTTGCGTGCGTGGTCGCGCTCGGCCGATTCGGTCTGCCCGGGACCGTGGACTTCCTGCTGCCGCTGCTGGAAGCCGAAGAGCCGGAGCTCCAGCTCGCCGCCATCGCCGCGGTGGGGGGCACCGGCTCGCCGCGCGGTCTCTTGCCACTTCTGGGTCTGTGGAACGCGCGGCAGAAGACGTTGCGCGAGCCTGTTCGCCTCGCGGTTCGCGCCCTGGGGCGATCGCCCGTTGCCGATGCGCTGCTGGCCGGCTGGTCACGGCCCGCGGAGGGCGAGCCCGAGCTCACGGCCGCGGCGCTGGATCAGGATCGCTGGACCACGAAGGAAGCGGCGGTGTGGGTCCGGCCGCAGCTCGCGCGCCCCGAGGCCGCCGCGCGACTGGACGCCGTGGCGGTGCTGGCGCTGATCGGCCACGCGAGCGATCTGGCGGCGCTGGAGCGCCTCGTTGCGCAGGACCCCGACGAGGATGTGCGCTGGATGGCGGCGGCCGCGGCAAGATCGATCGCGGGCGGCGACGTCACTCCGTAGCGAACAGCTCGTAGCCGGAGTCTTTGCGGTACAGGGCGACGTACCGGCCATCCGGCGAGAGCAGCGCGGAGTAGCTGGGGTCCCAGCTCGCGCCGTCCTGGAGCCAGTTGCGGCTGTACTGGCCAGGGCGGCCGAACGAGGCACGCCGGGACACCGAACGGGCGGAGAGATCGACGTCCACCAGGTCACCGGTGGCCAGAAGCGCGCGGATCTTTCCCGGGAGGAAGGCCACCGCCCACACCGCGGGCGTGCGGTTGGCGTCCACCTCCTGCGCCACCACGGTCTTTCCCGAGCCGGTCTCGCGCACGCTGAAGCCCGCCACGTCCCAAAGGATGCAGTGAGTGCCGTCCGGCGAGACCCGGAACCAGGCCTCGTTGGCGTCGGGCCGAAGGTCGATCTGCGGATCCTTCGGGATCAGGATCCGGGCATGCGTCGGACTCCACATCTCGATCCCGCGGTCCGAGGCATACGCCAACCCCTGCGCCGTCCACGCCGGATGGAAGGCGCCGTCCAGCGTGGCCACCGACGCCCACTTGCCGCCGGACGACGCGAGCACCATCACCGTTTGCTTCTTCGGTCCTGCCTCGCTGCTGACGAAGAGATGGTCGCCGGCGGCGTTGAACGCGAGGCTGCGGAAATACCCTTCCACGACCGTGCGCAGCGCCGGGCGGCCGTCGGGGACACTCGCGATCTCCACTTCCCGGCTGTCGAGGCGGAAGGCGGCCAGCCAGCGCCCATCGTCCGTCGCGGCGAGAATCGCTTGCGTCCTCCGCGGATACCAGCGGTCCGAGGAGGCCTCGGCGTCGAGCAGCTCACGGGTCAGCACCGTCTGGCCGTCGCGCGCGCGGATCAGCGAGACCAGCGCCTTGCGGTCATCCTTGTTCTGCGCGGCCAGCGCGACGTACGCGCCGGCGGGCGAGAACGCGATGCCCGCTTCGTCCTGCTGGACCTTGCGATCCTGCGCGATGCGCTTGCCGGCCAGGTCCCACACATACATGCGGTGGGGCTGCAGCACGTAGATCTCGCGCCCGTCGGGCGAGAACGCCGCGGTCGCGTTGGCGGAATCGGGCAGCTTTCCGAGACCGCCCGTCTTGCAGCCGCCCCAGAGCGTCCCGAGACCAACCGCGACGAGCATCGATCGCAGGCCCATCCCTACCCACCATACACCTCGATCAGCTTCGCGCGAGTCTTCGGCCCCAGCGTCCCCGCCTCGGCAGCGTCCACTCCCTGCTCGGTCTGGAACCGGCGCAGCACGCGGCTGAACGTCGGTGGGTCCCAGCTCGCCGGATCGCCGCTGCCGTACCCGAGGTTGAAGAGCCGCTGGGCGGCGCCCGGGCGCGCGTCTCCGGTCTCGGGCAAAGGCTGCAGCGCGCCCGCGTCGAAGACCAATTCGTTCCCGGCGATCTTGACCGTGAGCTGCGTCGCCGGCTCGTGCAGGCGCACCCGCAGGATCCCGGCCGCATCGGTGCAGCCCACCGTGCGCTTGGTCCCGTCGCTCCCCGCGATCGCGACGAACGGCTCGTCCGCGAGTGGCTTCCCCGAGGTGAGCGGCGTCCCTCCGGGATTGAGCAGCCGGATCACCCAGTGCCGCAGCTTCTGCCCGCCTTCACAAGGCGACCAGCCGGCGTTGCGCTGATAGAAGCGGCAGCCGAACGTGTCGTGCGTCTCCTTGAAGAGGCGGCGCTTGTCGGAGTCGGGCTTGCGTCGGGCGTCGCCGTCGGACCAGAAGCGGTCCTTGCAGGTGCTGATCGCGCCGGAGGCGTCCCCTTGCTTCAAGGGTGGAGCCGGACAAGCCCACTGCGCCGGATCGATCTGGAGCCCCGGCTGGTAGAAGAACACCACCACGCGGCGGTTCACCGAGTTCTCGACGTTGCGCTTCGCCTGCGGCAGCGTCTTGTTCTCGCCGGCGGAGAGCAGCACCGCGGGATTGAGCTCGCCGCACGACTGGAAGTCGGCGCGGTGCTTCGCGTCCGCGCCGCGCCCGAGGAAGGCCTTCGCCTCGAGCTTCGGCGGAAAGAGCGCCGCCATGTAGGCGAGGAACAGCTCATGGCGCGTGTCGTGCCCCACCGTCCCGTCCTCGGAGAGGCCATGGTCGTGCTGGAAGCGCTTCACATCCGCCTTCGCGCCGGAGTAGCCCAGCATCCCCAGCATGGTCGCGTTGACGTGGCGGGCCGACCAGTCGTCGCCGCCGAAGACGGGAGTGAAGAGCGACTCCCAGACGTCCGGGTCGTGCAGGAGCAGGCCGTAGATCGCCTTCGCCCGGCGCGCTCCGAGCACGATGTTGTAGTCGTCCTTGCCCACCGGGTCGGCGTGCCCGAAGACAGAGATCGGCGCGTCCGGCTGCAGCGTGACCATCCGCGCCAACACGGCAAGCTCGCGGGCGGCGTCGGGCAGGATGAACGAGGAGTCGAACTCGAACCTCGCGTCGTTCATCCGCCAGCAGGCGATGGGGTTGATCGAGATGCGCAGCTTGTTGCTGGTGCGGAACTCGTCGCGGGTGGAGGGAGCGGCGTAGAGGGGCAGCGCGGGCAGAGGATGGGAAGAGGCGAACCCCTGCTCCATCTCGGTCTCGGGAAACATGCCCAGGATGTTGCCGCCCACGCCTCGCCTCCCGGCCGCTCAGCAGCCGAACACGTCCTTGAGCTTGTTCTGCATCGTGGCGCTGGCCGGGTCGCCGGCCGGCTTGAGGCCGTTCTCCTTCTCGAACTCCTCGATCGCGCATTTCAGCGCGATCTGGTCCTCGTCCGCGTAGCCGATCTCGCCGGCGTAGTACCCGAGGTTGTTCAGGCGCGCCTGGAGGCCGGAAGGCGTATCGAGCGGGTCCAGGTGGCCCACCGCGATGGCGAACGCCAGCCGCACGTCCTTGCGGTAGTCGAAGCGCAGGACGCCCAGCTCGAACCGGGGCGAGATCTCCAAGCGCTCGAGCATGCCGCTGCCGTCGGAGGTCGTCTCGCGACCTTCCTCCAGGAACTGGCACTTGAGGCTCTTCAGCGGCTGGTTGTTCTCGTCCAGGAGGACCACGCGGATGTCGAGCTGATCCTTCGACGCCGCCACGAACTTCGAGACCTTTTCGGTGGGCGCGCTCGCGGTCTTCGGCGCCGGGTTGGGCAGGTTCACCACGTCGCCCGGCAGGAGGATGTTGGGGTTCTTCCGCTTCGACGCCAGGTCCTTGTTGGAGGCGTGGTCCCAGAGCGTCCGGTACGACGCGACCTTCTCGTCCGCCGCGATGCGGACCATGTGCTCCCCGGGCTTGACCGGATGGCTTGCCATGGCTTCCGTTCAGTCGACGCGCAGGATCGCCAGCGCGCTCATCACGAGGAAGACGCAAACGGAGAGTACGCGCAGCGCGCCGTCCGGAACCCAGCGCCGCAGGCCAAGGCCCAGGGTCGCCGAGGCCACCGACTTGGTCATCACCGCCAGCGTCGCGCCGGTCCAGACCAGCAGCGGCTGCTTGATCTGCGCCGCCAGCACCGCGGCCGTGATCTGCCCGATGTCGGCCCACTCCGAGAAGAAGCTGGAGCCGAATCCGACCAGCGCTCCCTGCCACCAATGCGCACCGCCGGCGTGGGCCGCGAGCCCGGTCTCCGGCTTGCGCCGGTAGAGCAGGACCGCCATCCACAAGAACGTGACCGCGCTGCTGGTGGCGATGAACCAGGCGGGAAGCCGCCCCAGCAGCTCGCCCAGCAGCACGGCCGCCGCCATCTTTCCCATGCAAGCCACGGTGGCGCCGGCGAGCACTGGAGAGAAGCCGTAGCGGCAGGAGAGCGGTCCCAGCGTGTACAGCGTCTTGTCGCCGACCAACTCCGCGGTGAGGACGGCGGCGTAGACCGCGAGCATCGTCACCAGCACGTCCGCTCCTATGCCGGCCGCCAGCTGTCGTTGTAGCCCGGGAACTTCACCACGCAGCTGCCCGGATCGATCCCGTCGATCCGCGCCTTGCCGCTCTCGTCGAGCCGGCCCAACAGCTCCTCGCCGCTGCCCGTCTTCACCACGTACTGCGCGCCCGACACCGGCGCGCCCTGCTCGTCCACCAGCTCGATCTGCAGCCAGTGCCGCGGCGGCGGCTTCTCTGCCGGCTGCGCGGCCTGCTGCTTCGCTGCCGCCGGAGGCTGCTTCGCTCCCGTGCGCACGCAGCGGAAGCGCACCAGGTAGCCGTGCTTGTTGAAGTCGTGGCGCGCGTGCTCGATGCGGTAGGTCCCGTCGACGCCGGCGCCGATGTCCTCCAGGCCAAGCACTGCGCCGGGCACGGCCAGCGGATCGCCGATCATCGTCCCCTCGGCCGTCACCGTCCCTTCGGACAGCTTGCGCAAGCGGCCCTTCGCCATGGCTTCCGCTGTCGCCACGTCGGGCGGGGAGGCGTCGTGCCCGCTGACCGAAAGCGTCCCGGACCCCTTCGGAACGCGGGATTCGGAGGGCTGGTGCTTGACGGTCCCGACGATCTCGCGCTTGTTCTGCGGGTCCCATCCGTGGACCGAGACCTCTCCGAGGTTCTTCTCGGTGCGGAGCTTCACCCGCAGCGACTTGAGACCGACTCCCGGCCGGACGGTGAGGGTCGACGCGGTGGGCGGCGGGCCGATCACCAGCTTGGTCCCCTCCATGCGGACGTGGTTCCCCTCGCGCTGCGCGATGCGACGCAGGAACGTGGCATCGCTCACGTTGTTCTGCATCGCGTGCACGCGCGTCCCCTTGGGCGCCTCGGCCGACAGGCCGTGCTCCTGCGCGATCTTGTTGGTGACGTCGCTCGCGTCGGCGTTGTTGAACGTCCGGGTCTCGAGCGACAGCCCCAGGCGGTGGAGCCGGTCGAAGCAGATCACGCGGAGCGCCGCGGGCAGATCGCGCCGGAACTGCGGCTCCAGCGCCACCACCTCGCCTTCGAAGACCTGGGTCTTCTTCGCTCCGAAGCCGAGGGCAACCCGCACCGATTTCCCCGACTCGAAGAGGTTCCCGCCGATGATCCGGAGGTCCGGGTCGTTGAAGAAGAGCGTGCACTCGGCGAAGAGATCGACGTCGAGATCGATGACGGCGCGCGTGAGCGCCGCCCGGTCCGCGGGCTTCAACTCCGCTCCGTCGACGCTGACCTTGCAGTCCGGGATGAAGCGGACCGCATCGGCGCTGCTCATGGCCCCCCCAGGCGAGGATGCATCGTACCAAGGGGGCCGGGGAGGCGTAAACCAACGCGGAGGGAAGCGCCGTCGGTCAACTGACCGATGCTTCCGTCCGCCCGGCACCGCGCCTTCGGCGCGGAGCGGTTAGTCGTCGTCCTTGTCGTCCCGCATCGACGGAATCCGCCGCGGCAACCTCGCCACCGTGTGCCGCGTCACCTGCGCGGCCCAGGCCGAATCCACCGCGTTGAACGTCGGGTTGAACAGCCGCAGGTCGAGCGCGAGATTCGTCACGTAGACCCAGTCGCCATGGAACGCGAGGCTGGCCGGGAACAAGAGGCCGACCGGAGAGCCGTTCCGCAGCCCGTCGAAGTCTCCGAGCTTGGCGATCGCCTTTCCCTGCGCCGGCTCCACCACCACGATCTCGTCCGCCTGGTTCGCGACCACCCAGATGTTGTCCTGGTCGTCGATGGCGAGCCCGTCCGCGCCATTGATGCTGTTGACGAACACCTCCGCGACCCGCGTGGCCACCGGGATCTTCACCACCGTGTCGTTCCCGGTGTTGGCGACGAACAGCGCCGTCCGCCTCTTGTTGAAGGCCAGGCCGTTCGCGCCGAACGGTGGAACGCCCGTGGTGGTCAACAGCGGGCTCGCCGCCCAGGAGGTGACCGCCCCGCCCGTGGGCGCCGCCTGCCAGATCACGCCCTGGAACGAGTCGGAGATGTAGACATTGCCCGCGTCGTCGAAGGTCAGCGCGTTCGGGCCTGCCGCCGCGCCGCCGGGGATGGTGGTGAAGATGCTCGAGGCTCCGGTCACCGGATCGACGCGAAGCACCTTCTGGCCACCGAAGTCGATCACCAGGAGCTCCACGTTGCGGCCGACGCGGTGGAAGTCGAGCCCCAGCAGCAAATTGCTCGAGCCGGCGACGTCCACCACCCGCGCGTGCTGCCCCGAGGGATCGAACACGACGATCTGACCGGGACCGGCCTTGCTCACGTCGAAGTCGGCCACGTACACGTTGCCATCGGCGTCGACGGCGATCCCCTCCGGGTGCGCGGTCCCCGCCGGAAGCGTGGCAAACCGCTGGGCCTCGCCGCGGTTCCAGGCAAAGGCCGAGGAGGAGAAGAGCCACGAGCAGACCAGTGCGACCATTATCGCGGTGCGCGGCATGGGAAACCCCCGGAGGGAAAGGACCCGGGAACATACCGCTTCGAGCGGCGGACGTCTCCCGACGGTCAGCGGATGCGCAAGCGGGGCTGATCCAGGTCGATAGTGACCTCCGCCGGGGCGCCGGGGAGCAGGATCTCGGCTGGATTCAACTCGTCCTGCTCGAACTCCAGGAGGGCCGACCCGTCCGCGTCGACGAACTCGACTCTCGCAGTCAATTCAAGGCCGCCGGCCTGGACGGACGCCCGCTGGCCGGGCCGGATCCCCTCCAGAAAATCGGGGTGGAAATCCGCGACGATCCAGACGTCGTCCGACTGCAGGATCGCGAACACGGGCTGCGACCGGTCCACGAATTCGTCTGTCACGACGTCCACCTGGACCACGCGCCCGTCCACCGGGGCGCGGACTTCCGGGGACCTGAGGACCGCCGTCCACGACGCCTGCAAGGCCGCGGGCATCTTCCGGTCCGGGCCGGCGCTGCGCATCTCCAGCAGGAGATCGCCCTTGCGCACGATCTGGTTCTCCGCCGCTGCGACCAGCCGGACGGTGCCGCGGCCCGGGGCTCCTACGGACACGACCTGGCCCTGGATCTCGGCACGCCGGGCGGTCACTCGGGAGGCAGGCAACGATCGGATTGGTCGGACGGCGTTCATGATCGGGGTCATCGGCGGCTCTCCGGGGTTCGTCAGTCGTCCCCTTCACGTCCCGTGCCAGATCCGCTTCCCTCTGGGACACGCCCTTGCCTGTCCAGGTTTGGTTGCAGATCGCAACCGGGGCTGCCGGAGGATTCGACACTTCTCTGGCGATGCCCACATCTGCCCCTATTTACGGCAGGTTGCTTTCTTGTCGGAAAGTGCCCCTCGGGTATCGTCGCCGTGGGAGGTCCACCATGTCGATGCGGCTATTCTTCGTCCTCGTCACCCTGGCCGGCTCGGTGTACCTCTTCGTCCGCGAGCACAACGACCGCCGCCTTGCCATCGGCGCGCTGGCCGCCTCCTCCATCGGCCTGCTGCTGCAACTGAACGTGATCGCGCTGCGCCTGCAGTACGCCCGCAGCCTGATCTGGGCCGCCATCGCCATCTGCGCCGGGCTGATCTGGACCCGTGAAGGCTCGAAGAACGGCGCCACCGTCGCGGCCGCCATGGCCTTCGTGTCCACCCTGACGGTCGCCCTCTCGCTTCGCCTGCTGCGATAAGCTCGGGTCAGCGTGCTGGCGCTCGTGCTTGGGACCCGTGCTCGTGCCGGGCACGAGCACGCTTCAGTCACGCTTGACCATCAGGGGGACAGCCTCCTGGTCGGCTCAGTGGAAGCTCCCCGACACCACCACCCCGGTCGTGGAGACGCCCACGCCGACGCTGGGCTTCTCGGGCTCCTTCGGCTTGGAGAACAGGACCGCGAGGCCCGCGCCCGTCGTGATCACCGCCGCGCTTCCCATCAGGACCGTGAGCACCGTCCGGCCCGTGTTCGGCTGGGGCGCCTGGTACACGAGGTTCCGCCCGGGCCCCCGGCGGTACGAGCCCGACGATTCGGAGTCGTCGAGGGCCAGCATCAGCGCGCCGGCTCCCGCCAGGGCGCCGAAGAGGATCATCCCGGCGGCGACCTTGCCGTTGCCGCTGCCCGACGATGTCTCTTCCGTGCGGGGCGGCGAAGCCGGAGGCTGCGTGGCGGGAGGCACCTGCGCGGCCGCTGGTGTCACGGCGGACTTCTTTGCCTTCTTCGCCGCTGCGGAGGCCTCCTGGAGCTCACGCTGGACGAGCGCCGGCTCCCGCGCGGCCAGTGCGCACGAGACGCTGTCACCGCCGTCGCAGCCCTTGCGCAGCAGATCGGCGATCCGGCCCGCTTCGTCGCTCATGCCCGCCAGTCGCCGGCAGCTCTTGCCGTCGCCGGCGTTGCACGCCTTCTCCCTGGCGTCGGCGGCCAGCTTCGGGTTGGCGGGAACGCCCTCGCCTTCCTCGTGCACGCGCGCGAGCCGCACGCAGGCCGCCGCGTTGGCGGCCTCGCATCCACGCTGCAGCGCGGTCACGGCGCGACCGGCGTCCAGCGTCTCGGTCTGCAGCCATCGATCCCCGACCTCGGCGCAGGCTTCCGCCGCTCCGGCGGCGCAAGCGCGGTCCAGGTACTCGACCGCGGCCTTCGCGTCCTTGGCCTCGTCCGCCGCGCGCGCGAGCTGCACGCAGGCGGGCGCCTCCTTCACCTCGCAGTCCAGCGACAGCTCGGCGCGGGCGCGCGCCTCGGCCGAGGGCAGCAGGGCCACGAGCGGCGACATCTTGTCGAATCCGTACGCGGTCGCGAACCGCACCAGAAGGTCGATCTTCGCCTCGTCCCCCAACGACCTGAGCGGCAGCACCTTGCGCAGCCGCTGCACGTCGCGCGCCTGTTGCGTCTCCGCCGCCCGCTTCGCGCTGGCGAACGCGTCCCACTGCTGCGCGCGCGTCAGGGCGATCTCGCGGAAGGGATTCAGGCCCGGCATCGAGGCGAGCCGCCGCCAGGCGTAGGCGGCATCCTCCGGCATGTCCTTGCCGCGCGCCTCCACCCGGCGCGCCCGGTCCCAGGCGACCAGCACGTTCGCGTCGGCCTCCAGGTTCAGCACGCTGTCGTCCTGGGAGGACTCGACGGGCGCCGGCACCTCCGGAAGCTGGATGGGCGCGATGGTGAGCGGTCCGGCCGCGAGGGCCTCCGGGCGGGCGGCCAGTAGATCTGAGGTCGCAGCCTCGACCGCCTCCAGAAGCTCGCGGCGGGAGCCCGCCGTGGCGGAGGCGCGCTGCACCAGCTCTCCGGTGCGGTCGCGCAGCTCGAGCCAGACCCGGTAGCCGATCCCGCCGCGGGAGAGCTTGCCGGAGAGGACGTAGTCCGCGTCGCCGGTCCGATCGACGATGCGGGCCTCGGGCGCGGCCCGGCGGACGGCCTCGCGCAGCCGATCGCTCGCCTCGGCGGCGGAGATGGGATTGGCGCGGGAGCGCAGCTCGAGAACCGCGATGGTCTCGTCTTGCGGCGCTGCTGCCGCGCCCAGAGCGGCGCTGGCGACCAGGAATGAGAAGACGAGCGGCTTCATACGGCACCTCCGGGTAACATTCATTCACATCGCAAGGGTCCCGCTGGCTCAGCGAAGCAGGTGAGCTCGTACCCGCTTTCCGCCGCGCGCCGGCCCATTTCCTCTTCACCGATCGCGCCGAAGCGCGCCCGCAGCGCCGCCTGCGCCGTGTCGTGCAGGCGGGGGCTGAGGATGATCTGGAAGACGATCTCGTCGCCCGGAGACTGCGCGCGGGCGCGGCCCAGCGGATCGCCCAGCGCGGCGTTCAGGGCGGGGTCGCGCAGCAAACGCGGCACTCCAGAGCAGGGCGGACCGGACGTCTGCACCGCGCGCGAGCCGTCCAGGCCCAGCACCGAGAGCACCTCGGCGCCGTCGCCCACGAGGCGCGAGACCACCAGGCAAGCTCCCGAGTTGCGCAGGTGCGCGGCCAGCTCGGCCGGGCTGCGCGGCACCAGCACGCGCATCCGTACGCCGCTCATGGCCGTCGAATCCGCGGCGATTCTAGCCAGCGCCGGCGCCGGAGTTGGTGCCGGCGATGCCGTGGCCGGGCGGGCCGCCTCCCGGGCGGGGGCGGGCTGCGCCTGGGCCGGAGCCGCTTGCGGCGGAGGCGGGACCTTCGCGGGCTCCGTCTTCGGGAGCGGAGGCGGCTTGGGAAGCTGGACGATGCGGATCCGCCGCTCCTCGCGCTTCTTGGGCTCCGGCTCGGGCACCGGCGCGCTTTTTTTTGACGGGATGCCGGGAAGCGCCGACAAGAGCGCCACGCCGGTCAGCACCAGCATCTGCAGGCAGACGGCCCGGAACAGCCGGGGCGGCGCCGCGCCGTCAATGGCCGGAAGGATTTGCATCCGCGTTCATCCCCACCACGAGCTCCGCGGCACCCGACGAGGTCACCTGCGCCAGACAGGATTCCTGCGCCGCGCCGAGGTGCATGACCACGACCTTTCCTTTCGCTGCCTCGCGGCTGATCGCTTCCCCCGACAGGGTCCGTGCGGCGCCGGCGTCGCAGCGGACGTCGAGCCGCTGCGTGCTCGCCGGCGCCGCCCGGGATTGCTGCGAGGGGGGCGTGAGGCGGAGGAGCAGGAACTGCGCCGAGAGGAGCTGCGCCACCATCACCAGCGCCAGCAGCGCCAGGGCGAACTGTTTCTCGGCGAAGAGGCGGTAGATGAGCGCCTCCATCTCGTCGAACCCCGAGTTGCGCGCCTTGCTCGACATCATGGGGTGGCCTCCGCGGCGATCTCGGCCGGCGCCGGCGGCTCCGCCCAGGCCGGCAACAGCGCCGATGAAGGCTTGCGCTGCAGCTTCGCCAGCTCCCTCAGGTACGCGTCGATCCCCCGCAGCAGCACCGAGCCCTGCAGCCCGTCGGGCAGCGGCGGATGCAGCGGCCGGAGCGCGCCGATCAGCACCACCGGCCGCGCGTCCAGGCAGAGGCCGACCGCCGCCACCGCCGAGTCGTCGTGCGGGGAGGATCCGGTCTTGCCGCTGAAGACGATCCTCGGCCAGCGCTGCGCCAGCCAGCGCAGCGTGCCTTCCTTGCGGTGCAGCGCGAGCAGCGCGCCGGTATCGCTGAGCATGCAGGTTCCGTCGTTGGCGAACAGCTTCCTCTGCAGGTAGGCGCCGATCTGCTCCGGCGTGGCCCGGGACGAGTTGCCGAGGAGCGAGGTCGGGTCCTCCGGAAGCCGCTCCGCGGGCAGCCCGGCCTGCTCGCGGCGGTCGCGCAGGTAGCGGAAGAGCGCCACGCCCGCCGCGCTGTAGGACAGCTCTGGCGGGATCGAGTCGGGCGGCAGCGCCTCGCCGAGCTGGGCGAGCAGGTCGCCGGCCAGCGCGCGATCGGCTGGAGAGTCCAGCGCGGCGCGCTCTTGCGGGGAGAGCTCCTTGGCCACCTCGCGCAGCAGATCGGGCCTGCGCTGCGCAAGGAGCGCCGGCAGCAGGATCGCGTGCCGGGTGGTCATCGAGTTCACCGAGCGCGCCACCGCCTCGTCGAGCGCCATCGGTCGCGTGGCCGGCGCCACGTCCGTCGGGCAGTACCGCGACGGGTGCGACCGGCGCAGTTCCTTGGTCGACCAGATCCATCGTACGCAGGCGCCGGGCGGCAGCATCAGCTCCCGCACCGCCTCCGGCCCGAAGGCCTCGACCGCCAGGTCCAGCGCCTCGAGCTTGGCCACCGAGCCGTAGTTCACGGCCATCAGCGCGGACTCCGCGCCCGACCGCGCCAGCACCGCGCCGCCGCGGCCCAGCGCCGCGAAGGCCGCGCGCACGTCGGTCCCGGGAAATCCGGACTGCAGCACGGCCTGCAGCCCGTCCCGGAACTGATCGATCGCGGCCACCAGGTCGAGGTCCGCGGTGGGCAGCTCTCCGCTCGCCACGCGCTCGGTCCAGCCCTCGACGAACCGGAACGCGCCCTCGGGGTCGATGCCGGCGCCGTCCAGGTACGACTGGACCGAGGTGTCCCACAGCTTCTCCGACACGAGCCAGTCGCGGGTCGCGGCGATGCGGTGCGCGGAGAGCACCGGGTGGGCACGCAGCCACTGCACCCCGCGCGGCGAGGCGCCCAGCACGAGCTGGTCCTCCCGCGCCAGCCTGCGCAGCGGCAGGCCGAACAACGCCAGCGAGAGCCGGTTCAGCCCTTCGGCCGGCCGGCGCGCGGTGCCCATCGAGGTCGCGGCGCTCAGGTTCAGATACACGCCCGCGATCTCGTCCGGCGCGGCCTGGCGCACGAGCCAGGTGGCGAAGAGCGCTTCCCTCCCCTTGTCCAGCAGATCGCCCCGCGGGCCTTCGCGCAGGTAGAGCTTGGCGAGCTGCTGCGGGATGGTCGAGCCGCCCTGCTGGATCCCGCGCAGGTTCCGGACCAGCGCCCGCGCGATCCCGGGCGGGCTGAGCGGCGGGACCCAGCGCGGCCGGTGGAAGAAGGCGCGGTCCTCGTATCCGGCGGCCGCCGCCGAGACCAGCGGCGCCGCGCGCAGGTCGGCCGGCGCGGCGCGGTACTGGGCCAGGTCCGCGGCGAAGAGCGCGGCCGCCTGCTGCACGCGGGCGCCGCCGGCCAGGGAGAGCGGCGAGGCGAACGCGACCGCCAGGCAGGCCGCGATCGCGCCCAGGGCAGCAGCGGCGATCCCGCGCCAGGACACGCGCGCGCGCTCGATCGCGGAGCGGAGGACGAGACCGTTCATCTGGCCAGCCCCATCTTCTTCAGGACGCGCAGCGTCTCCGCCGGCGTGTAGAGCGCCAGGAGCGGGTCCTGCGCGCGGCCCAATTGATCGAGCAGCGAGAAGTGCAGGTGTGGCCCGGTGGAGTGCCCGGTGCTCCCCACCTCGCCGACCACCCCCATCGCGGGGACGCGAACGCCTTCGGTGATCCCCAGGCGGCGCGGGTCGGAGCGCAGATGGCAGTAGACCGTGCGCCATCCGTTCTCGTGCTCAACGGTGACGTACCAGCCGCAGCGGCGCGCCCGTCCCGCGTCGGCCACCTTGCCCTCGCGCGCCGCGACCACCCACGAGCCCTGCGGCGCCACCAGATCCACCCCGCGGTGCAGGCTCTTGTGTCCGTTCAGCTTGCGGACGCCGAAGGGCGAAGACAGGTGCTCGAAGCGCCGGACGTCGATGGGAAAGAGCAGCCAGGGCGTGCGGCGCGGCGCTGCATCCACCGGCACGGCGAGGATCAGCCCGGCAAGGAGCACCGCGAGTCGCATGCGGCGCCAGCAAAAAAGCCCGCGCCGTGCGCCGCCCGCCGGATTTTTTGCTTGCGGGCCCTGAAGGAGGCCGCGATGGGGCTCTTCGCCCGCTTCTGGCACTACTCGATCGACACGTACGGCGGCGCGCCGATGCTGCTGTTGATCAACCTGATCCAGGTCGCGGTGCTGGGCTGGGTGATCTCGCAGGCCTGGCGCGCCCGCGTCGAGATCGTCCCGTCCGACGCCCGCCGCATCCGCGCCGCGCGCCGCGCGGAGATCTGGCAGAAGCAGGTGCGCCCGATCGCCCTGACCATGATGCTGCTCGGCCCCGGGCTCGGCCTGGGGATGAGCACGCTGCTCGGCGCGCTGGGCATGGGCGCCCTGGGCGACGCGATGGGAACAGGAGTCGGCGCAGACGCGCTGGCGGCGACCATGGCCCGCGCCTACCGGGAGATCAGCTACGCGTACTTCCTGATGGTCGGCGGCACCTTCCCGATGCTGCTCGGACCGGTGATCGTGCTCGTCGCCCGCCGGCTGGACGAGGACGGCATCGACGCGCGCGGCGGCGACCCCGAGGAGGTCCTGCTCCACACCCTCAAGTCGCTGCTCGCGGTCACCGAGGCGCAGGCGCGGCGCGCCCAGGCGGACGCCGCGCGCATGCACACGCTCCTGGCCGAGACCGCGGCGGCCCTCCAGCGCGGAGCCGCAGCGTGAGCGCCGACGAGCTGCTCGCAGCCGAGCGCGATCCGCGCAGGGCCGCCGCCGGCGAGCGCGGCCCGCCTTCCGTCTCGCTCCCCCTCCGCCTCCAGCCCGCCCGCGCCTCCGCGCTCGGGTGGTCGCCCGATCTGTACGCGCTGACGCTGCTGATCGGGAACGCCTCGTTCCGGCAGGAGGACGGCGCGGTGGTGCCGCGCGGTCCGGGACCGGTGGTCGCCGTCTGCGCCGAGTACGATCGACCCCTGGTCTCGCTGGCACCGCCCACCCTCGCCCCGTACTCGCTGGTGCGCGCGCGGCTGTCCGGCATGCCCACGCTGCGGCTTCCCGGAGGCTGGTTCCGGCCGCCGCTGCGGCTGGAGAACACGCACCGCCTGGCGCGGATCGCGGACCGGCGCGACGACGCGGTCTTGCGCGCCACCCGGTTCCTCGAGGAGCTGAACCAGGCCTGGCACCGCCGGCTGGGCGCGATCCTCGAGATCGCCTGGCCCGTGTACGGCCCGGAGCACGCGGCGGGGCCGCTGCTCGACGCCGTCAGCGGATCGCCGCTGCCGGAGCTGACGCTTCCATGACGGGCTGGATTTTTTTGCTGTGGCGAAGTTCAGGAGGACTCCCCATGCCGAAGTCCATTTTGATGCTCACCCTGGCCGCGCTCCTGGCCTGCGCCCATGAGGACGCGACGCAGCTGCCGGCCGAGCGCGATTGGGAGAAGGGCCTCGACGCCTCGCGCGGACCGCAGATCGCGCCGCTCGGCCCCCTCGACACCGACCAGGGTGCCTACAACTACGTCCGCCGCCGCGAGCAGGAGCGCGACCTCGGCAGCCGGATGACCGCCGCCGGGCTCGACGAGATCATCACCGCGTCCAGCCAGGTGCTCGCCTCGGCGATGGCGATGCCGCTCTTCCGCGCCGGCGTCTACTACGGCTCGCCGCGGCTGATCGAGCGCGCTTGCACGTCGGCCCGCCGCGTGACCCACAGCGCCCTGCGCCAGACGGGCAACGTGGACGCGGTGCTGCAGGCCTGCGGCGCCGTGAGCGGCACGAAGCAAGGCTCCGACGCCTGCAGCGAAGGGAAGCAGAAGCTGCGCGACGCGTACGCGCAGCTCGCCGCGGACAAGGGGCAGGACGCGGGCCGCACCGCCGCGGAGGCCGTGCGCCAGCTGCGCGACCGCTGCCCGAAGATCACGGCGCCTTTGCGCACGCCGGTCGATCCCGGCTCGCGCGGCTTCCTGATCGTCTGGGTGCTGCACGCCAACGACGCGCCTCCGGTCACGTTCCTCGCCGGCGAGACCGCGCCGAACTTCGCCGACGCCATCAACGACGCGTTCCTCCGCGGCGTCCAGGCCGTCAAGCCCATCGCCCACAACCCCTGATCCGAGGAGAGCCCATGTCCACCGAACGCCCCGAGTTCCAACCGATCGACACCGCTCCCGCCCGGCGCA
Source organism: Myxococcales bacterium (assembly GCA_035635635.1). Taxonomy (GTDB): domain Bacteria; phylum Myxococcota; class Myxococcia; order Myxococcales; family 40CM-4-68-19; genus 40CM-4-68-19. The sequence goes on along the minus strand of DASQAS010000056.1, from coordinate 73,337 downwards.
CCTGGCCCTGGGCCGTGGTCGGCGCGGCTCTGGTCGCCACGCTCATCTGGTTCGTGCGCCGCGCTCCTCCGGCGCCCGAGATCCGCCCGGTGGCGACCGCCGCGGCGGCTCCCGCGCCGGCCGCCGAGCTCGTCAAGGCTGGCGCGATTCCCGCGGCGGTGCTGCCCCCGAAGGCCGAAGGACCCAACGTGCTGGGCAGCGCCATGGCCGCTGCCAAGAACATGGCGATGGTCGCCAAGGCGGAGTTCGATCGCGAAGTCCAGCGGACGAAGAGCGCGCAGGCGCAGGCCGCCTCGTACAAGAAGCAGATCGAGGAGCTGCAGAAGCAGCTCGGCGCGGCGCGCGCGCAGATCGCCGCCGTCCAGACCGCACAGAAGCCGCCGCCGCCAACTGACCAGGAGCAGATCCTCCAGACGCTCGCACCCGTCCTGCGCGCCGGCAACGGTGGGGGCGGGCAGTACTGATACCAGTCCGGGACAACCCGCTGGGGACACCCAATCGGGTGTCCCCTACATTGGAGGAGTCGCATATGAACCGCATCCTTTTGATCCTCGCTCTCGCGGCCGCCGTGCCGGCCCGTGCCGCCGACGAGTTCAAGCCCATCAAGGCGAGCGAGTCCGTCACCTATCCCTTGCCGCCCATCCCCCTGCCCGCGGTGCCGCCGGACAACGGGAAATGGGCGGAGACCGAAGACAGCCCCGCGCTCCGGGTCAGCCGCGCCTGGGTGAAGCTGGGCCAGGCCGCGGGCATGGAGCGCAGCGACGCCACCCGGCGCCTGTACCAGGCCTGGAAGAGCGAGGTCACGCGCGACGGCACGCACGGCCGCGCCGCGCAGGCAGCGCACGCCAAGTTCCTGGCCGCATACAAGAAGGACCTGGACCAGGCCCGCGGGATCTACGAGGGCGTGCTGCGCGACGTGGACGCGCTCGACGCGGACGGCGCCGAGAACGGCCAGCAGGGCGAGAACGCCGTCGGCGGGCTCGCGCGCGAGGCCCAGGACCAGATCGTGGCGGCGGAGCGCGACGAGCGCCTAACCAACTCCGCCTGCTATCTCTCTCCGGACACCTGCCAGCAGGGCGACCCCGCCGACAAGGCGCTGCAGGAGGAGATCTCCAATCTGGTCAAGGGCACGCTCGAGACCGGCGGACCCGACGGCGGCCTGAGCCTGTACTCGCTGCGGCGCAAGGCCGGCCTGCTCGCGCTGCGCGCCCGCGTGATGGCGGCGGTGACCCAGCGCGCGGCAGCGCGCCTGGCCACGGAAGTGGCCACGCAAGCGGACGGCGCGGGAGCGCCGCGCTCGCTGCCCTCGCCGGTAGCGCCGGTGTCCGCCTCGATGGCGCGCAGGAGCGCCCCTCCAGCCGCTGATCCGTACCGGTGAACCGCACCGTGTGGGTGATCGCGGCGCTGGCCCTCGCCTCCGGGGCCGGCGCCGCGGGCATTTCCGAGCCCTGCGCCGCCCGCAGCGGGCCCCAGGCCCCGGACGACCCCCGGCTGCGCGAGTGGCTGCGGACGCTGGTGCACGAGGTGGCGAACCAGGAAGGCGTCGATCCCTACGCGCTGGAGGCGCTGGGCATGACCGAGACCACGCTGCGCCCCTGGTTGGGGCGCTCCTGTGAGGTCGGCGCCTTCCAGGTGATGCCCTGGTGGGCCGGCATCTTCCGCCTCGACTCGCCCGGGCTGCTCTGGGATCCGCGCATCAACGCCATCGCCGCGGCCCGCATCTACAAGGACGCCTGGCGCCGGTGGGACGAGCGGTTCGCGCGCGCAGGCCACAACCGCACGCTGCGCGCCGCCGGCTGGCGCGGCAAGCTCGATCGCGCCACCTTCGCCGCGCTGACCTACAACTGGGGCAAGGCGCCGAAGGTCTTCGCGCAAGCCTCCGACCTCCGCACCGTCGTCATCCCCGCCTCGGTGGCCGCGTACGCGCTGCGCTTCAGCCTGGCGCTTCGCGAGGCGCGCGGGCGGCGGCGCGCGGATAGTGACACTCCTCGAGACCGACCGACGCGATCGAGAGCAGGTGCGACAAAGGCGTCGTGAGGTGCCCCTCGCGCGTCGCCTCGTCCACCATCCGCGGGAGCTCCCGAAGCTCCGAGGGCAGAAGGCCCGATTGCCACCGCTCCTCGCGGTAGCGCGGATCCATCGGCAGCGGAAGGTCGGGCAGCCGCTCCCAGGCTGCGCCCCCGCCCAGGTCCCCGCGGAAGAGCGCGCCGCGCACCGGCACCCGCGCGGCCAGCTCGCGGGCCGCGAGCAGCGACTCGGCCGTCGGCGGTCCGGCGTGGACCACCAGCATCGAAGTGGGCAGCCGCTTCGGGCGCGCGACGGTGGCCGCGGGCTGGGGCGGCAGCACCCGCGGAACGAAGGCGCCGCGCTCGCCGAGCATGGCTCGCAGCGCCGCCGCCGCCTCGCTCCAATCTGCGTACGCTTCCGCGTCGATCACCTGGACGGCGGGGACCGCGGAGTTTTCAGCCTCCGGCAGCGGCAGCCCCGCCGCGAGCAGGCGCGCGAGGATTCGCGGCCAGAGCGCGCGCGCCTCGAACGCCTCCGCGCCACGCGCGGCCTCCTCCAGGAGGAGCGTGACCTTCCCGCCGTCGATCGCGCGCAACACCGAGCGGAAACCGTGCAGCGGAGGCGGCCGCGCTCCCGGCTCGGAGGCGACCACCGGCAGGCGCACGCGCCCGCGGTTCTTCCACACCACGGCATCGTGCGGGATGGCTCCCGGCGAGAAGAAGCAATGGTCGTCGCGCTGGAGCGCCTGGGCGGCCACCGACAAGCGCACCACCGGGTCGCGGCTCCAGCCCGCCTCCGGGATCCGCCAGAGGTGCCCGGCCGCGTCCGGCGGATTGGACACCCCCCGGGCGTACTGCTCGTAGTCGATCAGCCAATCGTCGAGCAGGATGGGCCGGAGCATCTCCGCGTCCTCCGCCCAGAGCCGCCCCGCCGCCTCGAGGTAGTGGGTCCCCAGCGCGGCCTCTACCAGCCAGAGCTGCTTGCGCTCCGCGATGCGCGGATCCTCCGTTCCGGCGAGACGGCGCAACGCCGAAAGCAGCGGCTCTCCGAAGTAGCGCCGGCCGGCCGCCACGTCTTCACCGGCGGACGCCACCCGGCGCTGCACCTCCTGCCGCGAGGCGGGCACCGGGTCGAGCAAGCCGGGCAGCGGGGCGCGGAAGCGCGGGATGACGGGCGCGAAGCGCCCCTCGATTCCCCGGACGATCCAGTCGGTGAAGGCTAGATCGGGGTCGCACCACTTCTCCCCGCCCCGCAGCGTCGACGCGAGCAACAGGTGCAATGCCTCGTGCTGCGCGATCGCCGCGGCATCGGCCGGGCTCGCATCCTGACCGACGGCGAGCCGGATGCACCCGGAGCCGAGCGAGACGGCCTCGCCCTCCGCGTAGGCTCCGGCGCCGATCGACACCTCGACCCGCTCCCACGGCCGCTGCGGGGCCCTTAGCCCCATCGTATCGGCGAGAACGTCCGGGGCTTCCGACAAGGCGTCGACCACCGCCTGCCAGAGCCTGGGCTCCACGGCCCGGTCGCCGGGAACGAGCCGCACCGAGGCCCGCCCGTCCAGCCAGGCGATGTAGAACCCGCCACAGCGAGGGTTTACTTCCGGCGATCCGGCCAGGAACCCTTTTGCACCCTCGACGCGCATGATGAATTCTCCGGCCGTCCCGAACGTATGTCCTAGCGGGACTTTGGCGTGACCGCAAACGGGGGGCCACGGTCACCTTCAACACCGGACGCAGGTCAGCGAGGGGATGGAGCCACTTCCGCAGCTCGAGTCATGTCTCCGGCTGGCCTTCGAGGCGCGGGACGAGCGCCGCCCGTCGGGGGTCTCGCTGGCGTCCTGGTTCGTGCGCGCCCCCACCCGGGGCCGCCGCCGCAGCGATCTGGACGCCAGGCTGCTCTTTCCCCCCGAGCTTCGCGCCCGCCTCGGGGCGGATGCGGAGCGCGCCGTCGACCTGGCGATGGACCCGGCTTCCTGGCGTTCCTGCCCCTCACCCCGGCCCGCCCTGCCCGTGGCGACGCGGGAGTGGCTGGCGCAAGCGGCGCTGGCGCTGGGCAAGGCGGAGGGCTTCGCCCTCACCTGGGCCCTCTTGCGCAGCGTGGCGGAGCTGGAGTCGGTGGCCCAGCGGCTCCTCGGTTCGCGCACGCCGAGGTCCACGGTGCGTCAGGTACTGCACGGGGTCGGACAGCGTACGTTGCGCGTAGAGCCCTTCGCGGCGTTCGTGGTTCGTGTGCTGAAGATCGCCCAGACGGCGTATGCGGCATTCCGGCACGCCGGCCACCCCCACGGAGCCGCCTGGACAGCGGTGCAGGATCGCCTCTGGCTCCCCCACCCGACGGGCCGATCGACCCGGTCCGGCATGGAGGCCCGCGGAGCCTATCTTCCCAGCCTGCTCCAGGCCGCGGCCGGGAACGCCCGCAAGCGCTTGCGGCGCCGCAACGACGAGCACCGGACGCAGGAGCACGCGCGCGCCCTGCTGGCGCGGTTCGCCGCCGGACCCGGCCGCGACCTCTGGCCCTGGCTCGACGCGTCCGGGAAATTCCTGCCGCGCGCCGAGGCGTTGACTCCCGAGATGGCCGGAGCCTGCTTCTTCGCGCTGCTCGCGCACGCCGCCAGCGAGCGGCGCACCCGGGGAGGCCCCTCCGGCGGCCTCTCCGCTGCCCTCGCCGAGGCGGGTTTCGGGTCCGCCGAATGGCTTCCCGACCGGACCGACGACCTCGCCATCCGGCTTTTGACCGCGCCTCCGGCGTCCGGCGTGCCTTCCGGCGAGATCCTCGAGGCGGCCTCCGTATTGGTCCGAAGCACGATATCCAATGCGGAAGCCGGCGACGTATCCTCGGCGCTGCAGCGGTTGGGCATCGAGCTGGGGCCGGAGGATGCGGGGGCAATGCTGGGGCGGGCCCGCGTCCGCATGCCGGCGCTGGCGCGCTGGCTGGAGGAGAACGCCCGCGAGCTGCTGGAGAGGACCTGACGTGCGCAGGATGCGCTCAGACTGGATCTGGCCGGAGGCCTCCGCGAGCAGCTCCGGAGCCGAGCTGGTCCAGCGCTGGGAGGCGCTGCTCGACAAGTCTCCGCGGCTGCGGCCCTGGGTCGATCGGATGCTCGGGCGCGAGCGGATGCGGCTCCAGGAAAGCGGCGTCGCGCAGGTGGAGGTCGAGCGGACGCTGTGGCAGGACCTGACCCGGTGGCTCTTCGACTTCGAGGCCTTGCCGGCGTTCGCGGTCTCGGCGATCGCGGTCACGCTCGAGGACGAAGGCCTGCACCAGGTGCTCCCGGGAGTTGACGGGCTCTGCGCGCCCGCCGCCGTGGAATCTCCCGAAGGCGCGGTCTCCGAGCTGGAGACGCTGGTCGCCGACCCGGCCTTCGCGCTTGCCTTCCATTGCGTAGACGCAAGGCTGCGGCCCGCGCTGCAGGCCGGACCCGATCTGGCCACGGTCCCCGAGGCCGACTGGTTCGCCCTGTTGCACGCTGGCGCGCGGCAGACGCCGGTGCTCACCGCGCAGGTCGCGATCACCCTGGTCCTGCGCGTGCTCAGCTCGGGCTGGGCGCGCCACCCCGCATCCGTGCGCCACGCCGGGCTGCGGCTGTTCCTGGCCGGACCCGCCGACCTGCGGGGAGATCTCCAGCGGCTCTGCGGGTCGCTTCCAGCCCACTGGGCTCTTCTGCCCGCGCATCTCCCCGCGTTCGTCGAGGCGGCGCGCGCCGCCCGGGCCGCGCTGGCCGACGCCTCGGGCCTCTGCGCCCGGTTCGTGGCAGCCGCCAAGGACCGGCCGGGCGGGCTCGCGCTGCTCGCGGACGGATCCGCCGCGCTCCCCTCGCCGGAGGAGCTCGCGGAGCTCTTCAGAAACGTCAGGAAATACGACCACATGAGGGGGTTCCGCCAGCTGCTCTCGCTCCTGTAGCCACCTCGCCGGGGTTTTTTGCTTCGACGGACGTACGACAGCGCACGAGGTTCCGATGGTTTCCCTCAATGTGGCAGCGACCTGGACCCGGATGCTCTCCGTGACCGCCGGCGCTTGCGCCTCCGCGGGTGCGCCCGGACCGGGAACGCGGGTTCGCGGCAAGCCCGCCCTGGAATGGATCGCGGGGCCCTGGCTCGGGCTGATCGATTTCGACGGCCTCGAGCGGGCCGAGCGCGAGGCGCTGCACGCCTGGCTCTTCGGCCAGGCCGAGCCGCTGCTCCTGGTCCGGAACCTCCTGATGGCGAAGCCGCTCGGCGAGGAGATCTTCATCGAGCTGACCGAGCAGGCCATCGAGGCGATGCCGCAGGGGTGGCGCGACGCCGCTCGCCCCATCCTCATCCTGGTCCCGGCCGGCCGGGGCCGGCCCGAGCGGCGCCGGGAGTACCTCGACGCGCTCTCCCGGCTGAGGATCCCGCTCGTCTCCAGGGGCAGCGAGCTGTGGGCGGTGCGCGAGTTCGACGCCTCGTTCCTGGTGGCGATCGCCCAGCTCCAGCAGCCGGCCGACCGCGCTGCGTTCCGCGCGGCCATGGAGCCGGCGCAGACGTATCTCTTCGACCAGCAACTCGCGGTGGCGGAGGCCGCGGTGCTCGACGACCTGGTCGGGGGCCGGGACGAGGAGAGCGCGCTGGCGCTGGACCTCGACGCCTTGTCCTCGCTGCATCCCCAGGTCCATCCCCTCGCGCTCTACGCGGCGGTGGAGCGCGCCCACAACCGGCGCCGCGACCCGCAAGAGCGGACGCAGTTCTCCGGACGCACCACCGAGGCCCGGCTCTCGGCCCGCGCCTTCCCCGAGGCGCAGCGGTCCTGCACGGACGAGTTCGCGCGCCGCGCGGCCGCCCTCGAGCCGCTCCTCCCGGGCGACCTGCAGCGCATCTTCGAGGCCTCCGAGCTGCTCGCCCAGCCATGAGCGCCCGCGCCCCAAGCGCGACCAACGAAGCGGCGGGTGCCGGCCGCGGCAGCGTCGTGGTCGCCAAGGCCCTCCCGGCGCCCGACGACGGGCTGATTCGCGTCTCCTGGACGCGCACCGCGCTGCGGCTCGCTCTCGAGCCCGGCGTCCATCCCTGGGCCGCGCATTGGAGGCTGCGGCGCCGCGCGCCGCTGGCCGCGGTGCTCGTGGCCCTCTTCCTGCTCCTCCTCTTCGCAACCGGCGGTTGCGCCTCGGCGCCGCTGCAGACGGTGCGGAGCTCGACCCCATCGCCGCAGCCTGCTTCGGGCCTGCGCTGCGAGAGCATCCTGGTCTCGCAGGAAGTGCAGGTCCCAGTCGAGGGAGAGCTGGGCGATCTGCGCGTCACCATCGACGACCTGCCGCAGGCCATGGGCAAGCTCCGGGTCCTGGTCCGGCGGCCGCGCTTCGGCGCCCGGCTGGAGCTGGACGCCGACCAGCCCGCGGAGTTCGACCGGATCCTCGACGTCACGCCCGGCGCGGGGCAGCGCTCGCTCACCATCGTGCTCTCGCGGCCGCGGCGGGCGCGCGACGACTGGCCGCGGCGCGAGTGCAAGGTGTGCCGGGTGGACGTGGAGCTGACGGGCCTGTTTGGCGCTCGGGAAGCGCTGGACAGCTTCTTCCGCCGCGCGGTGCAGGAGCTGAACGGAGTGGAGAGCGCTTTCGCCACCCAGCCGCAGGACGCGCCCCTGCGGCCGTCGCCGCAGCTTCGCGAGCTGGCGGACGGCCTCGCCGGCGAGGCCCGCCGCTGCGGCGTCGGCCTGGATGGACCGCTCAAGGCGGTGCAGGCGGCCATTTCGCAGCTCGATGCCAGCCGCGCCCAGCTCTACGGCCCCGAGCCCGACCTTCCCGACGCGGCCGCGGTGTTCCGCGCCTGGGACGCGGCGGGAGCGGCGCTGGAAGGCCTGGCCGCGTCGGCGGCGCGCTCCAACGGATGGCCGCTCTCGCTGCGCTCGGGCGCCGGCGCCAGGCTCCGCGCGAGCGCCCACCTCGACGCGGCCGCGCAGCTCTCCTCGATCCCGGCGGAGGACAAGCCCACCGCCGCGCGCTGGATCACGGTGGCCCTGGCCCCCGATGCCGCGGCTTTGCAGAAGCGGCTGGCCGGGCTCCCGAGCATCCGGAGCCTCGACGACGCGCAGGCGCGCCTCGACTGGGTCAACGCCCGTTCCGGAAGCGCGCTCCCGGTGCCGGGGATCTCGCGTCCGGCCGGCTTCCGCGTCCGCGACCAGGCGGTGCCGATCCGCGGCAAGCGTTGCATCGGGAGCGCCGGAGCCGCGCCGGTCCGCAACCCGGACGAAGATGCGGTGATCGTGGCGCGCCTGTTGGGCAGCGATCCGCAGCGCCTGCGCATCGAGCGGGTCGCGGACATCCCGTCCGCGCGGGCCGCGCTGCGCCGCTCGTCCGACCTGCTCTGCGAGCCGCCGGCGCCCGATCTGACCGAGCTGTTCAAGGGCGTGGAGGACAAGGACCTCGGGCCCATGTCCGAGCGGCTGGAGGAGATCTTCGCCGCGGCCGATCCCCGCCGCGATCACGACGAGCTGGCGCGCGGCGTCCTGGCGCGCACCTCGCAAATCCTCTGCAGGGCCTTCGACGCCGAGGCCGTCGCGCAGCGGGTGAGCACCGTCGCCGCGTACAAGATCTTCGTGGAAGGGGGCACGCGCATCCTCGAGCTGCTGCCCCAGCCGCTGATCTGCGGCAAGACGGTCCTCACCGCGCGGGAGATCCGCAGGCGCCTGCGCGCCACGTACCGCGAGGCGCTCGACCGGCACGCCGTGAAGGACCGCCTCTGCCCGGTGCGCTCGGGCAAGTGCCCCGACGAGGTGGCTGCCTCCGTCCGGAGGATCTTCGGGCTGCACCGCCCCGACCTGGCCGCGCCCGCTCCGTCCGAGAGCCGCAGGCTCGACTTCCCGCCGCCGTTCGGCTTCAGCGACGAGTGGGTGCAGAAGCTCGATCGCTGCGCGCAGGAGGCGTGCGAGGCGCTCTCGCGGCTGCGCAGCGAGGCGCCCGGAGGGCAGTTCGACGGCCCGATCTGCCCGCCGCGCCCGGAAGGCGTGGAGCGCCCGCAGGAAGTGACCCTGTCCAGCCCCGAATCGCCCAGCAGCCTCACCCTGGGTTGCGACGCCCACGCCGGAGTCCGGCTCACGCTGCGGCGCCTCGGGGGCGCTGGCACGCTGGTCGCCATCGCCAGCGCCTATCCCTTCCGCTACGGCAGCGAGAACGTGACCCGGCAGGGGCGGCACCCGCAGCTCGGCCGCATCTACGAGCGGGTCGCCGACCTCACCGATCCCGACGACGTGCCCCGCCGGACCGACTCGCTCTACGAGATGGCGCTGACCCCGACGGTAGCCAACCAGGTCTTCTATTTCTTCAGCCTTCGGCGGAGGGACTACTGACGGCCGAGAAGGGTCCTGCCTGAGGACGTTGTTCGCCATCGCGATGGCCTTTGCGGGGGCCGCCGCTTCCGGCACCGCGTACGTGCGCAGCAATGCGCCCGTGCGGCCGGCTTCGCCCTGGTCTTTGTCCGAGCGCATGGGAGCGCTGCGCATCGACCGTGCACTGCCCCCGGCCGTGCGCAAGCAGGCCACCTACTCGGTCCGCGGCCGCCACGCGGTGCTCAAGGTGCGCGAGCCCACCGGCCCGGTATTGCTGAAGTGCCCGATGCAGTCGGACCTGCCGGACCAGTTCCTCCGCTTCGCGACCGCGGGATCCGCGCACCAGTGCGAAGCGCAGGCGGTGGACGAGGTCGGCGACGTGCTGGTCTACGAGGTCAGCGGCCGGGTCGCGCCGCTGTGCCCCGGCCAGTACGCCACGCTCACCGAGCAACAGCTCCACGACGCGCTCTTCCTCCCCGCCCTGCAGCTCTCGCGCCGGCAGACGGACGATGCGCCCGGCTCGATCCTGGAGGTCGGCCGGCTCGAGAGCTGCGCGCCCGGAGGGGCGAACTGCGCGGTGAGCAAGGCGGCGAGCGCGCTGCTCTACTGCGGCGTGGTCCGCACCTGCGCGCAGGGAGCCTGCTTCCAGGGGAGCAACGCCGATCTCGCCCCCGACGACGTCGCGGCCAGCCTCTACTACTACCAGGCGCTGGCGCAGGCGGCCGCGCCGTCCTCCGTGGCGCCGGCTGCCTGCGGGCCCGTCCCCATGAGCGTCCACCTGAGCTCGCTGGTGTCGGAGGCCGTGACCGCAACCAACGCTTCCCGTTTCATCGAGGCGCAGCCCTGGAACGCCGCGACGCTCGGCACGCCGGGCAGCTCGGAGACGGCGGCGGACCTGCGCGCGTTCTTCGAGCGGCAGCCCCGCGGGCTCTGCCTGCTGATCCGCGGCATCGACGTCGAGCGGCCCCACGAGGCGGAGATGGCGGCGCAGACGCTGGCCTTCCCGGTGTTCGCGCCGTTCGATCCGCGCCTGCCCTCGCGCGCCACCCCGCTCTTGCGCAGCCTGCAGCGCGCCGCCTTCGACGACGAGGCGATGGTGGACTTGTTCAGGTGCGAGGCAGGCGGCGAGCGCGCCTGCAAGCTCAAGCGGGAGCGCATGGCCGCCCAGCTCCGCGCGTCGGTGGGCAAGCTCCAGCCGCCGCTCACCAACCTCGCGGCCGACGAGATCCCCTACCACATCGGCGCGAGCGGCCCGTTCCACCTGACCGACTACGACGCCTTGCACGTCACGCTGGAGAGCTCGGCGGAGGTGCCGAAAGCGAAGGGCGCGCGATCGCGCCTGCTGGTCCGGTACCAGCCGCTCTGGCCCGAGTCGGTGGCCGAGAGGCGACTGCAGTGCCGGCAGCAGCCGGGCATCTGCCTCTTCCGCGCCCTCTGGAACCTGGACGGACCCCGCCGGGCGATCGAGCCCGCCGAGGACGGCTTCGAGTCCTTGGTCGCCCTCTTCGCGCGCCGCGACGGCAACACGCGCTGCGTGCGGCGGCTCTTCAATGCGCTGGGCGCGGCCAGCGAGGACCGCTTGCTCGAGCTGCAACGGGACCTGCGCGAGCCGCTCGGCGCGGGCGAGAACCGCGCCCCCTGCGACGCGCGGGCGCGGACGGTGGCCGGCCTGGTCCCGAAGGGCGGCGACGGCGCCGCGGATGCCTGCGTCGGGCGCCAGGCCAAGCCGTTCGGCGAGATCGCCGAGGAAGGCTGCCGTCCGCTCAGCCTCGTCTACGTCCAGGAGGAGCCCTGGGCCGCCGCCGCCGCGCGCATCGCGGCCGTCGCCGCGGCCCAGGGCGTCTCCGTCTCCGTCTCGGGCGTGAAGGCGAGCGAGGTGCACCGCGGCGCGCTGGGGAGCTGGGACGTGCTGCTCACGGTTGCGAGCAACTACTACAACCGCAAGTACCCGACGCTGGTCCCGCTGCTGCATCCCGCCGGCAACCAGAACCTGAGCGGCGGACAGGCGGTGAGCGAGAGCCCGGGTCGCACGCTGCTCGCCGGCTACGAGTCCTCCATCGTCTATCCGCCTCCGGCCTGGCTCGGCGCCCAAGGCGGACCGCCGCCGACGCGCGCGGACAGCCTGCGGCTCCTGGAGGACGACGTCGCGCGCAACGGACCGGCGCCGATCTATCCCCTGGCCTTCCTCCAGCCTGCGACGCTCACCATTCCCGAGTCGCAGGGCGACGCCGCGCGCAGCCCCTGGTACTTCACCCGGCTGCTGCAGGCCTGGAGCGCGCAGCCGTGACCGCCGCGCTGGCGATCGCCCTGCTCACCGCGTCCGAGGCGCCGGACTGGTTCCGCGTCTACCAGTACGCCGCGAAGCCCGCGTCCCTGCGTGGCTGCTCCGATTGCCAGGGAGAACCGGACGACGTCTGCGAGGTCCGGCCGGGCGCGCAGACCCGCGCGCTCGCCGAGTACGCGCAGCAGCGGTCCAGGTCGCCCGACCGCGTGAAGCTGTTGCGCTCGAAGGCCGATCCGGATTGCGCCGTGCCCGCCGCGGCCTTCTTCGGCCCCCGCGGCACGGTCGAGCTCGCCGCCATCCGGCTCTCGCGCACGCCGCCCTCGGCGGCGCTGATCGATCGATTCGCCGTCCGGTCGGCGATCGACGGCTGGCCCCGGGCGCCACAGCGCCGCAAAGACCAGCACCTGGTCGCGGCGCAGGCGGACCGCAGCGCGCTCCGCGCCGCTCTCGTCTGCTGGGGCGCCGAACGCGGCTGGCCCTCGTCCGATCTCCTGGGCGCGACCACCTGTGAATGGTGGCTCTTGCCGGTGAAGGCCGACGGCGATCCGGACCTGGCAAGGTCCTCGTTCCCGCTGGTCGCGGGGCGCGAGCGCTGGGCCGAGCCGTTCCGTTACGGCGACGCGCGCTGGGCGCGCGCCTTCGATCCCGGCGCCGCGTTCGACGAGTCGATCCTGCTCGGCGGAGAGCCGCCCAGGCCGGAAGCGGCCGCCGCGGCCCCCGCGCCGCCACCTCCGGCACCCGCCGCCGTGCCGCCGCCGCCGGCCGCGAGCGCGCGCTGCGGCGGCGAAGCGCGCGTCCGGACCGCGCTGCTCGACCGCTTCGATCAGTGGGAAGCGCAGATCGTCGGCGCGCGGCGCTCGCTCGATCGGGCGAGCTGGACGCTGGACGCCGGCGCCTGGTCGGGCCATTGCCAGGAGATGGATGTGCTGCGCGGCGCTCTCGAGCAGCAGCTCGGCTGCGCGCTGGGCCACGAGGGCCGCTGCATCGGCGCCGGAACGGAGCGCGCGCGATGAGCGGCCCCACGGAGCTGCGGATCGCGGCGCCGACAGACGGGCTGGATGCCCTGGCCGGCGCCGCTCGCGCGGCGCAGATCGCGGCCGCCGCGACCCGATGGCTGGCCGCCGCCTCCGTCGCCTGCGCCTGCCTGCTCGCGCTCGCCGTCGCGCTGGCGCTGGTGGACCGCAGCGGCGCCCCCGAGCGGACCCAGCCCTCCGCCTCCGCCTATCTCGACTTCGATCTCGCCGTCCTGCGCGCGCTCGCGGAACGGAGCTTGGGAGCGGACGCGCCCGACGGACCGCTGCGATCGCTCTGGGCGCGCCGGCCACCGTGGGCGCTGACGCCGGCCGGGGACGACGGAGCGCGCCTGGTTTCGCTCCGCGACGCGTGGGCGGCCTCGGTGGCCGATCGCAGCCGCTTCCGCAGCGCCGCCCGCGGCGTGTCCGACGCTCTCGGGCTTTTGCTCGGCGGCCTCGGACTCGCGGTCCTGGCCGCGGCCGCGGGTGGAATCGCCGCCGAGCTGATCCGCTGGAGGCGGAGCCTGCGGCCCGCCGCGCGGCATGCGCTGCTCTCCGGCGCCACCGCGGTCCTGGTCGTCCTACCGCTGTGGCCGCTGCTCGATCCGGCCCTGTTCTACGACCGCACGCGCTCCCTCGGCGTCGGCCCGGCCGCGGTGCTCTTCGTCGCCGGGTTCGCGGGCGCGCTGTCCGGCGCGGCGGCGCGCGGGCTCTTCGGCTCCGCGCCCCAGGCGGCCTGCTTGAGCGCGCTGGGCGGCAGGCCCGCGGTGTCGGCGGCCGCACGGCTGTCCGCGCTCGATGCCGTCCAGTGGCTCATTCCCCTGGTGCCCGCGCTCGCCGCCGCCGCCGTGTTCGCCTGCGCGAAGGCGGACCAGGACCCCTCGGTGGTCGCCGCCGCCAGCGGGCTCGGCTCGCTGATCCGCTCGGCCATGCGCGAGGCCTCGGTCGGGGAGCGGCTGTCGTCGGCGGCGCTGGTCGGCGGCGCGCTGGTGGTGCTCTGGGTGCTCGGCCACCGTTTCGTGGTGGAGATCCGCTCCTCGCTCAGCGCGATCGGGAGCGTCCGATGACGGGGCGCCCACGGATCGACGCCCTTCTCCCGCCCGGCTTCCGCGCCCTCTCCGCGCTCGGAGCCGTGCTGCTTGCGGTCGGCGCGGGGCAGCTTCTGGTCCTGCCCGCCCGCGACGAGCCTTACCCGGCGGCCGCCGCGCTCCTCGGGCTCCTGCTCGCCGGCGGGGGCGCGATCGTGCTCGCCTTCATCCGGGTGAACGTCCGCGAGGGGCTGGGCCGGGACGCCGCGCCTCCGCGATCCATCTCGGACGCCCTGTCCGCCGGCGCGCTCGTGCTGATCGCCGCCGCCACCGCCGAGGCGTGGCGCTCGAGCGGCGTGCTCTTTCCGCCGCGCCTTCTGCTCGCCTGGCATGGAGCGCTTCCGTTCCCTCGCCTCTCGGAGCCGCCGCTGGCGATGATGCTCGCCGGCACCACGCTGGTCGCGCTGGGCGCGCTGGCCACCGCGGCGGTGATCGGCGCCCTCTGGCTCTTGCTCTACGCGCAGCGCATGGACGGGTGGGCGCGCGCCATCGGCGGCGTGCTCTCGTTCGCCGGCGCCGTCCCTTATGTCGCGTTCGCCCTGGTGGTCCGCGCGCTGATCTGCGCGGAGGTGGCCTTCCTCGCCGCCGGACAATGGCTGGCGCTGCGGCCCGACGAGCAGCTCGCCTATCGATCGCTTCTCGGCATCGCGCCCGGCCTGCTCGCGGCCTCGGTGGGGCTGGGCCTCGGGATCGGCCGGGGGCTGTGGAGCTGGCTGGACGACGTCCGCGCCGCGGAGGAGAGCAGCGATTCGTTCCTGGCCGCCCGGGTCCGCGGCGAGCGGCCCTGGTCGATCCTGGTCCGGCAGGGCCTGTGGCTGCGCCGGCGGCGCGAGCTGGGCGCGCTGCTGCTGGCGGGAATGGCGGCCGCCGCGCTGATCGACATCCTCTCCAACACGCTGATCGACAGCTTCCGCCCGCCGGGGTTCCCGCCCTATCCCTCGCTCGGAGCCGCGCTGTTCCTGCGCGGCGCCGGCGGAGACGGCCTGCCGCTGCCGTTCCCCGCCGCCTGGGGGACGACGCACCTTGCGGTGGTCGCGGCCGCCCTCCTGCTCCTGTTGGCGCAGACGCTGCCCCGCGGGACCGGACGTGTCACCCTCGAGGGCGGCGTGCTCCGCGTCGGCCGCGGCGTCCTCGCGCGAGGGGTGGCCAGCGCGCACGGCATCGCCACGCGCCCTGCGCTGCAGTGGGTGCTGGGTCCTTCGGGCGCCGGCAAGAGCACGCTGCTGCGCGCCTGGACGGCGCAGCTTCCCCGCGCGGTGCTGGTCCCGCAGGATCCGGACGAGGCGCTGCCGCGCTCCTTCTCCGCACCCGACGTCGCCCGGCTGGCGCGGCCCCGCGACGGGCACGCCGATCGGGTGCTCTGGGACCTGCTCGGCCGGCTCGGCGACGCTCCGCTCCGCAGGCGCCTCTTCGATCCCTTCACGCCCGTCTCCGCGCTCTCGCGCGGCGAGCGGCAGCGCCTCTTGCTCTCGCTCGCCCTGTCGCGGGCGCGCGCGGATCCGGCCTGCACGCTGCTCCTGGACGAGCCCACCTCGGCGCAGGACGGGCCGCGCACGCACGCGCTGCTCGACTGCGTGCGCGAGCTGTTGCCGGCGCAGTTCAGCGGAACCGGAGCGGTGGTGCTCACCTCGCACGATCCCGAGCCCATCGACGCGCTCCTCGGCGATCGGGCCGCGGACGCCGTCGCCGACCACGTCCTCTGGATCGAGGAGCGCAAGGCGCGGGCGCTCTCCGTGCTCGCCGGTCCGGTCCGCCGCTGGGAGGGAGCCGAGCCGCAGGGGCTGCAGCAGTACTTCGCGGCGGTCGACGCCCTGTTCGCGGCCCGGGAGCGCGCGCCGGGCGAGTCCGCGGCCGCGAAGGACGGCGAGGGCGTCCGGGTCCTCCGCGACCGCACCACCATCTCCGGTCGCCCCTATTCCGTCTCCGCTTCCGCCCGGATCCGCGGCGGCGAGCTGGTCGTCCTCTCCGGCCCTTCGGGCTGCGGCAAGTCCACCTTGCTCCGCGAGATCGCCGCGCGGCCGCCGCTCTCGCTACAAATAGGCTTCGTCATGCAGGACGCGGCCCGGGCCTTTCCCGCCGAGATGCCCGTCCGCGAGGTCCTGGGCAAGGTCTCCGCCGCGCAGGGGCACGGGCTCGCCCAGCGCTGGTACGGCGGCGCGCTCGACAGGGAACTGCTGGCGCGATCGATCGGCGCCCTCTCCGAGGGCGAGCGGCAGCGCATCCTCCTCGCCGCGGAGGTGATGCGGCTGGAGTCGGCCCGCCGGACGCGGCTGCTCCTGCTCGACGAGCCCTTCGGCGCCGCCGATCCCGCGGCCCACCTGCGGCTGATGGACGCGCTGCTCGGCTGGGTCTCGGACTCCCAGGGCCGCAATGCCGCGATCCTGGTCTCGCACAGTCCACTGGTGGACCTCGGACTGGCGCGCTCTTCCGGCATCCCGGCCCGGGAGTGGACCATCGACGGCGGGGAGCCATGAGCAGGATGGGACGCAGACTCTTGCGCCTCGAGCGCAGGCCGTGGATCCTGGCGCTCCTCGCCGGCGCCGGGGTCAGCCTGCTCGTGCCCAGTGCCCTGGCGCTGTACGGCCCCCCGGAGTGGCTCGACGCCGCGGCCGCCCTGGGCGACGCCAACCTCGTCGCCGCCCTGGCCGGGCTATTCGCGGTCAGCACCGGGGTTTTCCGGGTGCTCTTGCGCCGGCGCCGCCTCGTCGAGGAAGAATTGGACGAGGAGCCCGCCTTGCCGAAGAGCTCTCCACCCCCGGAAGTCCAGGATGCCCCCGCGGCCGCGGCCCGGGCGCACCTGCGCTGAGGCGTCATGGCGGACGGCGATTCCCTCTCCATCCGGCGCGCGGCGGGCGCGGTCCTGCGCGTCCTCAAGCGCCGCGGCGCTCCTCCGCAGCGGCCCGGAGGATGGGGACAGTCCGAGCCGCTGCGGCCGGCGCTCGCCATCGACGCGCTGCTCACGGGCATGGGCGCGCGCTTCGGATTGGCCGAGTCGGCGGTGAACGGCCTTTTGCGGCCCGCGCTCGCCGACTGGCGCGACGCGGTGGGCTGCGCGGATCCGCTGCTGGTGCCGGCCAACGCCCAGGGTCCCGCGGCGGAGAAGGCCCTGCTGCCCCTTCCGATGCCGTCCTGGTGCGCCTGGCTGATCGACGCCGGCGTGCTGCTGCTGGAGGGACCGCCGCACCTCGACGGGCCTCGCGTGGTGCAGCGGGCCTGGCTCGCGGTCGTGCGCGAGACGGAGCTTGCGGCGGTGGAGTGCTTCCCGCTGGTCTTCGCGGGCCGGTACGGCTCGGTCGCCGCCTCGCTGCGCCTCCACCTGGCGCTGTCGCCGCCGTTCCCCGCCGCCGACTGGCGCGGCGAGGTCTGGCTGCGCGCAGCCGCCCGACGCGCATCGGAGCCCCGCGCTCCCGTGCGGATCTGGCTGGGCGCCCCGGCCTCGCCCGTCGCGCCTGCCCCCGGAGCGCGGGGGCAGACCACCGTCACCTGGGTGATGCCGCGGAGCGATTCGCCGCCCACCGCCGACTGGCCCGCGGGCTGGCCCCGCTGGGCGGTCCTGCGCGTCCTGGAGGGCCGGGAGCCGCAGGCGCTCTGGGACCTGCCGGCGATCTGGCAGGCGTGCACCAAGGACGCGCCGGAGGCCGGGGTCAGCGCAGCCGCTTCGCCGGTGCCCGGCACGCTGCGCCTCGCGGTGGACATCGGAAGCACGTCCACGGTGGCGGTCGAGGAAGACAACGCGGCCGCCGGATCCATCGGCGCGAAGCTCTTGCCGCAGGGAGCGCCGCGCCCCTCCCCCTCCGGATTCCGCCGCATCGCCGGCGACGCGGCGAGCGCGCACGAGGTGGGCTGCGCCGACCATCTGTTGGCGCCGGGCGAGCAGCTCCCGACCGCGCTGTCCGCCGCTTCGCCGGAGGCGCTGGTGGATCTGCTGACCGGCGCGCCCGACGCCGCCGCGCAGCTCTGGCTGCCGCAGGCATCGGAAAGCGGAGGCAACCACGCGCCGCTCCTGATCGATCGGTTCAAGTCCCCCGAGCTCCTGTTGCTCTCGGACTGGCTGGCGGACGTGCCGCAGCCGCTCGCCGACCGGACCGAGGTGAGCCGCAGGCTCCTGGAAACGTACGCCTTTCACCTGGGCCGCACCCTGGCGGCCGCCCACGGCACTCCGCTGGTCACGCCCGAAGGAGGCCGCTGGACGCTGCGCCGGCCGAATCTGTCCTCTGCGGAGGCGGTGCTCACCTATCCGGAGTGCGCCTTCGACAGCGGCGGCCAGCAACCGTTCCGGACGATCTTCGACGGCGTCGGCCGGCAGCTCTGCGCCGGGCTGTCCGCAGCCTGGGCTACCGCTTCGCACCGGCTGGTGACCGACCCGCTCGCGGCGCGCTCCGGCCGGGCGCGCGCGCGCGACGATCGCCATCCGCTGGAGACCTTCGTGGACTTCGGCGGGCTCACGCTACAAGTCACCGTCCGCCTGCCCCAGGCTCCGGGCCGTCCGCTTCCCTTCGTTCCGGGTTCCTCGATGAGCTATCTGCTGGGCGGCGAGCGCCTGATCGACGCGGCGGCCTTCGCCAGCGCGGATCGCGATGCGCCCACCTCCGTGCGCAGCGCCTATCGCGCGACGGCGCGGCGCTGGCGGGCGCTGATCGCGGGCGGCGGCGCGCTCCGCGATGCCGAAGGCGCGCGGCACGGGCAGCTCGGCGAGGCTTTGCTGGAGACCGTCATCGCCCTGGTCCGCCGGCAGCTCGAGGGGACCCTGCGGCGGGCCGCGCCGGACCTCACCACCTTGCGCGGCGCGGGCGTCCGGCTGCACCTGCTCGGCGAAGGCTGGAAGCTGATCGCCCTCGACGTGCCCGACGAGCGCCGGGAGAAGGAGACCCTGCGGCGCATCGAGGAGCACCTGGCGCGGCGCCCCCTCCTCGAGGCTCCGCTCCAGATCCAGCGCATGACCAAGCGGCGCGTCTGCGAAGGCGCGCTGCGCGTGCGCGCGGCAGAGGAGCCGGCGGAGCCCGCGCTGGAGCTGCAGGGCGTGGACGTCGCCTCGGGCGACGGCCTCGTCCAGCGCTGGTTCGGCATCGCCGGCGCGGGCGCGTCAGCCGAGCCGGATCTCTCTCCTCACCGCGAGGACTCCTGGTGGAGCGGGTTCTCCGGCGGCAGCGACTCGCTCCTGCGCGTCGAGCAGTGGTTCAGCGGAGGGGCGGACACGTCGTCGCCGTTCCAGACGCTCCTCGCCGGCGGAAACCTGGCCTTCGACGGCCGCCGCTCGGTCCTGAAGCAGTGGCTGGACGTGTCCGGCCCCTCGCTGGTCGCCCTGCGGATTCGTCGGGCTATTGGACGTTGAACGGATCCACGGTGGTGGTCACGCTCGCCCGGATGCTCGATCCGGGCAGCCCGCCCGCGATGTCCGTCTCGTTGGTCCGCGTGATGATCACGCGCTGGCCCGTCCGGACCGGGTTGTTGGCGGCCGGGATCGTGTACGCGCCCGTGTCCGGCACCTGGATCGTGTAGTTGCGGGTCGTGATCGTCGCGGACTTGGCCATCGCCGGCGTCGTCCAGCTCACGTCGAGCGGCTGGTTCGCCGTCACCGTCCCGTTCAGGGCCGGGGCGTTGATGGCGTGGACACCGGGGCTTCCCAGAACCACGCCCTGCACCTTGTTCGTGCCGCTCACCACGGAGAGGGTGAAGTCGCCCGAGGGCAGCGAGGTCTTCGAGGCGGTGTAGTGCCCCGACCCCGCCGTGCCTTCGGTCAGCGCGACGTCGCCTCCCAGGCCCGCGTTCTGGATGGTCACGGTGGCGCCACTCACCTTGGCGTTGAGGCCGTCGCTCACGTCCACGCCCAGCGCGGTGCTGGGGGTGGTGGAGGAATTGGTCACTGTCACGGTGGCGGACACCAGAAGAGTGGCGCTGCCGGTGCCGGCGCGGTTGCGATCCACGGCGGTATTGCCCGATCCACTCCCGCCGCAGGCAGCCATCACGAACGCAAGAAGAAGGACTCGCTTCATTTTGGAGGGCTCCTCTCTAGTCCCTGACAGACCACAGGGTTGGCGGGCGAGGCCACGCGACATTGTGGGCACATTGGCGCACGCACCCGACCTCCCTTGGCGTAGAGTCCGGTCTTTTCAAGGAGGCCGAAATCTTGCTGATCGCGCTCCTGGTGCTCTCCGCCGCCGTTCCACCCGACGTCGCCCGCCAGCTCGTCGGCGGCGCCCTCGCCGACGGCGTCGCCTACGCGAGCCTGCGCGAGCTCACCGACACCGTCGGTCCCCGCCTGTCCGGATCGCCCGGGGCCGAGGCCGCCGTCCAGTGGGCGCTGAAGAAGCTCCAGCAGGACGGGCTCTCCGCGCGGCTCGAGCCGGTGAAGGTGCCGCACTGGGTGCGCGGCGAGGAGAGCGGCGAGATCCTGCCGGCGGCCGGCCTGGTCGGGCACCGCCTCGCGCTGACCGCGCTGGGCAACAGCGTGGGCGGAAACGCCACTGCCGAAGTGGTGCAAGCCGGGTCGCTGGCGGAGCTGTCCGCGCTGGGCGCTGCCGCGCGCGGGAAGATCGTCTTCTTCAACCACGCCATGAGCAAGCCGGACGACTACGGCCGCTTCGTGGAGATGCGCACCCGCGGCCCCTCCGCCGCGGCGCGGCTCGGCGCGGTCGCCGTCCTCTTGCGCTCGCTCGCCACGGCCTCGCTGCGCTCGCCGCACACCGGCATGACCAGCTACGACGCCGACGCCGGACAGATCCCGGCCGCGGCGATCAGCACCGAGGACGCGGACCTGATCTCGCGCCTCCTGCAGCGGGGGCCGGTGCGCGTGCGGCTGTCGCTCGGCTGCCGGATGCTGCCGGACGCGGACTCGTCGAACGTGGTCGCCGACGTGCGCGGCCGCGAGCGGCCCGACGAGGTGGTGCTGCTCGGCGCCCACCTCGACTCCTGGGACCTCGGGACCGGCGCGAACGACGACGGCGCCGGAGTGGCGATGGTGATGGAGGCCGGGCGGCTGATCGGCTCGCTGAAGCAGCGCCCGCGGCGCACGGTGCGGGTGGTGCTGTTCATGAACGAGGAGAACGGCCTGGCCGGAGGGAAGGCCTACGCGGCTGCGCACCGGGCCGAGCTGGCCAACCACGTGGCGGCGCTGGAGGCGGACAGCGGCGCGGGCCGGCCGCTCTCCATCCGGTTGCGGGCGGGAGAAGGTGCCGGCGAGCTGCTCAATCCCTGGATCGCCCCGCTCGAAGGGCTCGGGATCCGGCTCGAACCGGGGGACGCGGGGGGGGCGGACCTCGGGCCAATGGACTCGGCGTCGGTCCCGCTGGTGCGCGTGCACAACGAAGGGACGCACTACTTCGACACCCACCACAGCGCCGCCGACACGTTCGACAAGATCGATCCGGCCGAGCTGGCGAGGAACGTCGCGGCGACCGCGCTGGTGGCGTATGCGCTGGCGGAGATGCCGCAGGCCTTGCCGCGTCCTCCACCGCGTCCGCCGCGGGAGAACCCTCCGCCGCAGAGGCCTCCGGCACACTGACCTGCCGCAGCGGCCGAGGAGTGTGCTATCTGGCCGCCCCATGAAGACGCTGCGCAGCTACGTCGAAGGGAAGTGGATCGAAGGGAAGGAGCCGTTCGCGACGCTGGTCAACCCGGCGACCGAAGAGCCCCTCGCCCGCGCGTCGAGCCTCGGCCTCGACTTCGGCGCCGCCCTCGAGCACGCGCGCTCGAAGGGCGGCCCCGCCCTCCGCGAGCTGACGTTCGCCCAGCGCGGAGAGCTGCTCAAGGCCTGGAGCAAGGCGCTCTACGCCGCCCGCGACGAGGTGATCGCCCTCGCCATGCAGAACGGCGGCAACACCCGCGGCGACGCGAAGTTCGACGTCGACGGAGCCATCGGCACCCTCGCGCACTATGCCGAGCTGGGGGCCCAGGTCGGTCCGCTGCGCGCGCTGCGCGACGGCGAAGCCGTCCAGCTCGGGCGGACGCCGCGCTACGCCGGAATCCACCTCTGGGTCCCGCGCGACGGCGTCGCGGTGCACATCAACGCGTTCAACTTCCCAGCCTGGGGCACCGCGGAGAAAGCGGCCTGTGCCTTGCTCGCGGGGATGCCCATCGTCAGCAAGCCGGCCACCAGCACCGCGCTGGTCGCCTTCCGGGTCGCGGAGATCGGGGCGCCCCTCTTGCCGGCGGGGACCTTCCAGTTCGTTTGCGGATCGCCGGGCGATCTGCTGGATCGGCTCGGGCCGCAGGACGTGGTGGCCTTCACGGGATCCTCGACGACGGCCGCGAAGCTGCGGGAGCAGCTGGCGAAGCGCGGAGCGCGCCTGAACGTCGAAGCGGACTCGCTCAACGCAGCCGTCCTCGGACCCGACGTGCAGCCGGGCAGCGCCACCTGGGACCTCTTCGTCCAGGACGTCGTCCGCGACATGACCCAGAAGGCGGGCCAGAAGTGCACCGCCGTGCGCCGCATCTTCGTCGCCGGCGATCACCTGGCGGCCGCGCAGGACGCGCTGATCGATCGGCTGGGGCAGGTGCGCGTCGGCGACCCGGCGCGCGCCGAAGTCTCGATGGGCCCGCTGAGCACCTCCGACCAGCTCCGCGACGTGCGCGCGGGAATCGCGAAGCTGACCTCGGAAGCGCAGCCGGTGTTCGGAGGCGACGGCAGCGTGAAGCCGCTCGCGCCCGAGGGCAAGGGGTACTTCGTCAGCCCGGTGCTGATGCTCTCGCGCGACCCCGGGGGCGCGAAGGTGATGCACAAGGACGAGGTGTTCGGGCCGGTGGCGACGCTCGCGCCGGCGTCCTCGCCCGCGGAGCTGGTGCGCAAGGGAGGAGGCGGGCTGGTCTGCTCCGTGTACAGCGACGACCGCGACTTCCTGCGCGAGTGCGTGCTGGCGATCGCGCCGTACCACGGGCGCATCTACGTCGGCAGCGAGAAGGTGGCGGGGCAGACGCTGGGGCCGGGGACGGTGCTGCCGCAGCTCCTGCACGGCGGGCCCGGCCACGCGGGAGGAGGCGAGGAGCTGGGCGGGCTGCGCGGCCTGCAGCTCTATTCGCAGAGGGTGGCGATCCAGGCGGACCGCGCGCTGCTGGACGCGATTGCTCCGGCGGGCGAACCGGCGAAGGCTTAGGGGCCCGACCCGATCACGTCGGGAGCTCGCTTACCTTGCGTCGTGCCAGAGCTTGAACAGCGCCGACGCCTCCGCGGCGAAGCTCTCGTGCCGCGGCCGCCAGTCGAGGTCGTTGCGCACCTTCTCGCTCGAGATCTGCTGATCGAGCATGAGAGCCTCTTGGTACGGGCTTCCGTCCGGCTGCTGCGCCTGGACCTTTCCGTCCTTGCCCGCCGCGCGCGAGGCGGCCTCCGCGATCTCGCGCTGCGTGAGCCGCGAGGCGTCGGTCGCGTAGTAGACCGAGCCCGCCGGCGCGCGCTCCACCAGCCGCACGTACAGCTCGGCCAGATCGTCCAGGTGCACCAGCGGCCAGTGGT
Organism: Myxococcales bacterium; assembly: GCA_035635635.1. GTDB lineage: Bacteria > Myxococcota > Myxococcia > Myxococcales > 40CM-4-68-19 > 40CM-4-68-19. The sequence goes on along the minus strand of DASQAS010000056.1, from coordinate 50,225 downwards.
TGTCACCCGGACCGACCGTGTGCGCGGCCCCGTGCTTCAGCGCGGTGCCGAAGAACATCGCCGGAATTCCACCGTGCGCGCCTCCGTAGACGACGCCTGGGCGGATCACCGCCGAGCGGATCCCGTCCTTCGCCATCTCCAGCGCGGCCTGCTCGTGCGCCGGCCGCCAGGTCACCGCGCGCGGGGGCTTCAGGGTCGTGCTCTCGTCGGCCATGCCCTCGGTGGCGCCCTGCACCCAGCACCCGCTCGTATAGATGAAGGTCGCGCCCACCTGGCCGCGCAGCAGATCCCGCGCGCTGCCGATGGTCTTCTGGTCGAGCTCGGGACCGGCGGGACTGTACTCCTGCGCCAGGTTCACGAACGCCGCCCGGCCCCAGGCGGACCCGGCGTATCCGGCCGGATTGCCGAGCTCCCCGACGGCGAGCTTCACCCCGGCCTTCTTGAGGGCCTCCCCCTTGGCCTCCGAGCGAACGAGCGCGAGCACGTCGTGACCCGCCTTCTTCAGGGCGAGCGCGACCGCCGATCCGATGTACCCGCTACCGCCCGTCAGGAAGACCTTCATGCAAGAGCCTCCAGGATGAAACGCCCTGTTTACGCTGTGCAAAGCAGGTCGCCAAGAGCAAAGGTGATCTGCGTAGCGCTGTTCGCACCGCCACCGCTGGTACGCGGAGGCATGTGGGTGTCGGGATTACCTGCAATACATCCAAGTGTCGAGATTGTTTCCGATTTGTGACCTGTAACGCGCCGCAGCGGTCCCGGCCTTCCGTTTGCTACTGACTACCTCCTGATGGGCAACGTCGAGCGTCTCCTTCCAATCCGCAGCGCCGAGCGCGTCGCCGTCCTCCTCAACGCCAACGCGAGGAGCGTCTCCGACGGCCTCAAGCGGGAGCTCGAGAACTTCGTGCCCCCCGAGGATCTCTACTACTCGCGCTGCTTCGACGACGCCCGGCTGATCGCGCGGCAGGTGCTCGACAAGCGCTACCGCACCATCCTCACCGGCGGCGGCGACGGCACCTTCGTAGGCTACGTGAACTGCTTCTTCGAGCAGGCCCAGCAGCCCGGAGTGGGCGCGCTGCGCGGCGCCTACAAACTGCTCCCGGTCCCCGCGCACGCCGTGGATCTTCCCCGGTTCGGCGTGTTGAAGCTGGGGACCGGAAATGCACTGGCCGACTTCGCGGGTGCGAGCGGCCGCCGCCTCGGCGTGGTGGAGGACATCCTCCGCGCGCGGTCGGGCGAGGTCTCCGTCGTCCGTCCGCTGCATCTGCTCTCCTGGGAAGGCAAGCGCGCGCCCTTCGCCGGCCTGGGCATCGACGCGGCCATCCTCAACGACTACGTGAGCATCAAGGACCACTTCGGGCCCGGCGGCTTCGGCTACTTCTGCTCGGTGGTCGGCAAGACGCTCCCCTCCTACCTGTTCCAGTGCGGCGTTCCCAACGTCGAGGTGATCAACCTGGGCGGCCGCGCGCAGCGGCTCGGCCCCGACGGCAATCGGGTCGGCCGCGACGTCGAGCGCGGCGAAATCCTCTACAAGGGCCCGTGCAAGATCGCGGCGGCGAGCACGGTGCCGAACTACGGATTCGGGTTCCAGGCCTTCCCCTACGCGCTGCACGCCCCGGGCCGCTTCCAGCTCCGCCTCACCGCCATCGGCATCCCGAAGATCCTCGCCAACTTGCGCACGCTCTGGCGCGGTGGCCTGCCGCCCTCGGGCATCTACGACTTCCACTGCGACAAGGTCCTGATCAAGTTCGATCGGGACATGCCCCTCCAGGTCGGCGGCGACGCCGAGGGCTGGCGGCGCGAGATCGCCCTGGAGATGGCGGAGCGGCCGCTCGAGCTGCTCGACTTCCGGGCGCGCGGGTAGTCGCGACACCGCGCAACACGCCCCGGGGCGAGTGCAGAATGGGATGCGTTCCAGGGCCCGCTACTGCTTCACCAGCGAATCCATGTACCGATCGATCCGCTCCCGGAAGGCGTCGCTGGCATCGACGAACTGCACGCCCACGCCGGGCGTCTTCCCTCCCACCGCGAGCTGACGGTGCACCACGATCCCGCTGGAGCTCACCGGCTGGGGGTCGTCGGGAAGCTGCAGCTCGACCTGCACCACCGTCTCCAGCGGGGGCGGATCGTCCGTCTGGATGAAGATGCCGCCGCGGCTCATGTTGCTGGCGTGCTCGAGGACGAACTCGCGCGCGCTGCGGAAGCGGACGGCCAGGGTCACCTCGTGCCGCGGAAAGCCTCGCTTGTTCGCCTCTTCCTGATCGCGATCCGATAGCAGGTGTGAGATGCGCATGCGGGCCTGCGGGTCGACCACGATGAAGTCCGCCCAGAAGCCCGACTCCGCCGGGCTATCGGCCCTGGCGCGCGCCACGCGGCCGATCGCCACCTCGGGCACCGACGTGTTCGGCAGGTACAGCGCCATCGAGACCCTCGCCCCGACCGGGGGCGGGGTGAGCGAGCGGACGGCGATCCCCAACGGGCTCAGCTCTCGCGAGGTGCTCTGGACGGCCACCCCCTCAGAAACGTAGCGCACGGGGAAGACGAAATTTGCGGATGGCATCCGGGGAGAGGCCTTCAAGCCGCGTGCCGCAATTCGGCCATGTTTTTCCCTGATGTTACAGGTTCAGTGCAGGATTCCACGGGCCAGAACGTGGGCCTTCAGCCAGAAAGCTGGCCGCGGTGTGGACGCTCTCACAACACGTTGGAGGCAAGCTCCGCCAGCGCCGAGCGCTCGCCCTTGGTGAGCGTGATGTGGCCGGCCAGGCGCTCGTGCTTGAACTTGTTCACCACGTGGACCAGGCCGTTGCTGGTCGAGTCCACGTATGGATTGTCGATCTGGTACGGGTCGCCCGTCAGCACGATCTTCGTGTTGTCGCCCACGCGAGTGATGATCGTCTTCACCTCGTGCGGCGTGAGGTTCTGCGCCTCGTCCACCACGATGTACTGGTTGGGGATGCTGCGCCCGCGGATGTACGTGAGCGGCTCGATCGCCACCAGCCCCAGATCGATCAGCTCCCGGTAGCTGCGCCCCGCTTTCTTGTCCGCGCGCGACAGCCCCATCAGGAACTCGACGTTGTCGTAGATGGGCTGCATCCAGGGATTGAGCTTCTCCTCCACGGTACCGGGCAAGAAACCGATGTCCTTGCCCAGGGGAAACACGGGCCGGCTCACCAGCATCTTCTGGTAGACCTGCTCCTCCATCGTCTTCTGCAGGCCGGCCGCGATGGCGAGCAGCGTCTTGCCGGTGCCAGCCTTGCCCACGATGGTGACCAGCTTGATCTCGTCGTTGAGCAACAGGTCGAGCGCGAAGCTCTGCTCCTTGTTGCGCGGCCGCAGGCCCCAGGCGCCCTCCTTGAGCGACTTGAGCAGCGGGACGAACCGCCCCTTCTGCGCGTTGTACTTGCTCAGCGCGGTGTGGTTTGGCGCGTTGCGGTCCTTGAGCAGCGCGAACTCGTTCGGGTAGACGCCGTTGATCCCCTCGGGCGGAGTCAGCTCGCCGCGCGCGTAGAAGTCGTCGATGTCCCCCTTGCCCACCTCCAGCTCGCGCACCCCCATGTAGACCTCGGGGTTCTGGATCTTGTCGTTCTCGTAGTCCTCGGTGACGAGCCCTAGAGCGTCGGCGCGGATGCGCAGGTTGATGTCCTTGGTGACGAACACGCAACGCAGATTCGGCTCCCGCTCCTTGACGTCCAATGCCAGCGCGAGGATGCGGTTGTCGGCCACGTGCTGGTTCATCAGCTCGCGCGGCAGCTCGCGCTGCGTGAAGAGCACGCGCAAAATCCCGCCGCTCTCCAGCGGGACGCCTTCGGTCAGGCTGCCGTTCTCCTTCCGGAAGGAGTCCAGGTCGCGCGAGACCTGGCGCGCGTTCCGCCCCAGCTCCGAGAGATCGCGCTTGAACTTGTCGATCTCCTCGACGACGTAAATGGGGATGATGACGTTGTTGTCTTTGAACTGGAAGAGAGCGCGCGGGTCGTGGAGCAGGACGTTGGTGTCGAGGACGTAGTTCTTTCTCAACCTGGGCTCCCGGGAAGCGCCGAGCGTAGATCGCGATGGGCCCCGGGGGAAGCGGGATTTGCGGCGGCCACCCGGTTCCTTCCAGCCTGTTTCGCGCGGTAGAGCGCCTTGTCGGCCGCCTCGAGAAGCTCCTCGGCGCTGTCGCCGGGACCGGGCCAGGTGGCAAGCCCGATGCTGACCGTCACCTGGATGTTGCCTTGCTCGGTCGCATGCGTCCCGGATGCGGCTGCATTGCGGATGCGCTCGGCGATCGCGTGGGCGCCCTGCGCGTCCGTCTCGGGCAGGATCAGCGCCATCTCCTCGCCGCCGTAGCGGGCCACGATGTCCGTCTCGCGCGCCTGCTTCTGCGCCAGCGCGGCGATGCCCCGCAGCACCACGTCTCCCGCGGGGTGGCCGTAGGTGTCGTTGACCTTCTTGAAGTGATCCACGTCGAGGAGCAGGAGCGAGAGCGGCCGGTTGTACCGCAGCGCCTCGCGAAGCCGGCTCTGGAGCTGGAGGTTGAACGTCCGCCGGTTGAGCAATCCCGTGAGGCCGTCGGTGGTGGCGAGCCGCTCCGCGCTCTCGTACAGGCGGGTGCGGACCAGCGCCTCCGCCGCCTGCAGCGCCAGCATCGCGAGCTCCTTCTGCGCGGACTCGCCGAGCGCTCCCGGGTCGCGCGACCCGCACACCAGCGTCCCGACCACCGTCTCCCCCGCGGTGAGCGGGAAGATCTTCAGGGCGGAAAGCCCGCGGATCACCGTCCCGCCGTCGAAGATCTGCACGCGGTCCATCGCCGACAGCGGCCGGCCGGGCAACGGCGCCCCGAGCTTCACCACGTTGCTCACCAGCCCGGCGTTGTCGGCGAAGGAGAGGTCGCGCAGCGCGGACGACCCCTCGCCTTCCACCGCCACCACCCGGTGGCGCCGCTCGTCCGCCAGCGTGATGGCGCAAAGGTCCAGCGCGCTGCACATCTGCCGCGCCTGGCTCACCGCCGTCTCGGCGGCCTGCTGCGGAGTGGTGGTCTTGTTCAGCTCCTCGAGCGCGCGGAAGAAGCGCGACTTCTCCTCCTTCTCCCGCCGGACCGCGCCCAGGAGCCGCTCCGCCTCCACCGCCCGCGTCGCCTCGCCGGCGAGGGCCTCGAGCACCCGCTGCTCCTCCGGCGTGAACGGCGCCACGCGGTCCGCCGCGAGCGCGCCGATCAGCCTGCCGCCGGACTCCAGCAACGGAACGCCGCAGAAGGCCGGCACCGGCGCGCGGCTCTCGTAATAGGTGAGCTGCGCCGCGCCGTCGTCCAGCCGCACGGCGTGCTGGGCCGAAAGCACCGCCCCGATCGCCCCCTCGCGCGACGACAGGGGACCGCGGAACAGCCGGTCGCTCTCCGAGGTGCACTCGCGCAGGCGGACGCTCTCGCCGTCGGGCGAGAGCAGGAACACGGCCACCGTGTGCGGCCGCAGCGCCGCTTCCGCGACCGCCAGCGCGCCGCGCAGCACCTCCTCCACCTCCGCGACGCCCGCCAGCAGGTGCCGCTCGGCCGCGTCCGGCGGATCGGACGAGACGGCCACCAGGCGCAGCTCGCGGGCCCGCACCTCGGCTTCCGCCACCCGCTTGCGCACCGCCATGCTCTCCGCCCGCCGCGCGGCCGCCAGCCGTGCGCCGAGCAGCGCGTGATAGAGCGCCGCGAACAGCACGGTGAACGCCGCGTGCGCCAGCACGTCGGGCCATTCCCGGGTGATCCCGGCGTCGAGGGCGACCAGCGCGCAGAGCAGCGGCAGCGCCAGCTTGAGCGGGAGCGCGAGCACGAAGGACGCGCCCAGGAGATACATGAGGGGCTGCAGCGGGGGCACGATCTGCGTCAGCGCCATCACCGAGACCGCGCAGAGCACGCCGCCTTCGAAGGTGCGCCAGATCCCGGGCTGCCGCGCCAACCCCCAGCGGGCCAGCGCGGCCACGTCCGCCGCGATCAACAGCGCCCAGGGCAACGGATGCGGCGTGGTGAACGCACCCGAGACCAGCAAGGCGCACAGCGATGCGGCCGCGGCGGGGAGCGCCCCGAGGGCGACCCACCTCCGCGCTCTGCCGGCCGCCACTGGCATGGGTCACTCGAACTTGAAGAGCACTTCGTCCTGTTTCACGAACCCGAGCTGCTCCCGGGCCGCCTTCTCCAGGGCGGCCGGCTGGATGGGGGGAGAGAGCTCGCGGATCGTCTTCACCAGGCGCGCGTTCTCGGCCCGCAGCGTGCGGTTCTTCTGCTCCTGGCGCTCGATGTCCGCCCGGAGCCGGTCCAGGCGGCGCAGCCCGCGCGGGTCCAGAAGCGAGATCGCGCTCAGGCAGGCCGAAGCCGCCAACGCGCCGAGCACCAGCCGCCTGCGAGGCGAGAGCTTCTCCAGCATTTCCCGGCGACGCTACACCCGGGCCGCCTCGGGGCAAGAAAACCGTCAGCGCGACTCGAACGCCTGCTCCAGCTCCTCCATCAACAGCTCGTACACGCGCCCGGAGATCCGCTCGATCATCTCCTCGCCGTCCGGGATCGCGTCCCTTCCGCCGACCTCGTGCCCGCGGCTGCGCGTGCGCTTCGCGGTGTGGATGCCGGAGGACGCGCCCATCCCTTCGCCGTCGGCCGCGAGGCGGAAGCCCGGCTCGGCCGGGCGCAGGTTCAGCGTCTCCATCGGGGGCGAGACGCCGTAGCCGTGCTCCGCCCGCAGGGCCTCGCCCTCCGCGGTGCGCACGTCGAGGTTGGAGCGCCCCTTCTGCAGGACGTGCGTCAGCTCGTGCGCGATCAGCCTCTGGCCTTCGACGGTGCCGGGGCTGAAGCGGCCCGGCGCGAAGAACACGTGGTCCTTCACCGTCACCGCCTCGGCGTTGAACCGGTGCGTGACCTCGGCGGCGCCGGGGCCGGTGTGGATCCGGACGCCGGAGAAATCGCCGCCCAGGTACGACTCCATCCGCGAGAGCGTGGACACGTCGAGGCGGCGCGGCTCGTCGAAGACGGACCCGACCGCGACCCGTTCGGGCGCGAGCCGGCCGTCCACGCCGTCGCCGTCCTTCGAGGCGCGGAAGAGGTTGACGAGCGAGCCGAACCTGCCGTGCGCCGCTTCGCCGAACATGCCCGACGCCACCTCGGCGCCGTGGCCGACCTCGTCGGCCGCATGCTTGCCCTTGCCCATCCACGCGTCGGCCGTCTTCAAGCCGCCGTGGACGGTCTCGGACTCCTCGTCCACCCAGCCCGCGGCTCCGCCCACCTTGCCCGCGACTGTGGCGAGCCGATGGAGGCCCATCCTGTCCAAAAGCTTTTCGGCCCGCCCGGCGTACCCCTGTACCGACCCGGCCGCGCCCTCGATCCGCGAGAGGCCGTGCATGCCCGTCTCGGCGGAGTGCATGCCCTTGCCGAGCAGGCTCGAGCCTCGCTTCGCCCAGCCGCCGATCCGGTCGGCGAATCCCTCCAGCCGGCCGAACAGCTTCGCGAAGAACCCCTGCGGCGCCGCCACGCCTTCAGCGGGAAGGAACTCGGCGAACACCACCGGGAAGGGCATCGCGCCCTCTCCCGAGCCGATCCAGGTGTCGATGGCCGCCGGATCGACGTCCTGCAGATCCTGGACGTCCACCTCCCCGCTCACGCCAGAGCGATCGGCGTGGACGCGCCCGCCGGCGACGTGGAGGATGTGCTCGATGAGCTGATCGATCCCCGGCTTCGCGGGCCGGTCCTTGGCCTCGAGCTCGGCGCCGCCCGGGCCGTGCAGGCCCTCGACGAAGTCAGCGAAGTGGCTGCGCAGCTCCAGGTAGTGCTTCTGCGCGGAGCTGGCCTGGGCCGCGAGCTTCGGGTCTTGCGCCGCGGCCTCGACGGCGGCCGCGATCTCGGCGCGCACCTGATCGGCCAGGGCGTTCATCGCCTGGATACGGCTGCCGGCGTCCTGCGCGCGGCCACCCTGCATCAGGGACTCGATCTCCTGGATCGCGGCGGCGACCTCCTGACCGAACGACGTCACCCACTGGAGCGCGTTCTGGACCGCCTCCGCCGCCCCGCGGGCGTCCGGCTTCGGGGCCTCCGTCTTCCCGCCGCCGATCAATCCCTTGATCAGCTCCCATCCGGTGCGCAGGACCTCCTCGGCCGTCTTCGCGTGGTGCCCCTCCGCAACCTCCAGCCCGCGGTGGAGGATCTCGCGTCCCTTCTCGAGAAAGCCCTTCCCCTTCTCCGCGGCGCCGAGCGCGTCGTGCAGCTTCTCGTGTCCCTTGCCGGCTCCCTGGCCGATCTGGTGCGCCAGGTGCCCCAGCGGAGAATCCTCGCCGAGCACTCCGCTCACCTGTTCCGCCAGCCCCGCCAGCTTCTCCAGCCCCGAGTCGACCTTGCTGCCGATCCGGATCCCCGTCCCCAGGCCCTTGTCGAGCTTCTCCAGGCCCGACTCGACGCGCGGGCCGGCCTCGACCGCCTTCTGCCGGAGCTTCTCGACTGCCTCGAGCCCGCTCTCGACCCGCTTGGCGAACCCGGGCTTCGGCGCGGCCTCCTTCGCCGGCTCCTCCTTCTTCGCCGGGCCTTCGAGCTTCGCCAGCACCTCGTCGATCAGCTTGTCCTGCGTGCCGCCGCCCGTGAGGAAGGCGTGCGCGGCCGGGTCCTTGCCGTACTTCGCCTTCAACGCCTCGAGGTCCCGCTTCGCCTGCCGGGCCTCGGCGAGGACCTTCTCCACCTGCCCCTTCGCGTCCTCGTCGTGCAGCGCCGCGCGGAAGCTCTGCACCTTGGTGCGCACGGCGTAGATCGCGCGGGTGTTCTCGAAGATGTCCTTGTGCGTTCTCTCTTCGATCCCGAATCCGGAGACGGCGACCTGCCCGCCCAGCCCCTTGGCGGCGGCGATCGCCTCGTGCAGCTTCGCGCGGGTCTGCTTTTGCCAGCCCTGGTAGAAGGCGACCTCCTTCTCGTACGGCTCGTGGCCCTTGGAGAGCTCCTTGGCCTCGCGGATCGCGCGGTCGATCGAGTCGCACCAGGAGCCGAGACCCATCAGCGCGATGCCGGCCTCGTTGGCCGAGCCCTTCTGCAAAAGCTCCTGCACGTGCCGCTGCGTCTTCCCCGACTCGAGCTCGAACTTCTGCACCTGCCGCGAGATGGAGCCGATCCGCTCCCAGGCCTTGGAGAGCCGCGCGGCCTTCTGCTCCGCGGTCTCGGGCGTCGCCGCCGGCGCCGGAGCCTTCTCGGCAGGCCCCTCGGCATGCGCCGGCTTCTTCGGCGCTGCTCCCTCGAGGAAGACGGCTTCTTCCTCCTTCTCGCCCTCCTTGCGGACCCCGGGGATCTTCTCCAGCCCAGAGTGCACGGCGCCGACCTTTTCGTTGATCTTCTGCGCGACCTCCAGGCCCGACTGGATGCGGCCGTGGATCTGCTCCGCCCGATCGGCGACGTGAGCGAGGTACTGCCCGAGCTCGCTGTCCCCGCCGAAAATCTCCGCGCCTTGACGGGCGAGCTTGGTGGCCTGCTCCAGTCCCGACTGCACCTTCCCGGCGCCAGCGAGCCCCTTCTCCGCGACGTCGTGGACCTTGCCCAGCTTGTCGTGCACGCCCTGCGCCACGCGCTGGCCCTGCTTCGCCAGCCCCCTTCCGCGCGCGAGCGCCTTCGCCAGCGCGTTGGGATCCGGCTCGGGCCGCTTGCGCGCGACCGGATGGTCTTCTTCGTGCGCGGTCCGCGTCGGCTCCTGTCTGGCCTCGGCCGGGTGCAGCTCGGGGTGCTTCTGCCGGTGCTCCTCGAGCTTCAGCTCCGCCACGCGCTCGAGGGCGCCCTTCTTCCCGGCCACCAGATCGCGGCGGGCGGACATCTTCTCGTAGGCCTTCGCCGGGTCGCGCACGCCCGCGTAGCCGAGGGCCTTGTCGAGAGTACCGCGCGCCTGCGTCAGCTTGTCGGACGCGGTGTGCCCGTACTCCAGGGCCTTCTTCAGCCGCTCGTCGCCCGCTCCCGCCCATTCGCCGGCGCGACCCACCGCGTGGCCAAAGGCGTTGTCGCCCAGGGCCTGCGAAAGGCCCGGGGCGAGGTCGTGGATCTGCTCGAGCGCCCCGTGCACCCTCTCGCCCGTGCCCACCACCTTGTCGAGCACGTGCTGGGCGCGCGCGGCCTTCCCGCTCACCCAGATGCCGCCCCGCCTTCCCTTCTGCGAGATCTGCTCCAGGGCGCCCATCACCTTGCGCGCGGCCTTTCCTTCCAGGGCCTTCTCCAGCGCGCGCACCGGTCCGCTCGCACCTTGCAGCCTCTTGCCTTTGAGCAGCTTCCCGGCGGCCTTGAAGGCTCCCAGGTTCTTGAGCGCGTGGAAGGCGCCGGGCTCGAACGCGTCGATCACGCCGCCGCCCGCGCCCTTGAGCGCATCCTTGAGCGAGCCTCCGGAGGCAAGCGCAGTGATCCCGCCCTGGAGCGCCCCGACGCCGACCTTCGCCAGCGGGCCCATCTTGAGGAAGGGGATCGCCCCGGTCAGCGCGCCGCCGGCGGCGGACGCGAGCGCCGCCTTCCAGTCCTTCCCCTCGCTGATGGCCTGGATCGCGCCGATGCCCGCGCCGATCGCCGCCTTCACCAGGATGCCGCCGGGAACGAAGCTCGCCGCCAGCGAGAGGCCGGTGACCAGCAGCTTTCCCGCCGGAGATTGCAGGAAGGTGGAGGTGGCAGCCGCGGCCGACTTGAGGCCGCCCCAGGCCGCGCCCGCGCCGTGCTTCGCGGCGTTCCAGGCGCGGACCAGCCCGCCCGACTTCACGAATCCGTACCCCTTGCGCACGGCGAGGCCGAGCGGCGAATTCTCAACCGCGCCCTTCACGAAGCTGAGGCCCCTGCGCAGGCCGGTCCCGATGGCTCCGGCCACGCCCGTCTTGTGGGCCCACTCCAGCCCCGAATGCACCTTCTCCGCCAGCCAGTGCGGTCCGCCAGACGCCTCGCGCTCCGCCCAGCGGGCCGCCGCGCCCGCCTTGTGCTCCGCCCAGCTCGCGCCGGACTGCACCGCCTGCAGTCCGCCCCTGCTCACCCGGGCGAGCGCGTGCGCTCCGAGATTGATCTCGCCGATGACGGAGTCGATCCCCTTCTTGACGACCCTGTCCACTCCGCGCGCTGTCCGCTTCACGGTGTCGACGGCGGAGCGGCCGATGTTGCGCAGCTCCCCTCCCGCGGCGCGGCCCAGGCTGCTGATGCCTTCCCCGACTCCGGTGGCCACGTCGGAGAGCGTGTGGGTGGCGCCGCGGGCCGTTCGGGAGACCGCTTCCAGCGCGCCGGAGGCGTGATCGGAGACGTTCTTCTTCAGCCAGCTCCCGAAGCTGAAGCGCGGCACGTGGCCCTGGCCGGTGAGCGTATTGAAGGTGGCCACCGCATTCCAGAGGTGGCTGCTGCCGCGCGTGGCCAGGTAGTGCTGCGCCGCCTGACCGATGGGAAGCCCGTGCCCGCGCTGCGCCGTCTCGCACAAAGCCCGCAGCGGACCTCCCGGGGCGAGATGCGCGGCGAAGGCGCTGTGTTTCGGATGGGCCTGGACCGCGTCGTGCAGCGCGGCCGCGGGGCTCGAGCCGTGCTCCGCAAGCACCGCCCCGAAGCTCGCGTTGGAGGCCTTGCGGGGCCGCGAAGGATCGAGAAGGAGCTTCAGGGCGGTCGAGCTCTCCTGCGCGATGGTCCCGAGCGACCGCGTGGTCCGCGTTCCGCCCAGGGCCGGGAGCCCGGCTGGAGACGGCTTCACCAGCGCCACCGAAAGCTGCGCCTGGGCGATCCGGTGCAGCTGCCCCTTGCGCTCCTCGATCAGCTTGCCGAACGTCGCGGCCTGTGCCTTGCGGACGCGGGTCATCAGGACGCTGATCCGCAAGAGGATCGCGCCCACCGAGCGGGCGCCCTGGGCGAGCTCGTCGCCGCCCTTGCCGGAGAGCCGCGCGAGGATGGAATCCATCCGCGCCAGCTGGGCGCGAATCTCCGCCGCGCTCGGGTCGGGCAGCGCCCGGTGCTCGGCCGTGGCGAGCTGCGAGATCGTGCGCTCGAAGCGGTCGGCGACCCCGCTGCGCCCGGCTTCACGAGCCACCAGCTGGTGGAGCGCCTTCGGCGCCACCGGCAAGGGGACCGGAGGCAGGCGCAGCACCACGTGCTCCTCGGCCCCCGGAACCGCCGCCTTCTGCTTCTGGGCGGCCTCGAAGTCGCGCTGCGCCACCAGGTACGCCTGGCGCAGCCGCTCGTACTTCTCCCGCGCGCGGTCGCGCTGCTGGCGCAGCTCGGCGAGCTTGCGCCCTTGCCCGGGATGCCCGCCGTCCTCGCGGGCCTGCGAGAGCATCGCGGCCGAGCGGTCGATGGCGGGCTTGTGCCGCTCGAGCAGGCGGACCAGGGCGTCGCCCTCGCGCCCCGAGAGCTGTCCAAGCTCCATTCCGACGCCGTTCCAGGATTCGACGCACGCGTACAGGTCGTCGTCGAGCGAGAACTGCCGCGCCTTCTTGCGCACGAACGAGAGACGCTCGCGGATGCGGGAGATCTGCTCCTTCGGGCTTCCGTCCCGGACCAGCGTGGAGTGGGCGCGCGCCACCGCTTCTTCCAAGGCCTCGGCGGCCTCGGACCAGGGAAGCAGCGCCGGTTCCAGGCCGTCCGCCTCGCGCGCCGCGTCGAAGGCCCCGTCGAGGCGCTGGGCTTCCGCCGAGGCTTGGGTCACCAAGCGGTGGAGATGCTCCACCTCGAGTCGGCTCGGCGCGCTGGCCAAATCCCTCCCCCGTTCCACTGCAGGCCGCAGGCCACGTTAGTTTACCCGAACGCAGGTAAGCCTTCAAGGCCCTACCTGGACATCCCGGTGCCCTGCAGAAAGACGAGGATTTGCGCCCGCTGCTCCTCCGTGAGCCGCGTCTTCCGCTCCGCCTGCATCTTGTCGATCACCTGGGGCCAGTCCTTCCGCTCCCCCGGCTCGTACGCGCGGTGGCAGGAGGTGCACTTGGACCGGTAGAGGCGCTCCTCCTGCGAGAGCGGGTGCGACGGCGCCGAGCTGCAGGCCGCCGCAAGCAGCAGGAGGAGCGCCGCGCGGATCACAGGTTGATCCCCAGGACCGACCGCACGAAGGTGGCGCCGGAGCTCTGGTCGCCCAGCCCGAAGCCGGCGCCGAGCTGCAGCCAGAACTTGCCGGTGGCCCAGGAGACGGAGGGACCGAGGAAATACGTCGCCTCGGTATTGCCGGCCACCGTCTCGCGGATGGTCCAGAACTCCGCGCCCATGCGGAGCTGCGGAACCACTTCGTACCGCGCTCCCAGGTCGAATTCCCACGCGTAGCCCTGGTTGGCATGCCCCGGCCTCTGCTCGCCGATGATGTTTCCCACCAGCGCGAATCGGCCGAAGGTCTTCTCCAGGATCAGCTTCTCCTCGAGCTCCCAGGGGGCGGTGAAGTCGACGGGACGTTCCGCCTCCAGATAGAGAACGATATCCACCGGCAGCACGTTCTGCTCGAACAGGCGGTACCGGGTCTCCAGCCGCCAGGAGTCGAACTTGTACGATGCCCCGGGCTCCTGGACGAACACGTGGTAGAGCGCGAAGTCCCAGTGATCGGTGATGCCGTACTCCAGCTCGATGCGGGTCGTGACCACGGCAGCATCGAACCCGCCGTCCTTGGGAGCCGCGACGTCGTTCCAGATCTCCAATTCAAGATTACCCTCCGGCTGGGTCATGTACTCGTAGGCGCGGATCATCGTGCGCCGGTCGGCGCGCGCGGCCGGCGCGAACAGCGCGGCGGCCAGGAGCGCGTTGAGAGAGATTGTGATTCTCATTCTCAACCATCGATCGCAGGACATGAGAGGTTCTTTCGTGGGTAGGTGCTAACGCTGCCGGTTGGGGTGGGACTGCTGCTGCTTGCACGCGGAGCAGAGACCGTACAGCTCGAGCTTGTGGTGGGTGACGGTGAAGTCATGCTCCTCGGCCACCCGGTCCTGGAGCTCCTCGATCCGCTCGTTCTCGAACTCGACGATGTTCCCGCAGGAGGTGCAGATCAGGTGGTCGTGGTGGTGCCGGTCGAGCGCGGCCTCGTAGCGCGTCTGCCCTCCTTCGAAGTGGCGGGCGGAGGCGAGGCCGGCGTCGGCGAGGATCTTCATCGTCCGGTAGACGGTGGCGGCGCCGATGCTCGGGTCGCGCTGCTTGGCCTTCTCCACCAGCTCGTCCACCGAGAGGTGGCCGGTCTGGGAGAAGAAGGTATCGACGATCAGGTCGCGCTGGCGGGTGGCCTTGAGCCCGCGGGCGGCGATCCAGCTCGCGAGGCGCTCGCGGGCGGCGGCGGCGGTGGACGGCTTGCGGGGGGCGGCGGTTCGCTTCATTTTGAAATTGATTCTCAGTCTCGAAACGAGAATCTACCGGGGGCCGCCTGAAGCGTCAAGGCGCGTCAGTTCAACGCGTCCAGCCCCGTTGCCGGGCCAGCGCGCGCCAGGCTTCCGGCTCCAGCCCCGCATCGGTCCCGGTCAGGCGGACCAACGCCACGTGCGCCTTCGCCCGCACCGCCGCGTCCGCGTCGTCGAGCCGCCCGATCAGGTCGGAGACGTACCGCGAGTCCCGGCGATAGCCCGCGACCTCCACGGCGAGGGCGCGCACCCGCGCGTCGGGCGAGCCCATCAACACGGGCACCTCGTCGGCCGCGGAGGGCGGCGCGATCTTCTGCCGGGTCGAGGGCAAGAGGAGCACCCAGATCAGCGCGCCGAGCCCGACCTGGAAGAGGCCGATGGCCGCCGGGTACTTCTTCGCCCGCATCAGCGCGAACCGGTAGAAGGCGAAGATGGCGAGGAAGACGGCGAAGATGGTCGGGGCGACGCTCTGGGTCCAGCGCGGCAAGGAGCGCCCCGCCACCGCCCCGCCCGACCAGAAGGTGAAGAGAGCCGACAGGACCAGGAGCACGTAGAGGGCGGGCCGCAGGAACTGTACGAACCCCAGCCCGGAACGGACCCGGAGCCGGTGGGGATCTGCGGCGCCCTCGCTCACGTGGGGTCGTTTACCCCGAGGCGGTGCTCGCGTCCAGGATGACCGCGATGCGGTTCAGCCCCTTGTTCGCCTGTTCGTAGCGTCCGTCGGAGAACGCGGAGGTCACGTCCTTGAGCAGCTTCTCGATCTCGCCCCGCTGCATGTCGGAGAGCCTGGCGGTGCCGCGCGCCCCCTGCAGCCGGGTGATCTTCCCTTCCACGAAGCGCTGATCGACCCGGAGCTTGGCGACCGCCTTGGTGAGATCGTTGATCAGATCCATCGCCCGGGCGAAGTCGCGCTGCCTGCGCGCGGAGAAGATCTCCGCGTTGAGCGGCTGCTCCTCGGCCGGCAGATCGGTGATCAGGATCCCGCGCGCGTCCAGGTCGCCGAGCAGCTTCTTGTGCTTCTGCTCCACCATCGCTGCCTTCGGTACCTGCTTGCGATCCCGGTACTCGGGCGGTGGCCCCTGCCGCTCGAACGCCGCGACCGCCTTCTCGCGCAGCGCGACGTCCTTGTACCGCTGCGAGAGATCGCGCTCGTACACCGCGAGCTGCCCCTCCCGCTCCGCCACCTTCGCCTCCCGGGCCGCGACCGCGGCCGAGCGCGCGTCGAGGGCGGCCTGCGCCGCGCGCTGCAGGTCCGCGTCCACCGCGCGCTTCTTCGCCTCCACCTCGATCTTCTGCGCCTGCAGCGCCGAGACGCGCACGCCGAGCTGCCCTTCCAGGGCGTGGGACTGGCGCAGCTCCTCCTCGAGCCTGCGCCGCTGCTCCGCGTCCGCCGCCGCCTTCAGGCCGCGCGCGAGCTCAGCGATCCGCGAGTCGAGCTGCTCCTTGTCGCGCTTGAGCGATTCCTCGCGCTCGCGGACCGACTTCTCCAGCTGCTCCACCTCGCGGCGGTCGCCCTGCACCACGATGGTCAGCTCGTCGGGCGCGGTCACCTTGTCGTCGTCGCACGCGGCCACCGGCAAGAGCAGCAGCAGCGACGCCGCGAACAGCCGCTTCACGCGGCCTCCGTGGCGGCGACCTTGACCCGTCGGATCTCCCAGAGCGGCACCGGCTTGGACTTGCCCTTCAGCTTCACCGGGTCGCGGGGGAGCGCCTCGACCTCGGAGGCGACCTTCTCGTAGACGCGCTGCGAGACCAGCACCTCGCCCGCGCGCGCCTGCGACTCGAGGCGCTGGGCCAGGTTCACCGCGTCGCCGATCACCGTGTACTCGAGGCGCTTGGCGGCGCCCAGGTTGCCGGCCACCGCCTCGCCCGCGTTGATGCCGATCCCGAAGCCCACGGTGGTGAGTCCGCGCCGCTTGCGCTCGGCGGACAGCTGCGCCGCGCGCGCCTGGATCTCCAGGGCGCAGAGGACCGCGGAGCGCTCCGCCTGGTCGGCCGGCTTGGGCGCGCCCCAGATGCACATCGCGGCGTCGCCGATGAACTTGTTGACGGTTCCGCCGTGAGCGCCGACCCGGTCGACCACCACGTCGAAGTACTCGTTGAGCAACGCCACCACCTCGGCGGGCGTGAGCTTCTCGGAGATGGTGGTGAAGCCGCGCACGTCGAGGAACAGCACCGACACGTGGCGGACTTCCCCGCGCAGCGCCAGGTCGTCGTCCTCGGAGAGGATCCGTTCCGCCACGTCGCCGGAGACATAGCGGCCCAACGTGCCGTGCAAGCGCTCGCGCTCCTTGAGCCCGTGTGCCATCTCGTCGAAGGAGCGGGCCAGGTCCCCGATCTCGTCGTTGGTGCGCGCGCTGGGGGCGGCGGTGATCTCGAAATCGCCCTCGCGCACCCGGCCCATGGCCGCCGACAGGTCGGTGAGCGGCTGGGCGATGCGGCGGGCCATCCAGAGCGCGCTCCAGACGCCGAAGAACAGGGTGCCTGCGAGCACGAAGGCGTCGCGGATCAGGGTGCGCCGCAGCTCGGAGTCGATGGCCACCGTGGAGAGGCCTAGATCGAGCCGGCCGATGGTCGCATGCCCCTCGTCCGTGGCGAGCTTGATGGGCAGCCGCCGGATGCCGGGCTGCTTGCGGCCCAGCGCGAGCACCTCCAGGGCGCGGGCGCGGTCGCGCAAGTAGAGCTGGGCCAGCGGCTCCGATGCCTTCTGGAGAAGCTGCGCGTTCACCGACGAGGCGGCCTGGTCGAGATGACCCTTGTCGTCCCAGAGCAACGCGTAGACAATTTCCACACCTTGTACGCGGCTCGAGTTCGCCACCAGCGCGTGCACGCGCGCCGGGTCGAAGTGAGCGCCGTCCGCCCGGAGATCGATCGACGGCGGCAGCGCCGTCTTCGCCAGCGACGAGGCGATGTGCTCCTGCCACTTCAGCTTCGCCCGCCAGGGAAAGATGACCGTGAACAGCGCCACCAGACCGGTCGCGAGCAGGACCAATCCGGCCGCAAACCCGGCGATCTTCAGGCGGAGCGGAAACCGGCGCATGGGGGCAACAAGCATCCGTCCGAGCGGTGGGTCCAGGCAAGTATTCGAGTTGACTTGTACGGCAGTTTTCGTGAAGTTGCGCGCCCCCATGCCGCGGGACCCGGCCAGAGTAGAGGACGCGCTGGTCGCTGCAGTCCGTGCAGTTACGGAACGCGCCAAGGACGCTGAGATCCGCGCTGCCTTGGCCACCCTCACCTCCGCGGAGGAAAAGAACCTCCGGCAGCTCCTGCGACATCCGCCAAAGCCCGGTCTGGGCCCGTATGGATGGGCCGATCTGGCCCGCGGGACGGACCCGCAAGTGGCCGCAGCCCGTGAGCTTTCCGGTTACTACCAGCTGCTCAACGAGCGCGACGCGCTCGCCGCGATGGTCGGCGGACACCGGAGCGGAGCCAAGGTTAAGCCGAAGGTCGCTCCGGCTGCCGCGCCCAGGCGACGCCGCCGGGCCACGGATGCCGAGCGCGTGGAGTATCTGCTGGGGCTGTTCGCGTATCACCGCGACGGGCCGTCCGTGGCGCGGGCGTTGCATGTTCCGCTGGAGGAGCTCGACGAGGAGCTGGAGGCACTGGGGATCCGGCGCCGGGCATATCGCATCGCCCGCGGCACCGACGCGCAGATGCCGGTAGCCCGCGCGGTGGCAGGCCACAGCGGCCCACCCGTGCGGCGCCGTCCCGCGAGGGCCGCTTCCGCCCCGGCCCCTCCGGGGGGCGCCGCGGTGTCCGAGCAGGATCTGTTGAAGGCCGTGCTCGCCGAGCTCGGTCCGCGGCGGACGGCGCTCGCGGAGCGGCTCGACGTCTCGGGCGGGGCGCTGCTCGCGCGGTTCCGCGCCGCGGGTCTGGAGCGCGAGTTTGCCCTGCGCGAGCGCGACCTGATCCGCGGGCTCTGGTCCATGCACCGCGGGTCGCAGTCGAAGGTGGCCGCCGAGCTGCGCATCACCCCCGAGGCGTTGCGGGAGATCGCCCTCGAGCGCGGCGTCGCGCGCGAGCTGGACTCCACCCGCGACCGCTTCCGCCGCGAGGCGCTGCGCCGGCGCTGGCCCCGGGAGCGCATCGAGCAGGTGCTGCACCGCCGGGACGAGCTGGCCGATCTGGGTGTCCTGGAGGGGCTCGAGCGCGAGGTGGCCGTGCGGGCCGGCGTGATCTGGACCAGCCTCTCGGGGAAGCGGGACGCGCTGGAATTGTTCGCGAAGAAGCTGCGTCTGAACCGGGACGACGCGGTCCGGCTGCAGAAGCTATTGAGCCTGGGTTAATCTATTCCCGATGCCGATCTACGAATTCGTCTGCGAGAACTGCGGCCGCATCGTCGAGCGCCTCCAGAAGGTCAGCGACCCTCCCCCGGACGCCTGTCCGGAATGCGGCGGCAAGATGGCCAAGATCATGAGCCGGAACTCGTTCCAGCTCAAAGGCGGCGGTTGGTACAAGGACCTCTACAGCTCCAGCAGCAAGGCCGACGCCGGCACCAGCAAACCCTCCAGCGACGCCCCCGCGGCGGCCACGCCGTCGCCCTCGACCGGCGGCGCTCCGCCCAGCCACAATCCGTCGAAGAGCTCGAACCCGGGGAAGAAGTCCGAGTGAGCGCGGCTTCAGTTCACAAGTGAGCAGTCGGTTCAAACCGGATGGCGTCTCTCTGCCTCTCGATAAGGTCCGCCGTGACGGCGGCGGGACCAGCATGGCCGGCCGCCGCTTCGGACATGCAAAAACCGCGAACGCGGCGCCACAACTTCCCTTCCCTGGCGACCCGGCGGTTTTTGAACTTGCGGCGGCCCGGCCACGCTGGTCCCGCCGCCTGTGCGCGCGCTAATTCTGGGTCGGCTGCCTCACGTCGCGCGATCCCTGTCGAAGCTCCCCGAATTTCTCATCAGCTGAGCATCGCCTGCTCGCCAACCTGTGACTCGGCACGCAGCAACGTTGCTAGCCTCAGGGCGCGGTCGAAGGCGCGCCCTTTGCGGTCGTGCTTGAGGAACGCGTACACGTCGATCCCGCGACGGGTCAAAAGCCCCAGGCGCTCCGCCCACGCGTCGATCAGATCGGGGCGATCGTCGTCCCGGCGGACCCTCAGGTAGGTGAAGCCGGCGGTCAACTCCAGCCGCGGCAAACCCCGCCCGTCGTCGGTGAGCACCAGCGCGGCCTCGCGCGCCGACAGCATCCGCAGGGTGGCGTTGTCGTGCCACGACGGGTGCTTGAACTCGAATGCCACGCGCAGGCCTTCGGGGAGCGAAGAGAGGAACGAGCCGAGCGCGTGGCGATCGGCGGTGCGCGACCCGGGCACCTGGATGAGCACGGGGCCGAGCGCGTCGCCGAGCCTTGCCGCGATGTCGAAGAAGGCCGCGAACGCGCGCGCGCCGCCCTTGCCCGACGCCAGCTCGCTGGCGACGCGGGCCGGGGCCTTGAGCGCGAACTGGAACCCCGGAGGGACCGCCGCGCTCCACGACTCGGCGAGCTCCGGAGGCAGCGACCCGATCTCCACGCCCGACAGCCGCTCCGCGTACAGCGGCAGGAGCTGCCCCTGTCCCGCCTCCGGCGGGTACACCGATCCGACCCACTCCCGGTACGCGAACCCGCTCGTCCCCACCCGTGCTTCCGCCAGCATGGGCGGAAGATAGGCATCCGCCGGAAGGCGCGCTCCGGCTGACCGTGCGAGCGCCCGCCCGGCCGGCCGCGGTGAAATCAGGCGCGCGCGGTCGGGGCGGGCGGCGGAGAGGACGGCGCGGCGGCGGTGGCCTCGGGCGCGCGAGGCGGAGGCGGCAGCGGCGGGTTCTTCTTCACGTGCGCCGGCTTCCGCGGCAACGGCTTGCCGCCGTTCGCCTTGACCGCTTCCTTGATCCGCTTCATCCGCCCCTTCCAGTGCTTGCGGCGCTGCATGATGGTGCGGATGTGCTTGCTCTTCGAACGGGCCATCTCGTCTCCACTGAAAGGTACGACCCCACGGCTCAAACGGGTCGCGCACTCTACATCAAAACGCCGCCGCTGAGCCGCCTTCGGCGGCCGGGCCGGTCACGAGCCGGTCCCCGGCTCCTTTGGCAGCGGCACCGTCATCATGCCCTCCGCGCCGCGGGCGGCGCTGGGCGGCGCCTCCGAGACCCGCGGCGCTTCCGGCGGTGCCTTGGGCACGTCCTTCGCCGGCGGGGGCGGTCGCGTCCGCGGCCTGAGCGCCGAGCGCTGCAAGAGGTCGCGGACCTCGTCCAGCGGCAGCGCGGGCGCGAAGTTGTTGTTCACGCCCTCCATCTCCCGCGCCATGCACAGCGAGTTGAGGATCGCCTCTTCCGTGGCCTCGATCGCGGCTTCGTAGAGCGGGTTGAGCCGCTGATCGAGCAGGATCTTCATGTGGTAGATCATCTTCTGCGTGGTCCGCGGGATCTTGTTCGCCGTGGAGAACGCGAGCACCATCTCTCCCGAACCGTGCGCGGCGATGCTGCCGGCGCGCCCGATCCCGAGCGCGACGCGCTTGGAGATGCGCCCCAGTTGGTGGCTGGAGAGCGGCGCATCGGTCGCGAAGACCGCGATGATGCTCCCGTAGCTCGAGGCCCGCTTGTGCAGGTGCCGGTAGCGCTGCTCGAGCAACGGCCCGAGCGGAAGTCCGGCGATGCGCAAGTCGCGCATGTGGCCGAAGTTGCTCATCACCAGGACGCCCGCCGTGTAGCCGCCCAGCGCCGGGGGGAGCTTGCGCGACGAAGTGCCGATCCCCGCCTTGAAGTCGAGGCAGATCATCCCGGTGCCGCCACCGACCGAGCCCTCCGCGACCGGACCGCTGGTGGCCGTCTCCAGCGCCTCGCGGACGTTTTCCGCCTTGACGTGCCGGCCGGCGACGTCGTTCAGCCAGGAGTCGTCGCACTCCCCCACCAGCGGGATCAGGACGTCGTGCTCGTCGCCGATCCCGGGGAACTGCTCGATCATCCAATGGACGGCGGCGTCGCTGACCGCGCCGACGCTCAAGGTGTTGGTGAGAAAGATGGGCGTCTCGACCAGTCCCCATTCGAGGAGCTGCGTGAGGCCCGAGACCTCTCCAGCGCCGTTGAGGACGAACCCGCCGCCGGTGACCCGCTGCTCGAAGATGTTCCGCTGGTTGGGCAGGATGGCGGTGACGCCCGTGCGCACCGGGCCCCGCCCGCGCCGCAGCGGACCGGCCGCGCCGCGGATGATCGTGGAATGCCCCACCAGGACGCCTTCCACGTCGGTGATGGCGTTCCACTTGCCCGGCTTGAAGCGCCCGAGGGCGACTCCCAGCTCTCTCGCGCGCGCCCGCTGCTCCACGCCCGTGCTCTATCCCGACTTCCGTCGGAACGCCATCCAGTCGATCACTTCCCGGACTCTGCCACGGCCTCCAGAGCCGGTGGGGGCGGAAACGACACGGCGGCAGTCCCGTTGGCGGACTTCGCCGGCTCCCCGGGCCGCGTCTCGCTGCGCCGCGCGCGCTCCCGCTCCTTGTACCGGCGGATCGCCCCCGAGAGGATCTCCGCGATCAGCGCGTTGTACTCGATGCCGGCCGCCTTCGCGATCAGCACCAGGTCGCTCCAGCCCGGCGTGAGGCCAGGCAGCGGGTTGCATTCGAGGAAATAGATCTTCCCCTGCTCGTCCATGCGGAAGTCGACGCGGGCCACGTCCCGGCAGCCGAGCGCGATGAAGCACTCCCGGGCCGCGCGCTCCAGGGTCTTCACCTGCGCGGGCTCCAGCCGGGCGGGCACGTCGTAGCGGATCTTCGACGACCAGTCCTGCTTGAACTCGAACGAGTACACGGGCCGCGTCTCGCTCTCGTCCAGGAAGACCACCTCCATGGGCGGCAGCACCTTGGGCCTGCGCTCCCCCAGCATCCCCACCGTGAACTCGCGGCCGCCGATGTAGTCCTCGACCAGCGCCGGCTGGTCGTACTTGGCGATCATCTTCTGCGCGGCCTCGCGCAGCTCAGCCTCGTTCTCCACCACGCTGGTCGCGTGCACGCCCTTGGAGCTGCCCTCGGCGACGGGCTTCACGATGGTCGGGAACCGGAGGTCCTTCGGCAGGCGCTCCTTGCCGGTGGTCATGGTGAAGAAGTTCGGGGTGAGGATGCCGTGCTGGCGGACGATCTTCTTCGCCAGCGCCTTGTCCAACGCGATGTTGAGCGCCGCGGGATCGGAGCCGCTGTAGGGAATGTCGAGCAGCTCCAAGAGCGACGGGACCTGCGACTCGCGGGTGCGTCCCTTGATCCCCTCCGCCATGTTGAAGACCAGGTCCGGCTTGGTGGTCTCGATCAGCGAGGGCAGATCCGCGGTCGCCTCCAGGTCGATCACCTCGTGACCTGTCGCCGCGATCGCCTCGCGCACCGCCTGGATCGTGGCGGGAGCGTCGTACTCGGCTTCCTCGTCCCGGGTGCCGTCCAGCGCCGGCTTCACCCGCTTCACGTTGTAGGTGAACCCGACCCGCAGCGGTCCCCGCCGCGGCGGCCGGCTGCCGGAGTGGCGTGGATCCTTGAGCCCCCAGCGCGCGACCGCGCTCTCCACCACCTTCCCCAGCGCCGCGTCGGTGTGGAGCCCTTCCAGCGCCGCGGCCGCGTAGATCCCCGCGCCGGGCTCCAGGGACGGCAGCGCGTTGATCTCGATGAAGTACACCTGCCCGTCGTCGGCCACCCGGAAGTCGATGCGCCCCAGGTCGCGCACCCCGAGCGCCTTGTACGCGCGCCGGGCCATCTCCTGCGCGCGCTCCAGCACCCAGGCCGGGAACTCCGCCGGGCAGCGCACGTTCACCGCGTCGAAGTGCACCGACTTGAGGTCGTAGTCGTAGATGCAGTAGCGGCGCTTGGCGAGCTCCGCGTCGTCGATCACGTACTCGACCGGCGTCAGCACGCCCTCGCGCTCGGGGGCGCACTTCTCCAGGAAGGCCACGGTGAGGTCCTTGCCGGGGATGTATTCCTCGACCAGCACTCCCGCGGGGAACCGCGCGAGCTGCTTCTCGACCAAGGCGCGCAGCCGGATCCGATCCTCCACCACCGAGTCCTGGGTGATGCCCTTCGAGCTGCCCTCGAAGTTGGGCTTCACGATCACCGGGAACCGCCAGCCGTCCGCCTTCAGCTCGGAGGCGTTCTCGATGAACTGGCCCTTCGGCGAGACCACTCCGTGCTCGCGCAGCACCAGCTTGGTGAGCGTCTTGTCCAGCGTGACCGCGAGCACCCACGCGTCGGACCCCGTATAAGGGAAGCCCAGCTCGTCGAAGAGCGCCGGGTAGAACGCCTCGCGGAAGCGGCCGCGCCGCCCCTCGGCCGTGTTGAACACCAGGTCGGGCGCGTACGCCTCCAGCCGGGCGGCGGTGCGGCTCGCGGGGCCGCTGACCTCGATGCGCTCGACGCGGTGGCCGAGCCGTTCCAGGGCGGAGGAGAGCGCCTCGATGGTCTCGCGGGTGTCGAACTCTGCCTCGTCTTCGGAATCGCTCAGGCGGAGATTGTGCGTCAGGGCGATGCGCATTCGTTGCCTTCCTCTTGGCGGGCAGCGCGGGAGGCGAGTGGAGCGGTGGTGGGCGCGGGGTTGGTCACTGGCCGGGTGGAGAGGCCAAGGGCGACCCTGCCGTCGATCACCTGCGTGCCGGCGATCAGGTCGCCCAGGCGCCGCTGGCCCAGGTCGCGGGTCAGCGGCCGGAGCGCGACGCCCGCCTCGAGGACGATCACGCAGGCCAGAGCGGCGGCGGGAAGGGGCGAGGGAGCGCCGGCGAAGGCCGGCGCCAGCCCCAGGACGAAAAGCCCGTTGCGCAGCACCGACTCGCGCACGCCGGCGGGACGCAGCGTGGACAGCACCATCACCCGGAGGCCGGCCAGCCGCTTTCCCAGCGAACGTCCCGCGCCGAACAGCGAATCGCCGAAGAGCAGCACCGAGCTGGAGAGCAGCGCCACCGCCACCGGGTGGCCCGCGGGAACCAGCAGGAGCGGCGCGAGCGCGACGATCAGATCCATGGTGCGGGCGATCGCGCGCCGGCGGAAGTCGGCCGGCGGATACGAAGGGCGCGGGCCGGAAGGCTCGGCCTTGTCCATCGAGCCCCCGCTCAATCCTGAAGCCATCGGGCCGCTTCGACTGCGGAGTACGTGAGGATGAGGTCGGCACCCGCGCGCTTCATCCCCGTGAGGATCTCCAGGCAGACCCGCTTCTCGTCGATCCACCCGGCCTTCGCCGCCGCCTTGAGCATGGCGAACTCGCCGGACACGTTGTAGGCGGCGACCGGCAGGTTGGTCGCGCGCTTCACCTCGGCGAGCACGTCGAGGTACGCGAGCGCCGGCTTGACCATCAGCATGTCCGCGCCCTCGGCCACGTCCAGGAGCGCCTCCCGCCGCGCCTCGCGCAGGTTGGCTGGATCCATCTGGTACCCGCGCCGGTCCCCTTCCTTCGGCGCGCTCTGGGCGGCCTCGCGGAAGGGGCCGTAGAAGCCGCTGGCGTACTTGACCGCGTAGCTGAGGATCGCGATGTCGTGCAGGCCCTTCTCGTCCAGGCCCTTGCGGATGGCGGCGACCCGGCCATCCATCATGTCGCTCGGGGCGACGATGTCCGCCCCGGCCTCGGCGTACGCGGCGGCGGCGCGGGCCAGAAGCGGCAACGTGCGGTCGTTGGCCACGGCGATGTGCCCGCGGGCGTCCCGCTCGAGCGGGCCGCAATGGCCGTGGTCGGTGTACTCGCACATGCAGACGTCCGCGACGCAGACCATGTCCGGCAGCGCGTCCTTGAGCGCCTTGAGGGCCGTGCAGACCGGTCCCTTCGGATCCCAGGCGCTGGTGCCCTCGGCGTCCTTCTTGTCCGGAATGCCGAAGAGGATCACGGAGCGGACGCCGGCGTTCCAGGCGCCGCGCGCTTCTTCCACCACGTTGTCCACCGAGAGCTGCGCCACGCCGGGCATCGAGGTGATCGGCTTGCGCACGCCCTTCCCCGAGACCGCGAAGAGCGGGAGCATGAAGTCGCCGGGACGCAGGCGGGTCTCGCGGACCAGGCCGCGAAGCGTCTCGGTCCTGCGCAGGCGGCGGGGCCGGTCGGCGGGAAAGGCCATGATGCCGCACCGTAACTCCCGCGCCCGTCCCATTCAAGGCTTCCAGCGGATTCCCACCGTGATCGCGTGCTCGCGGTCCTCCAGGAGCAGCGCCTTGTCCGCCGGGCCGGTGGGATCGAGGACGCTGGAGTTGGTGAATGCAGCATGCCAGCGGGTGAAGTCGTACCCCAGGTCCACCGCGGTGGAGGACGTGACCTCCAGCGAGAACTGCAGGCGGGCGCGGAACTCGCTCGCGTCGGAGAGGTTCCCCAGATTCGGCTGCGCGTTGTAGGGAAACGGGGTCAGCGCCCACTCCAAGTAGCCCGAGACCGAGAGCAGTGGCGCAATGCGATACTCGAGCTCGAGGTTCGAGCTCGCGCCAAAGAGCCCGAACCGCGTTGCGCCGGACTGGGGCTCGGTTCCCCATTGGTAACGGGTGATCACCCCGGCGCTCGCCGACACCACGAAACCCGGCGAGATCCGGGTCGCCGCGCCGCCGAGAAGCCGCGCCGTCAGGTCCACCCCCTTCGAGCCGAGCGCGATCGGGGTGTCGCTCTGGAACTGCCCGCCCTCGATCTCGGCGCGAATCATCAGCCGATCGTCGAAGGCCGTGCTGGTCCATCGCCCCAGGGCGCGCAAGAGCGACCACTTGTCCGACCCGAACTCCGACCCGGCTCCGCTGTCCACACGAACGGAGAGGAGGGTCGGCTTCCACGCCACCAGAAACCCCACCGGGATGGGCGGCGGCACCGAGATGGGCGTCTCGGCGGGCTCTTCGGACTGGGCGAGGGCGGGCAGCGGCGCGGCGAGGCAGAGCGTGAGAGCGAGGAAGCGCACGCCGCGACGATATCAGCGGTAGGTTCCGGCGTCGCGAATGGCTTCGAGCACCGCGCGGGGGACGAGGCGGGAGCCATCGCCGCCCGATTGCAACAGCGCCCTCACCTGGGTGGAGGAGACCTCGGGCAAGGTCACCCCGCCCTCGCCGTACCCGCCGCGGCGGACGGTGACGATGCGCGCGAGCTGCTGGATGCGATCGAACTGCTTCCACTGCGGCTTCTCCGCGTCGAGATCGGTCCCCAGCACCAGCGCCCAGCGCACGCCCGGATGCTTGCGCTGGAGCCACTCCAGCAGATCCACCGTCCGCGTCTGCCCGGACTCCTCTTCCGCCCGCGAGACCTTCGCCCCGCGCAGCTCCCGCGCGAGCTGCTCGCAGAGGGACACGCGGTGGTCGTAGGAGCCGACCAGGGGCTTCGCGAACGGATGCTGCAGGACCGGCACGAACCAGAGCTCATCCACCGGCTCGGTGGCGAGCACGTAGGAGGCGGCGAGCAGGTGCCCGACGTGCGGGGGGTCGAAGCTGCCGCCGAAGAGCGCGATCTCAGGCATAGAGCAGGAACCTCTCCCGCTCCCGGGTGAACGCCGCGCGCTCCGCGTCCCAGAGTCCGCAGAGCTCCGCGACCGATGCGCCCTGCTCGACCCGCCCGCGGAAGGCGGAGCCTCCGGTGAGCAGGTCGATCGCGGGCTTGTCGTCCACGAACTCGTACTTCTCGGTGCGCCAGCGGAACTTCGCCGGATCCTGGGCGCGGGCGTGCACGATGGCCGCGACGCCGAGCCGGACGGCCTCCACCGACCGCCGCTCGCCGAGGTGGATCTGCACTCCGTGGCAGCGCTGCCCCTTGTGCTTGTCCCAGGTGGGGGTGAACGAGCAGGGCCGGAAGCGCACCCCCGCCATCCGCTCCGCGGTCAGATCGTCCGCGAGGCGCTGCCCGTCCAGCCAGGGAGCGCCGAACTGCTCGAACGGGCGCGTGGTCCCGCGGCCCTCGGACAGGTTGGTCCCCTCGAGCAGGCATATCCCTGGATAGACCAGCGCGGTGTCCGGCGTGGGCATGTTGGGCGAGGGGATCACCCACGGCAGGCCCGTCTCGTTGAAGTAGAGCTCCCGGCTCCATCCCTGCATGGCGATGACCCGGAGGTCGCAGCGAATGGTCTGGTTGACGAAGCGCGCGTATTCGCCGGCCGTGAGGCCGTGGCGCGCGCAGACGGGCCAGAGGCCGACGAAGGATTCGAAGCCCTTCTGGATCACGCCGCCTTCGACCGCCATCCCACCGATCGGATTGGGCCGGTCGAGGATCACGAAGCGCAGCTTGTGGCGCGCGGCGGCCTGCATCGCGAGGCCCATGGTGGCGAGGTACGTGTAGTAGCGGCTGCCGACGTCCTGCACGTCGAAGACCAGCGCGTCGAGGCCGCGCAGGTGCTCGTCGCGCGGCGTCAGTGAATCGAAGTCCTTGCCGTAGAGCGAATGCTCGGGCACGCCGGTCCGGGAATCCACGGCGTCGCCCACCTCCTCCAGGTACTGTGCGTCTCCGCGCACGCCGTGCTCGGGCCCGAACAGCGCCGCCAGCGCGTTCTTCTCGTGAAGCACGTCGGCGAGGTGCCGCAGCTCCGGCGTGACGCTGGTCGGGTTGAGGATCGCGCCAACCCGCAGGCCCTTCACCGCCTCGAGCAGCTCGGGGATGCCCAGCATCAGTACGCGTTCCTCGAGAGGAAGCCGAAGGCCACGGTGCGGGCGAGGATCTTGAGGTCGAGCAGCAGCGACCAGTGCTCGATGTAGTAGAGGTCGTACTCGACCCGTTTCTGGATGCTGGTGTTGCCGCGCAGCCCGTGGATCTGTGCCCACCCGGTCATGCCGCTCTTCACCATGTGGCGGAGCTGGTAGCGCGGGATGCGCCTGCGGAATTGATCGATGAAGACCGGCCGCTCCGGGCGCGGTCCGACCAGGCTCATGTCGCCGAGAAGCACGTTCCAGAGCTGCGGCAGCTCGTCGAGCGAAGTGCGGCGCAGCCACGATCCGACGGCGGTGACGCGCGGGTCGCGGTCCTTCGCGAACTGCGGGCCGTCCGCCTCGGCATCGGCGCGCATGGTGCGGAACTTGAGCATCCGGAAGGGCCGCCCATCCAGTCCGACCCGTTCCTGGCCGTAGAGCACCGGGCCGCGGCTGGTCAGCTTCACGGCGATGGCGATCGCCAGCAAGAGCGGCGACAAGAGCAGCAGGAACAGCGCGGAGAAGACCAGGTCGAACGCGCGCTTGGCGAGCGCGTTGATCCCGAGCACGCCGGTGGACTGGAGATTCACGATCGGCAGCCCGCCGAACTCCTCCAGGCCGCCGAAGAGGGTCGCGTACTGGTACACGTCGGGCACCAGCTTCACGTCCACGGTGGTGTCGCCGCACACCTCCATGATCCGCGGGAGGTGGTGCATCGACCGGGAAGGCAGCGCGACCAGCACCTGGTCCACCCCGCCCCTCGTCAGCACCTGCCGGAGCTCGCGCAGCGTGCCGATCACCTCCACTCCCCCGACGCTGGTGCCGACGCGCTTGCGGGCGAGGCTCAGGCACCCCACGGGGCGGAAGCCGAGCTCGCGATGCAGATCGATCTGCTCCATCACCTGCCGCGCCAGCCTCCCCGCGCCCAGCACCAGGACGTAGCGGAGGTTGTAGCCGCGGCGCCGCAGCCCCTGGAGCACCTCCTTGAAGAACACCCGCTCGAGGGAGATGCCGATGAAGCTCAGGACCGTGAAGAGCGCCAGCGTGCCTCGCGAGTACCGCGTCTCGCGGACGAAGTACGCGCTGGCGACCAGGAGCAGGCCGGCCGCGAGCGTGGCCTTGAAGACCCCGAAGACCTCGTCGAGCGGCGTCTTCTGCCGCTGCGGCCGGTAGAGTCCGACCGCCTGGAGGGAGAGGGGCCAGAGGATCAGGGCGGCCAACGCGACGATCAGCGTCTCACGGGGCTGCGGTAGCTCCGGGTACGGCCAGGTGCGCGGCGAGCCGAACCGGAGCGCGTAGGCGCCCCAGAAGGCGACGCCGACCAGCAGCATGTCGAGCAGGACGCGCAGCGCGGTGAAGAGCTGGTTGTGCCGCTTGAACATCGGGAGGCACGTATAACGCGAATTTGGCGAGGGGATCGCATGGGAGCGAGTCCCGATCCCCGATCCCGCGCGTCAATCGGCGGGCGTGACCGTCACGTCGATCAGCGCCGCGCCCCGCAGCACCTTGCACACCATCGCGCGTCCGATCGAAGTGGCCCCGAGCAGCCGATGCACGCCATCCACGCTCTCGACCGTCGTGCCGTCCAGGCTGAGCAGGATGTCGCCCGACTTCAAGCCGGCCTGGTCCGCCGGCTTCCCCGGAACGACCTCCATCAGCTCGATCCCCGTCTTCTGCGACAGCCCGTGCGCGCGCGCGATGCGGCGATCGATGGGCCGCGTCTGCGCCGACAGGCCCAGCACCCCGCGCCGGACGCGGCCGTGCTGCATCAGCTCGCCCAGCACCCAGCGCGCCGTATCGATCGGAACCGAGAAGCTGAGCCCCTGCGCGCCCAGGATGACCGCGGTGTTGATCCCCACCACGCGCGCATGGCTGTCGACCAGAGGCCCTCCGCTGTTGCCCGGATTGAGCGCGACGTCGCTCTGGATGATCGCGTCCATCAGGCGCCCGTCCTGGGCGCGGAGCGTCCGGCCCAGGGCGCTGACCACGCCCGCGCTGACGGTGAACGAGAATCCGAGCGGGTTGCCGATCGCGACCACCAGCTGGCCCACCCGAAGCTTCGAGCTGTTGCCCAGCTCCGCCGCCGGCAGGTGCGCGCCGTCGATGTGCACCACCGCCAGGTCGGTGGCCGGATCCGCGCCGACCACGTTTCCGTCGTGCGTGGATCCGTCCGGCAGGCCGATCTTGACGCTCCGGGCCCGCCCGACCACGTGGGCGTTCGTGAGCAGGTAGCCGTCGGGAGTGAACAGCACGCCCGAACCGCCGCCCCGCGGCAGCGAAACGCTGGCCACCGCCGGGCCGACCGCGTCCACCACCGAGGTCACCGCGTGGGAATAAGCGTCGAGGAGCTCTTCGTCGCGGACAGGGAACCGCACCATGACCATCAGATGAATGAACGGTGCGCGCGTTGCATGCAACCCTCGATGGCCCGCTGCAGCTCGGGAGCGAACCGGTTGGTGTCGAACCGCCGCGCGTGCTCGTGCAGCCGGATGGGGTCGGCCTGCAGCCCATCGATGCGGGAGATGCCGTCGAGGAGCGACTCGACGGTAGGCTGGTCGAAGAAGACGCCGGTCTCGCCGTCCACCACGCTCTCCAGCGCGCCGCCGCGACCCAGCGCCAGCACCGGCCGCCCCGCGGCCTGCGCCTCCACCGGGGCGATCCCGAAGTCCTCCTCTCCGGGAAGCACGAAGAACCGGGCCCGAGCGTACAAGGGCGGGAGCTGGTCGTGCCCGACGCTTCCGAGGAAGCGCACGGAGGGCCCGGCGGCGGCCTGCAGGCGCCCGCGCTCGGGCCCGTCCCCGACGATCCAGAGCGGCCGCTTGAGGCGGGAGAACGCGCTCACGGCCAGCTCGATCCGCTTGTAGGGGGCGAGCGCCGACACCACCAGCGCGTAATCGTCGGGCGCAGGACCTTCCGCGGCGGGCACGAACCGGGAGGTGTCCACCGGCGGGTACACCACCGCGTCGGCCTGCCGGCCCCAATAACGCCGGATGCGATCCGCGACGAACCGGCTGTTGGCGATCAGCGCGTGCGCCCTGCGGGTGGAGCGGACGTCCCAGAGGCGCAGCATCGGGGCCACCGCGTGGGCCGCGAGCCGCGTCAGCGTTCCCGCGCGGCCCGGACCGAAGTAGGAGTCGAACTGGTCCCAGACGTACCGCATGGGCGTGTGGATGTACGCGACGTGCAGGGCGCCGGGCGCGGGACGGCAGCCCTTGGCCACCGCGTGGCTGGTGGAGATCACCAGGTCGTACCCGGAGAGGTCGAAGCTCTCGATGGCGACGGGAAACAGCGGCAGGTAGTGGCGGTAGGCGCGCTTCGGCAGCCGGTCCAGGAAGCTGGTGAAGATCCGGTGGCGCTCGATGATCGCGCCGACGGACCCCGGCACGTGCACGAGGGTGAAGACGTCCGCGTCCGGGTAGAGCAGGCAGAGCTGCTCGAGCACGCGCTCGCCGCCGCGCAGACCGGTCAGCCAGTCGTGGACGAGCGCGACCTTCACCGGGCGGCCTCGCGGTAGACCTCCACGTGCAGCGCCGCGGACCGATCCCAGCGGAACGCCCTGGCGCGCTCCAGCCCCTTGCGGGCGAGCTCGTCGCGAAGCGCGGAATCGGAGAGGACCCGCCGCAGCAGGAGGCGCAGCGCGCCCGCGTCGCCGCGCGGGAAGTGCAGCGCGGCGCCACCCGAGACCTCCACCAGCGCCGGATCGTCGCTGGCGATGCAGGGAGTCCCGCACGCCATCGCCTCCGCCAGAGGAAAGCCGAACCCCTCGTACAGCGAGGGCAGCACCAGCACGGCGGCGCCGCGGTAGAGCGCCACGAGCTCGTCGTCGCTGACATAGGTGTGGTCCGGGCCCGCCAGCTTCAGCTCGACACCTTCCGGCAGCGCCGCATACAGCGTGGGAAGCCCTTTGCGCGGATTCGCATCACCGGCGTAGAGGACGAAGCTCTTCCGCGGGAGGTCCGCCGGGGCGAAGCGGGCGTCGACGCCGTGATGGATCACCCGGATGCGGTCCCTGGGGACGCCCAGGTGCTGCGCTGCCTCGTCGGCGATCGCCCGGGTGGGGACGATCACCCGGACTGCAGACGCCGCCTTCCGCAGCCCGTTCGCGAAATAGCGCGCCCGCGCGGGCTCCTGCGTGCCGGGATGCAGCACGGTGGAGAGGTCGTGCACCGTCAGCACCACCGGGCCGTGAAACGACGGCGCCGCATGGTTGGTCTCGTGGTACACGGTGGGCCGCTCGCGGCGGAGGACCGCGGCGCGGACCGCGTCCGCGAGCGGATAAGCGAAGGGGAGCGCCTTGACGAGGCGGCGGAGGCCGCGGGCTCCCGCGGAGGGCAGGAAGAGGGGCCGCGGGCGGACGCCGTCCGGTTTCGCGGCGTCGAGCGCGCCGAGCAGGCCAGAGATGTAGCGCCCCACCCCGGTGCGGGCGGCGGCGAGAGGAGCGGCGTTGATTCCCACGTCGAGCAAGGGACCCGAGGGTGTAGCACAGCGTCCGCTGGTGCACGCCGTGGTCCTGACCTGGAACGGGGCCCACCTCCTGCCGGAAGCCCTCGACGCGCTTCGCAGGCAGGACGCGCCGGCGCGCCTGCACCTGGTGGTGGCGGACAACGCGTCCAGCGACGGGACCCGGGAGCTGCTCGCGCGGAGCTACCCCGAGGTGGAGCACCTGCGCCTGTCCGAGAACCTCGGCTACGGCCGGGCCAACAACGAGGCGATGCGGCGCGCCCTGGAGGCGGGCGCCGACTTCGTCGCGCTGATCAACAACGACGTCGAGGCGGCGCCCGATTGGCTGCGCAAGCTGCTCGAGGCGGCGGGCGCGCATCCGGAGGCGGGACTCTTCGCCGGGACCCTGCTCTTCCGCGGCGAGGAGGTGGTGAACTCCACCGGCCTCGAGATCGACGCCTTCGGGCGGGCGCGCGACCGGGACTTCCGCGTTCCACTGTCCCGGCTGTCGCGCGAGGATGGCCCGGTCGCCGGGGTCAGCGGAGGCGCGGCCCTCCTCCGCGTCAGCCTGCTGCGCCAGGTGGGGCTCTTCGACCCCGCCTACTTCGCCTACTACGAGGACGTGGACCTTTCATTGCGCGCGGTCCAGGCGGGATCGCAGTCCTGGTACGTGCGCGGCGCGGTCGCGCGGCACCGCTTCGGCGCCAGTTTCGGGGTCGGCTCGCCCCGGCAGCGGTACCTGCTCGGCGTCGGCCACCTGAGAACCATCGCGCGGCACCAGCCCGCGCTGAAGGCCGCGGCGCTGGTCCCGCTGACCGTGCTCTACCGCGCCGCGGTCAAGGCGCCGCTGGAGCTGCTCCGGGTCCGGCCCGCGCTGGCCTGGGCCGAGCTGCGCGCCGCTGCCGAGGGCGGCGCCGCGGCCCTGCGCGCCTTCAGCGATAGATCACGATCGCCGCGGTGATCGCCCACCCGAGCAGCGCCACCCAGAGCCCGCGGTCCTTCACCAGCAGGCTTCCGGGATCGCCGCCGCCATCCAGCCGGACGACGTGGTGCTGGTAGCGGAACATCGCGTAGACCACGAACGGCACCGTGTAGACCAGGTTGGTGGTCCGGAAGTGCTCCACCGTGCGCGGCGACTGCGTGTAGATGGCATAGGACACGATGGTCGCGCCGGAGAGCGCCGTCAGCCAGCCGTCCAGGAGCGGCACGCTGTAGCCGCCCAGCGACTGCCGGTGGCTCGCGGCGCCCTCTCCCAGCAGGACCAGCTCCGAGCGCCGCTTCCCGAGCGCGAGGAAGAGCGCGAGCAGGAACGAGCAGACCAGGAGCCAGGGCGAGATCTGCGCGTCGATGCAGGCCGCGCCCGCGGCCGCGCGCAGCACGAAGCCGGCGGCCACGATCATCACGTCCAGCAGCAGCACGCGCTTGAGCAGCAAGCTGTAGGCGAGCGTCGACGCGATATAGGCGGCCAGGATCGCCAGCGTTTCGGGGTTCAGCCGAGCCGAGAGGGCAAGCGCCGCGGCGGCGAGCACGGCGGCGGCGGCAATGGCCACCGCGGGCGAGAGACGGCCGGAAGCGATCGCCCGGGCGCGCTTGGCGGGATGGTGCGCGTCGCTCTTCCGGTCCAGGACGTCGTTGACCAGGTAGACGCTGCTGGAGGCGGCGCAGAAGAGCGCGAAGCAGGCCAGGACGCGGAGCTGCGCGCGCGGATCGAAGAGCTGTCCGGCGAAGACGATCCCCGCCAGGACGAAGACGTTCTTGGCCCACTGCCGCGGGCGCATCGCCTCGATCAGCGCCTGCGCCTGCGCCGCGAGCGCCGTCTCTCCCGATCGGGTGGTGCGCTCTTCGGCCTTGGTCTCCACGCTCAAAAGCTCAGCTTCTTGAAGATGCGCTCTGGCAGCGCTTTCACCACCAGCATGATCAGGCGCCACCACCAGGGCAAGTAAACGATCCCGTCCCGCCGGGAATCCACCGCCTGCACGATGCCCGAGCCGATCTGCGCCGCGCTTGCGAACAGCGGGTTCTTCGGCAGATTCGCGGTCAGGGGCGTATCGACGAACCCCGGCTTGAGCGTCAGCACGCGCACGCCGGCCGGCTGCAGGC
This sequence comes from Myxococcales bacterium, assembly GCA_035635635.1. Classification (GTDB taxonomy): domain Bacteria; phylum Myxococcota; class Myxococcia; order Myxococcales; family 40CM-4-68-19; genus 40CM-4-68-19. Next base: position 15,868 of record DASQAS010000056.1, on the reverse strand, counting down.
GCTGCCGCAGGCCGGAGAGGAACGAGTCCAGGCCCGCCTTCGAGGCGCCGTAGACCCCCACCTTCGCCCGCCCGCGGTCGCCCGCCACCGAGGACAGCGCGGCGATGCAGGCCCCCCGCTGCAGGCGCGGCGCCAGCAGCGTGAGGATCCGGACGGGCGCGATCAGGTTGGTGCGCAGCACCGACTCGGCGTAGTCGGGATCGACGTCGCGCCGCTGCGCATCGCCGAAGACGCCGTGCGCGATCAGCGTCACGTCCGCCGCCCCCAGCCGCTCCACCAGGGGAGCCTGGTCCTCGGTCAGGTCCTGGACCACCGTCTCGACCTGCCCGCCGCGCGTCCGCAGATCGTCGGCCACCGCGGCCAGCTTCTCCGGGTCCCGCCCCACCAGCACCAACTCCTCGCCGCGCTCCGCCCAGACGCGCGCGGCGGCCTGCGCGATGGCCGAGGTTGCGCCCAGCACGGCGACCCTCACCGCGTCACCCGGCGCCAGAACGACGACGAGAACGCCGGGTCCAGGTGGCGGGCGAACTCCGGCAAGAGCGGGAAGGACCGCTCGAAGCTCTCCCTGGACATGCAGGCGTCCTTCGCCGGATAGAGCGCGCCGCCGGCCTCGATGGCGATCTTCTCCAGGCGCGCGAAGCGCGCGAACGTCTCCTCGCCGTGGTTGGGGAGATCGAACGTCAGCGTGAAGCCGGGCCGGGGAAAGGACATCAACCCGGGCGACTTCGTCCCGCCGAACCGCTTGAGCACGGTCAGCGGCGAGGGCGGCGGATCCCGCAGGAGCTCGGCGAGCGCCTCGCGGGTAGGGACCACGCACTGGAACTGGAGGAAGCCGCGCCGGCCGTACAGCCGGTTCCAGCGGCCGACGCCATCGAGGGGAAAGAGGAACGGGTCCCAGTGCTGCAGGCGGCTGCGGCCGCCGACCTTCTGCGCGGCCCGGTAGGCCGCGTTGAACGCGCGGACCGTGGCCCCGTTCACCAGCGGGACGTCCACCGGCACGGACGTCCGGATGCGCGGCGCGGACGGCGATCCTTGAGCGTGGTCGCCGCGAAAGAAGATCCCCCGCTGCGCGCTGGAGAAGACGTCGAGCCAGGCGACCGTGTACTCGAACTGGGCGTCGCTCTCGTCGGAGAGGGCGAGGAACTCATCGAGCCCGGCGAAGGGGATCGCCTCGGACCGGATCGCCGCGATCGAGATGCGCGAGAGCTCGATCTCCGCCCAGGTGATGAGCCCGGTCAGGCCGAGGCCAGCGATGGTGGCCGCGAACAGCGGGTCGCCAGGGCCTATCTGTTGACGCTGCCCGTCGGAGCGGAGCAGCTCCAGGCGCCGGACGTGCGCGCCGAACGTTCCCTTGCGGTGGTGGTTCTTGCCGTGGATGTCGTTGGCGATGGCCCCGCCGACCGAGACGTATTTGGTGCCGGGGACCACCGGGAGGAAGAGCCCGCGCGGCACGGTCAGCCGGAGGATCTCCCCGAGCGTGATCCCCGCCTCGCAGCGGAGCACGCCGGTGGCGTCGTCGAGCGAGATGAACCGGTCGAGCCCCGCGGTGCGCAAAAGCGTGCCGCCGTCGTTCAGGCAGGAGTCGCCGTAGCTGCGACCCTGGCCGTACGCCAGCAGCGGACGCGTCGCCGGCAGCATGAGATCTGCGCGCCAGGCGAGCGGGACTTCCCGGGCGTGCCTGGCCTGCGGGTACCGGCCCCACGACTCGGTCACGCCCGCGTACTTATCACGCGGCCTCGGCCAGGGGCTCCGGGAACGTCGCGCGCTGTGGAGTGCGGATGGTCACGATGCGCGCGGCCGCGAGCAGCCGGAGGACCTGCCACCCCGGGTCGATCTCGAACCAGCGGGCCGCGAAGTCCGGGCTCGCGCCCCACTTGTGGTGGTTGTTCTGGAACAGCTCGCCCATGGTGAGGAAGTCGAAGGGCAGCGTGTTGCGGCTTTTGTCGCCGTTGTCGAAGTTCTGGTAGCCGTACTTGTGACCCGCCCAGTTCACGATCGCCCCGTGCACCGGCCCGAGGACGAAGTGGAACGGGAGCATCAGCGCGATCTGCCACCAGTGGGTGGCGAACACCAGATAGAAGGCCGAGTAGGCCACCCCGAACGCGATCCGGGTGGGCCAGGAGTCCGCGAACCGCTCCAGCCAGGGCCACTCCGGGATGTCGCCGTCGAACCGGGCCTCAGGCTGGGCGCGTCGGTGCGCGTAGTCCGAGTACCGCTTCTTCGTCTTCCACATCATCGAGAACGCGTTGGTGTGCAGCCAGGGCGTGTGCGGGTCGCGATCGGTGTCGCTGAACGCGTGGTGCTCGCGGTGCAGGATCGCGTAGGCGCGCGGGTCCAGGTACGAGCTGCCCTGCACCAGGAACGCGAGGAAGTGCAGCACGCGCTCGGTGCGCTTCGGCATGGTGTACATGCGGTGCGCGGCATACCGATGCTGGAACAGGCTCTGGAAGAGGACGCTCAAGAGCCAGTGCGAGACGAAGAAAGCGTAGACCAAGGACCCTCCGGGGTTGATCTCCGGATTAACCGGGCACTGTCATCGCAGTGTCACCCTGCGTTTCGAGACGGTACCTTTTCCCCTATCCCGCCTCGATCTGTGGGCCGGGCGCGGGTCCGCGCTCCAGCTCGCGGTACCGCTCCCACCCCTGGTCGACGGGCCCGTCGAACGCCAGCCGGCCATGGTGCAGCACGGCCGCACGGGGACACAGCTCCTTCGCCGCCTCGAAGCTGTGGGAGACGAAGCAGAAGGTGACCCCGGCGGCGCGGAAGTCCCGGATGCGCGCCTTGCACTTCTCCTGGAAGCGCTCGTCGCCGACCGCGAGCACCTCGTCGACGATCAGGACGTCGGGCTCGACGTCCTGGGCGATGGCGAACCCCAGCCGGGCGTACATGCCCGAGCTGTAGTTCTTGATGGGCATGTCGATGAAGTCGGCCAGCTCGGAGAAGGCGACGATCCGGTCGAACTTCCGCTCCATCTGCTTGCGGGAGAACCCGAACAATGCGCCGTTGAGGAAGATGTTGTCCCGGCCCGACAGCTCGCCATCGAACCCTGCCCCGAGCTCGATCATCGGGCTGATCCGCCCCTGGACCAGCACCTGACCCTCGGTGGGCTCCAGGACGCCCGCGATGGTCTTGAGCAGCGTGCTCTTGCCGCTGCCGTTGTGACCGACCAGCGCGATGGCCTCGCCAGGCTGGATGTCGAGCGAGATCCGGCGCAGCGCCCAGAAGACCTCCACCGAGCGCAGGTGGCGGAACCGGTTCACCACCGCCTCTTTCAGGGTGGAGACCTTCTCGCGGTAGAGGCGGTAGGAGACGCCGGCGTCGCGGATGCGGATCTCGCCCGTCTTCACAGGTAGTGGACGTGCCGCGGCGCGAGCCGGTGGAAGACCAAAAACCCCACCGCCAGCATCAGCGCCGACTCCAGCGAGGCGATGGCGAGCACCGGAAGCGACGGCAGGCGGCCGTAGTAGACCGGATCGCGGAACAGCGGCAGCAGGTAGGTGAGCGGGTTGAGCCGCAAGAAGAGGTTGAAGGCCCGGAACCACCACTCGGACCGCTCGCCGAGGAGCTGCTGGTCGTAGAGGACGGGCGAGAGGTAGAGCAGCATCTGCAGCAGGACCTCGGTCAGGTGCCGCACGTCCCGGAAGAACACGGTGAAGGTCGAGAAGAGGAGCGTCACGCCGCTGGTGAAGAGCGCGAGGACGAAGATGCCCGCCGGAAGGAACAGCAGCGCGGGCGTGAACGGCTGCCGGACCACCGCCATCAGGAGGAACAGCGGGAACAGCGAGAGCGCGAAGTTCACAAGATTTGAGCCCACCACCGAGAGCGGGAACACGGCCTGCGGCAGCCGCACCTTCCGGATCAGCTCCTGGTTGGTGAGGATGGAAGTGAGCCCCTGCAGGATCGCCGTGCTGAAGAACAGCCAGGGCAGCAGGCCGGAGAGCAGGAAGAGGGCGAAGTTCCGCTGCGGCGATCGCATGATGGTGGCGAACACGACCGTGTAGACCGCCATCAACAGAAGGGGGTTGAGCATCGTCCAGAGCATCCCCAGGAGGCTGCGCTTGTAGCGGACCTTCAGCTCGCGGACGACCAGCATCGCCACCAGCTGGCGGTAATGGAAGAGGTCGGCGATCGCCGACCGGCGCGTCCGCGAGGTCGCGATGGCCGGGACCGCTCTCTCGGCGACCTCGGTCATGTCCGCCGCTCCTCCAGGAACCGGTCGAGGGCGGCATCGAGCGGAAGCGGCAACGACTCCCCCAGCATCCGTTTCACCTTGTCGACCCGCAGCCCGCAGCGCAGTGGGCGCGGCGCGGGCAGCTTCAGATCGGCGAGCCGCACCGGAACGATCAGCGACTCGTCCGCGCCGATCTTGCGTGCAATCGCGCGGGCGAAGCCGATCCGGGAGATCTCGGTCGCACCCGCACAGTGGAAGATCCCCGACTTACCCGAGCGGTGCACGCGAATGACCATCTCGGCCGCATTGTCGGCCAGCGTCGGGGAACCGACCTGGTCGGTGAACGCCTTCACCGGCTTCCCGGCTCGCAGCGATTCGAGTGCAGTGAGCGCGAAAGTGGTCTTCGCTCCAGCTTGGCCGCTATAGACCAAGGCGACCCGGCAAACGGAGGAGCCCGGCGCGAGGGCGAGCGCCGCCAACTCGCCAGCCAGCTTCGAGCGGGCATATACGCTTCGCGGATTGGGCGCGTCATCCTCAGAATAGCTGCCGGCCTCGCCGTCGAAGACGTAGTCGGTCGAGAGTGTCGTAAATCGCAGCCCGTATCTGGTGCAGACCTGTGCGGCGATTTCGACAACACCTGTATTTACGGTCCAAGCCGCTTCGGGCTGTCTCTCACAGGCATCGACGTCGGTCATTGCTGCCGAATTGATCAGAGCTTGCGCCTGAGATGACGTCACAATCCTCGCCAGCCCATGCGGATCGGAATGAAGATCGAGCTCATGGTACTCAACCTTCGCTTGCAGCCGTCGTGGGCCGCGAGCTACCGCGATCACGCGCTCGCCCGCCTCGACCAGCCGCGCGGCGATGCGGCTGCCGACGAGCCCGTTCGCGCCGAGGACGACGATGCTCATCGCGCTCCGTAGTTGCGCTCGTAATAGCTGCGGTACTCCCCGGTCCGCACGCGCTCCCACCAGCCGCGGTTCTGCAGGTACCAGTCCACGGTGGTCTGCAGCCCCTCCGCGAACGCGATCCGCGGCGCCCACCCCAGGTCCGCGTGTGCCTTGGCCGCGTCGATCGCGTACCTCCGGTCATGGCCGGGGCGATCCTTCACGTGCTCGATCAGCTCTTTCGGCTTGGCCAGGATCTGCAGGAGGCGGCCGACGATCTGCAGATTCGGCCACTCGTTGTCCGAGCCGATGTTGTAGACCTCGCCGCTGCGGCCCCGTTCCAGCGCAAGGAGCAGCGCGCGGCAGTGGTCTTCCACGTGGATCCAGTCGCGCACCTGCATGCCGTCGCCGTAGACCGGCAGCCGCCTGCCCTCCAGCGCGTTGGCGATCATCAGCGGGATCAGCTTCTCCGGAAACTGGTACGGGCCGTAGTTGTTCGAGCAGCGCGTGATCACCACGTCCATTCCGAAGGTGTGCCCGTAGGCCAGGGCCAGCAGATCGGCCGCGGCCTTCGAGGCGCTGTACGGGCTGGAGGGCCGCAGCGGGCTGCTCTCGGAGAACTTTCCGGTCGCTCCCAACGAGCCATAGACCTCGTCGGTGGACACCTGGATGAAACGCTTCACCCCTGCCTGCCGGGCCGCCTCGAGCAGCACCTGCGTTCCTGAGACGTTGGTCTCTACGAAGATCGAGGGGCCGAGGATGCTGCGATCGACGTGGCTCTCCGCCGCGAGGTTCAGGATCGCGTCCACGCCGTGGTTCCGGATCAGGTGCTCGACCAACTCGGCGTTGGCGATGTCGCCCCGGACGAACACGTGCCGTGGATCGGTCCGCAGCGGCGCGATCGACTCCGCGTTCCCCGCGTAGGTGAGCTTGTCCAGGTTGACCACGGTCCAGTCCGGACGCTCCATCTGGAGCAGCCGGACCAGGTTGCTGCCGATGAAGCCTGCGCCGCCCGTGACCAGGACGGTCCGCTTCACCGCGACCTCACCATCTCGTTCGCCGTGGCCAGGGACTCGAACGTGCCGGCGTCGGTCCACCATCCCTGCATCCGGTCGCAGTGGAGCGTGCCCGCGCGCAGGTAGTGGTTGTTCACGTCGGTGATCTCCAGCTCGCCCCGGCCGCTCGGCTTGAGCGTGCGGATCACGTCGAATACCTCGGAGTCGTAGAAGTAGATCCCCACCACCGCCAGGTCGCTCTTCGGCTTCTTCGGCTTCTCGACGATCCGCACCACCCGCGAACCCTCCACCTCTGCGACGCCGTAGCGCTGCGGATCGTGGACCTGCTTCAATAGGAGTCGCGCCCCCCGGCCCTGCTCGCGGAACGCCTTCACCCACGGCGCGATCGGGTCCTGGAAGACGTTGTCCCCCAGGATCACGCACGTCAGATCCTTGCCCGCGAAGTTCTCCGCCAGGCCGAGCGCCTGGGCGATCCCGCCCGCCTCGTCCTGGACCTTGTAGGTGAAGCGGCAGCCGAAGTCCTTGCCGGAGCCCAGCAGGGTCACCACGTCGCCCATGTGCTCGACGCCGGTGACGATCAGGACCTCCTCGATCCCGGCCCCGGTCAGCTTCCGCACCGGGTGGAAGATCATCGGCTCGCGCCCGACGGGCAGCAGGTGCTTGTTGGTCACCTTCGTGAGCGGAAAGAGCCGCGAGCCTGTTCCACCGGCGAGGATGATTCCCTTCATCGTCTCTCCTTCGGGACGGCGTCGCGTTCTACCCAGAATCGGGCCCCAAAGCCACGAAAGACCACGGAGGAAGCTCCCTGGTCACACCCTGGAGAAGGCAAACGCGGCGATCCCGACGCTCACCATCCCCGGGATGGCCGCCGCGACCCGGGGCTCGAGCCCGCCGGTGATCGAGATGGCATGCGCGATCACCGACGCGGCCCACAGCACCATCGAGAGTCCAAGGCCCAGCGCGACGGCGCCCGCGAGCGGGAGCCGGCGCCGCGGCCGCTGGAGCAGCATCGTCAGGCCGACGGCCGCCAGCGCCGCGGGGATGAGCTGGACCGGGCTCGCCACGCGCTCTCCCAGCGCCACCTCGTATTCGCGCGTCTTCTGGCCCGCCTGCTCCCGCCGCCGCACCTGCTCGCGCAGCTGTTGCCAGGAGAGCTGCCGGGGGCGCCCGCTGCGCAATTGCAGATCGGCGGGCGTTTCCGGAAACCGTTCCTCCAGCACGTCGAGCCGCCGCTCGGTGATGGTCCCGCCCGGGCCGCCGTACAGCTCGTACCGCGTCTCCACCGCGTCGAGCAGGCGCCACCGGCAGCCGCGCGGCGCGCCCGGATCGCAGATCGCCTCTCCGGCCACCGGTTCGATCCGGCGCGCGTCGATCCGCCGCACGAGGCGGAAGGGAGGCGCGATCTCCAGCACCGTGGCCGGCTCCCAGCCGCCCTTGCGCTCGGGGCCGAGGTGATAGACGCGGCCCCCCTTCCCGCGCACCCAGGACGAGCCGGCATGGTAGGTGGCCCAGTCCCCCCACCGGTTGAACCGCTTGACCTGGATCTCCTCGGCGCGAGCGTCGGCGGTCACGACCACGCCTTCACCCAGCCAGAAGAGAGCGCCTCCCAGCACGGCCGCGAAGGCGGCCACGGGGATTGCCAGCCGGAAGGGCCGCACCCCGAGGGCGAACAGGGCGGTGAGCTCGCCGCGCCGTGAGAGCGCGGTGACCACCAGCGCGGCCGCGATGATCAGGGCGGCAGGCGCGAGCTGGTACGCCACCACCGCCCCCTTGTACAGGTAGAGCTCGGCGGCGGCGCGTCCCCAAGCGCGGCCCGTGTACGTGTGCGCGCGGTCCGCGAAGTCGATCACCAGGTAGATGACCACCACGCCTCCGAGCGTGGCCGTGAACATGCGGGTCAGCTCCGACAGGATCAGCCGGTCGAGCTGCCCTCCCGGTTTTTGCCGACCGCGGATCAGTCAGATCTCCCCCGCGGCCACGTCGGAGCGCTTCTGCAACCCGGCGAAGGAGATCCGCGCCGCCGCCCCATAGGCGCGGGCGCGCGCCTGCGCGGGACCCGTTCCCAGCGCCGCCACGGTCAGCACCCGGCCGCCCCCCGTGACGACCTTGCCGTCGGCGAGCTTCGTGCCGGCGTGCAGGATCCAGAGATCGTCGCCCTCCTCGGGCGCGAGCGCAGGGAGGCCGTGGATCTCGTCCATCGCCCGGGGAGTGCCGGGATACCCGTGGGCGGCCAGCACCACCGCGACCGCCGTCCGCGAGTCCCAGGCCGGCTTCTGCCCGGCCAGCCGCCCTTGCGCGGCCGCGAAGAAGAGCGGGAGCGGGTCGCTGCGCAGCCGGAGGAGGATCGCCTGCGCCTCGGGATCGCCCAGGCGGCAGTTGAACTCCAGCACGGACGGGCCTTCGCGCGTCAGCATCAGGCCGGCGTACAGCGCGCCCACGAACGGCGAGCCTCGGCGGGCCAGCTCCCTCGCGGTGGGCACGAGGATGGTGCGCACCGTCCGTTCCACCAGCTCCGGGGTCGAGTCCGAGGGCGGGCAGACGGCGCCCATGCCGCCGGTGTTGGGCCCGCGGTCTCCGTCCAAAAGGCGCTTGTGATCGCGCGCCGGGGGCAGCGGGACCACGCGCTCGCCGTCGCAGAGGGCGATGATGGAGACCTCCCGGCCCTCCAGGCGGTCCTCGACCAGGAGCTTCGACGCGGGCTTCCAGAGCTCGTCCACCGCGGCGGCGGCCTGGGCCCCGTCGTCGGCGACGATCACTCCCTTGCCCGCGGCGAGGCCGTCGAGCTTCACCACGCAGGCGCCCCGCGAGCGGGCGTAGTCGCGCGCCGCGCCCGGCTCGTCGAACACCTCGGCGTGCGCGGTCGGCACGCCCGCGGCGCGCATGATCTCCTTGGCGAACGCCTTGGACGACTCGATCCGGGCAGCCGCCTGCACCGGGCCGAAGCAGGAGACGCCCCGCTGCGCCATCCGATCCGCGAATCCTTCGGCCAGAGGGGCTTCCGGTCCCACCACCACCAGGTCCGGCGATTCCGCCAGCGCCGCGTCGGCCAACGAAGGCTGAGCCGGAACGCAGCGCGCCTCGCGCGCGATGCCGGGATTGCCCGGGATCGCCACGATCTCCCGATCCCCGCCGCCGCGACGCAGGACGCGCACCAGCGCGTGCTCGCGGGCGCCGCTGCCGATGACGACGACCTTCGTCATCTCAGTGCCTGAAGTGCCGCACGCCGGTGAAGACCATCGCCAACCCGAGCCGATCGGCCGCCGCGATCACCTCGTCGTCGCGCACCGACCCGCCCGGTTGCGCGATGGCGCTGACGCCTGCCCGCGCGGCCGCCTCCACTCCGTCGGGGAAGGGAAAGAACGCGTCGGACCCGAGCGCCGATCCGCGCGCCTTCTCCCCCGCGCGCTCCGCGGCGATCCGCACCGAGTCCACCCGGTTGGTCTGTCCCATGCCGATGCCCACCGTCACGTCCTTGCGCGCGAGGACGATGGCATTGGACTTCACGTGCTTCACCACGCTCCAGGCGAAGGCCAGCGCCTCCAGCTCCTCCGGCTCCGGCGCGCGCTTCGTCACCACCTTCCAGCCGCGCGGGTCGGCATCGGCCAGATCCCGCGATTGCAAGAGTAGCCCGCCCGGCACGCTGCGCACCTCCTGCGGCTCCGGCACCCAGCTCTCCGGGCTCTCCCCGAGCGCCGGCAGCTCGAGAAGGCGCAGGGACTTCTTCCCCTTCAGCGCCTCCATCGCGCCCTTGTCGAAGGACGGCGCGATCACCGCCTCGAGGAAGGTCTCGGCCAGCGCCGCTCCGGCCGCCGCATCCACCGGATGCGTGATCGCCACGATCCCCCCGAACGCGCTCACCGGATCGGCGTCGCGCGCCATCCGGTAGGCTTCGAGCGCGGTCGCTGCCCGCGCTGCCCCGCAGGGATTGGTGTGCTTCACGATCACCGCCGCCGCCGGCCCAGAGCGGCCCTGCGCGTGCTCCTTGACCGCCTCCAGCGCCGCCGCGCCGTCCAGGATGTTGTTGTAGGAGAGCTCCTTGCCCTGGATCTGCCGCGCCGCCGCCAGGGTCGGCTCGCTCGGCTGCGGCGTGGCGGCGTAGAACGCGGCGCGCTGGTGCGGATTCTCTCCGTAGCGCAGCGACTGCAGCCTCCGGTACTCCGGCAGCGGAGGCGAATCGGCGAATCCCCCGCCCTCCTCGGGGTGGGCGCGCGCCAGCTGCTCGGCCAGCCAGCCGGCGATGGCGGCGTCGTACGCGCTGGTGTGGGCGAACGCGCGGGCCTGCAGGCGCCGGCGCGTGCTCTCGTGCACCTCGCGTTTCTGCTGCAGCTCGGCCAGCACCACGCCGTAGTCGGCCGGGTCCACCACCACCGTCACGTACTCGGCGTTCTTGGCGGCCGACCGGATCATCGACGGGCCCCCGATGTCGATGTTCTCGATCACCTCTTCGTAGGGCAGCCCCTTCGCGACCGCCTCCCGGAACGGATAGAGGTTCACCACCACCAGATCGATCGGGCGCAGCCCGTGCTTCTGCATGTCGGCCTGATCGGGGGGAAGCTTCCGCCGCGCCAGGATACCGCCGTGGATCTTGGGGTGCAGCGTCTTGACCCGCCCGCCCAGCATCTCCGGCGCGCCAGTGAAGTCCTGGACCTGCGTGACCTTGATCCCTTCCTGCGCGAGCAACGCGGAGGTGCCGCCGGTCGAGAGGATCTCGATTCCCAGCGCCATCAGACCCCGGACGAACTCCACCACGCCGGTCTTGTCCGAGACGCTGATCAGCGCGCATGCGACGGTCATGACGCGGGTGCATACCACAGCTCTGCTACTGCAGGTCGACGAGCCCGACGCCCTCGAGAGCGAGCTTACTCGTCGTCGTCGTCCGTGAGCCGCGGCGCGTCGTCGTCCGCGATCACCCGGAGCTTGGCCAGGCCGCGCATCTCCAGCTGGCGCACGCGCTCGCGGGTCAGGTTCATGATCACCCCGACCTCCTCCAGCGTGATGCCGGCCCGGTCCGCCACGTCCAGCGCGCAGGTCTCGGAGAGCTCCCACAGCTCCTTGTCGGGGAAGTTCATCTTCACCGACCCGGTCCGTGGGTTCACGTCCACGTAGAGGTTGTACTTGCAGGAGACGTACGGGCAGGGCCGCTCGCCCTCCGCGCAGTCGCCGCGGATCTTCGGACGCGCGGCGTCCATCTCCGCCATCAAGCCCTGCAGCTCCGGATCGATGCCTCCGGATGCGGCCTGCTGCCGGAAAAGCCGCGCCATCTCCTTGCGGCTCATTGTCCGCGCGCGTTGGCGCGGCTTGTCCTCCGGCTCCTCGACGAGGGGGAGGATGTTGCGCTTCGGCTCGCTCATGACAGCGTTACCCCTTCCCGGGCTCTTCCCGTGCGGTGATTTCGGAGACCGTTCTCTCCATGTCCTTGACGAACTGATCGGCGTGCCGCCGGCTCTCCGCGAGGAGCCGCTCCAGCTCCTTGCGCCGCGAAGGCCGCAGCTCCTGCTTCTCCGCGATCGCCTTGGTGAGCGCCGCGAAGAGCTCGTCCAGCGACCGCTCCACTCCATCGAGCTGGCCACGAAAGAAGACGAAGGAGCGCCGGATGTCCTCCAGCGTCATGCCCTCGTCCATCAGCGCCTTGATCACGTGGATCCGGCGCGCCGCGCTCGCCGGGTAGAGACCCTTCGAGCCGCGGTGCTTGCCCTTCTCCCCGACGCGACGGCTGCGCGGGAGCAGGCCCAGCTGGACGTACTTGCGAAAGGTCGCTTGCGCCAGCTTCACCCCGCGGGGCACGAAGAAATCGACGATCTGCAAGGCGGAGATCCCCTGCGGGTACTCCATCTCCAGCGCGTCGAACTCGTCGTGTTCGCGCTGCGCCATCGCCCCCTCGATCGAGATCCTGCCCGCCCGCCGTGCCCGCGCCCGACCGCCGATGCTTTGAGTAGCATCGCGTGAATGCATTCGCAGGAGTAGCGTATCTTGAATAGCGTGTCAACAAGCGCTCCCCTCGAAGCTCCTCGAGAGAGGCACGGATCGCGGCGGCGGGAAGCAGCAAGGCAACGAGCGATTGCACGCTTGCGACTTCCGCATTTCTGCGGGGCATTCGTCAATCGGGTAGCCAATCTGCACGCGGACCTAGGTTCCGCACCTACTCGGAGAGGTTGACGTCCAGCCGGTACTCCACGCCGGCCTTCACCGCGACGTCCACCGCGCGCCAGCGGCCGAGCCGGAGCGCGCCCACGCGCACCGCGTGCGTGCCCGCAGGAAGCTCGACAATCAGCGGGGTTACGCCGCGAAGCGATCCGTCCACGTAGACCTCGGCTTCGACCGGGCTGGAGGTCACGCGCAGGTCCCCGTGGCCTGCCGCGGGCGACCGCGCAATGGCGGAGTGCAAGAGCTCACGCGTGCGACGCGGGGCGGCGAGCATCAGCGACAGGGGCAGCACCAGGAACAGGATCGCTGCCGCCACCGCGGAGATCTTCAGCAGCCTGCGCTTGGGCGGGGGCACGGACGCGAAGAGCGGTTTCTCCGGCACGAGCCGCCGCGAGTTGCCGGGCGTCGGCCGTCCCGCAGGCGGCGGCTCGGAGCGCGCCACGGGGCTTCGCCGCTCGCCTTGCCTGCCCGGCAGCGCCTCCGCGCAGTGCTGGTGCAGCCACTCGGAGAGCGCGCGGTCCGGATCGCTCGGCGGCGGACAGGCGCGCAGCAGCGCCGACGCCAGCTCGGACGCGGTGGCGAAGCGGTCGCGCGGATCGTCCGCCGTCGCGCGTTCGATCACCGCGCGCAGCTCCGGCCCGCAGCCGACGTCGGCGGCCGAGGCGATCACGCGGCCCAGCGAGAAGATGTCCGCCGCGGGTCCGATCTTCCTTCCGCCCCGCGCCTGCTCCGGGGCCGTGTACCCCGGCTTGCCCCGCGGGCCCTCGCCCCGCTTCTCCTCCTCGAGGTTGCCCGCCGCGCGCGCAACGCCGAAGTCGCCCAGGTAGACGGCCCCGGACCGCGAGAGGAGGATGTTGTCGGGCGCCACGTCCCGGTGGACGACGTGCAGCGGCTGCCCGTCGCGACCGATCGCGGTGTGCGCGGCGTGCAGCGCGTGCGCGACCTGCGCGCCGATGTGGGCCGCGAGCGATTCCGGCAGCGCCACGTGCTGGCGGCGGGAGAGTCTCAGCGCCGTGCGCAACGAGATGCCGTCCACGAACTCGAGCACGAAGACCGGCCCGTGCTCCTCGCTCTCCAAGTAGTCCAGGGCGGCGACGATCCCGGGATGATGGAGGGCGCCGACCACGCGGGCCTCGTCGGCGAGCATGGCGGCGATCCGCGGATCGCCCCGGCGCTCCGGCGCCAGCATCTTGAGCACCACGCGGCGGCGGAAGACGCCCGCCCCTTCGAGCTCGGCCAGCCAGACTTCACCCATGCCCCCCAGACCCAACCGCTGTTCGAGGACATACCGCCCGCCGATGCGCTCGCCCGCCTGGAGCACAGCTCCTTGACACACCCCTTCCGGTACTTACTGTAACGCCGCACCGCGGCAGACCCCATCCGCTGCGGAAAGATTCACGGGAGAAACTCGGAAAATGGCAAAAAAGATCATCGGAATCGACCTGGGCACGACGAACTCCGTGGTGGCGATCATGGAGGGTCGCGACCCCAAGGTGATCGAGAACGAGGAGGGCAACCGGCTCACCCCGTCCGTCATCGGCTTCAGCAAGGACGGCGAGATCCTCGTCGGGCAGGTCGCTCGCCGGCAGGCCATCACCAATCCGGAGAACACGGTCTACTCGATCAAGCGCTTCATGGGCCGCAAGTTCGAGGAGACCACCACCGAGCAGAAGCGGGTTCCCTTCAAGGTGGTCAAGGGCGACAACGGCGACGCGACGGTGGAGATCCAGGGCAAGAAGTGGAGCCCGCCGGAGATCAGCGCCAAGGTCCTGCAGAAGCTGAAGCGCGCCGCCGAGAACTACCTCGGCGAGACCGTCAACGAGGCGGTGATCACCGTCCCCGCCTACTTCAACGACGCCCAGCGGCAGGCCACCAAGGACGCCGGCCGCATCGCCGGCCTGGAAGTGCGCCGCATCATCAACGAGCCCACCGCGGCCGCTCTGGCCTACGGCCTGGACAAGAAGAAGGACGAGGTCGTGGCCGTGTTCGACTACGGCGGCGGCACCTTCGACATCTCGGTGCTCGAGGTCGGCGAGAACGTCGTCGAGGTGGTCGCCACCAACGGCGACACGCACCTGGGCGGCGACGACATGGATCAGAAGATCATGGACTGGCTGATCCAGGAGTTCCGCTCGGACACCGGCATCGACGTCTCGAAGGACAAGATGGTGCTCCAGCGGCTGAAAGAATCGGCGGAGAAGGCGAAGATCGAGCTCTCCAGCACGATGGAGACGGAGATCAACCTGCCGTTCTTGACCGCCGATCAGACCGGCCCCAAGCACTTGGTGAAGAAGCTCACCCGGGCGAAGTTCGAGCAGATGTGCGAGGACCTGTTCCAGCGCGCGCTGGAGCCGACCCGCAAGTGCCTGGCCGACTCGAAGAAGAGCCCCAAGGAGATCGACGAGGTCATCCTGGTAGGCGGCGCGACGCGCGTGCCAAAGCTGCAGCAGATCGTCAAGGACTTCTTCGGCAAGGAGCCGAACCGCTCCGTCAACCCCGACGAGGTGGTGGCGATCGGTGCGGCCGTCCAGGGCGGCGTGCTCACCGGCGAGGTGAAGGACATCCTGCTGCTGGACGTCACCCCGCTCACGCTCTCGATCGAGACGCTGGGCGGCGTGGCCACCCCGCTGATCCCGCGGAACACCACCATCCCGACCAAGAAGTCGGAGGTGTTCAGCACCGCGGCCGACGGGCAGACCAGCGTCGAAGTGCACGTGCTCCAGGGCGAGCGCCCGATGGGGCGCGACAACAAGACGCTGGGCCGCTTCCACCTGGACGGGATCCCGCCCGCTCCGCGCGGCGTGCCCCAGATCGAGGTGACCTTCGACATCGACGCGAACGGCATCGTCCACGTCGCGGCGAAGGACCGGGCCACCGGCAAGGAGAACAAGATCACCATCACCGCCAGCTCGGGCCTCTCCAAGGACGACATCGACAAGGCGGTGAAGGAGGCGCAGTCGCACGAGACCGAGGACAAGCAGCGGCGCGAGGAGATCGAGGTCCGCAACCGCGCGGACAACCTCGCCTACGCGACCGAGAAGTCGCTCAAGGACCTGGGCGACAAGATCCCGGCCGACACCAAGGCCGAGCTCGAGTCGAAGGTGAAGGCGGTGCGCGACGCGCTGGCCGGCAGCGACGTCGAGGCGGTGAAGAACGCCACCGAGACGCTGATGCAGGCCTCCCACCGCATGGCCGAGCAGGCCTACAAGGCGGCGGGCAGCGCGCCGGGCGACGCCGGTCAGGCGGGCGCGCAGCCAGGCGGCCAGCCCGGCGAACAGCAGGGCGGCGCGGGAAAGAAGGACGACGTCGTGGATGCTGAATTCGAGGAGCAGAAGTAAAGTCAGAGAGCTCGCGGCGTCCCCGAATCCCCCCTTCGTGGATGCTGCGCCGGAAGGCGGGACCCGTGAGGGTTCCGCCTTTCGTTTTTTGGGCAGGAGCCGCCCCGAACCAGAACGCTGACCCCGAAACCCGACCCGGTCTGCGTCGACGTCGACGTTGTCGTGGACGGCGACGGCGACGGCGACGTGGCCGTGGGCGGATCAGATCACCGACACAATCGCGTGAGCATCCCGACGATACGTTCGAGGAGGTCGTCGCCGCGCTGCTTTGTCGTGGCATCGACAGCCTTCAGCACGAACAACGCGTCCAGC
>DASQAS010000055.1:0-15286 GCA_035635635.1 Myxococcales bacterium | reverse complement strand
CGCGCGGGAGGAAAGTCCGGGCTCCACAGGGCAGGGTGCTGGCTAACGACCAGCCGAGGCAACTCGCGGGAAAGCGCCACAGAGAACAGACCGCCGGCGAAAGCCGGCAAGGGTGAAACGGTGCGGTAAGAGCGCACCGCGCCCGTGGCGACACGGGCGGCACGGCAAGCCCCACCCGGAGCAAGAGCACATAGGGGAGCAATGCGGTTGCCCGCCGCGCTCCCGGGTAGCTCGCTGGAGGCCGCCGGCAACGGCGGCCCTAGAGGAATGTCCGCCTCCGCCGGGAAGGCAACGACCCGGCGAGACAGAACCCGGCTTACAGGGCGGCTCTGACCATTTTTCCCCGGCCCAATCGGGCCACCTCCGCTGGACGCGAAACTGACGTTCGCTCTAGGTTGCGCCTGGGGAGGTCACCGTGAAGAGCTTGGGATGGCTGACGGGCTGTGCGCTCACGCTCGCGTGCGCACACGATGGAGCGGCGAAGGCCCAGCCGCAGGCGGACTCGACGGCGGCTACGGGCACGGCCGCAATCCGGCCCTTCCATGTCAACGTTCCGGAAAAGGAGCTCGCCGATCTTCGCCAGCGCATCGCCGCCGCGCGATGGCCCGACCGGGAGACCGTCTCCGATCGCTCGCAGGGTGTCCAGCTGGCCAGGCTCCAGGAGCTGGTCCGGTACTGGGGCGGCGGCTACGACTGGCGCAAGGCGGAAGCGAAGCTGAATGCCTTGCCGCAATTCATGACGACCATCGACGGAGTGGACATCCACTTCATCCACGTCCGTTCCCGCCACCAGGACGCGCTCCCGGTGATCGTCACGCACGGATGGCCCGGCTCCGTGATCGAGCAACTCAAGATCATCGGTCCGCTCACGGATCCGACCGCGTACGGAGGCAGCGCCGGCGACGCGTTCGACGTCGTGATCCCGTCGATCCCGGGCTACGGCTTTTCCGGCAAGCCGACCGGCACCGGCTGGAACCCCGACCGCATCGCGGGAGCCTGGGCAGAGCTGATGAAGCGCCTCGGGTACACCCGCTACGTGGCCCAGGGCGGCGACTGGGGCTCCCCCATCTCGGGCGCGATGGCGCGCCAGGCGCCGGCAGGATTGCTGGGCATCCACATCAACTTGCCGGCGGCGGTACCGCCCGAGGTGGCCGCGGTTCTCCCCGTGGGCGGGCCCGCTCCGGTGGGACTCTCCGAGAAGGAGCGCGCGGTGTTCGAAGCGCTGGTCGCGTCCGCGAAGATGGGGAACACGGCCTACGTCGTGATGATGACCGCGCGGCCGCAGACGATCGGCTACGGCGTGGCGGACTCCCCGGCTGGTCTGGCGGCCTGGCTGCTCGGGCATCCGGGCTTCGCGCAGTGGACGTATGGCGACGAGCCCGGAAAGTCGCCGACGAAAGACGACGTGCTGGACGACATCACGCTGTACTGGCTGACGAACAGCGGGACTTCGGCAGGGCGGCTGTACTGGGAGAACGCTGGACGAGGCGTGACCAGCGCGGCAGCACAGAAGACCGCCGAGATCTCGCTTCCGGTGGCGATCACGGTCTTTCCGGACGAGGTCTATCGAGTCCCGGAGACCTGGGCCCGGCGCGCCTATCGCAACCTGACCTACTTCCACGAGGTGGACAGGGGCGGACACTTCGCCGCTTGGGAGTACCCGGAGCTCTTCGCAGCTGAGCTGCGTGCGGCGTTCAAGCCGCTGCGGGCCGCCGGCGGAAACGTGGCGGGGCGCTGAGGCCTGTCTCAGTGGCCGTGGCCGTCGCCCGGTCCGTGCTCGCCTCCACTGGCCCGCGGCGCCGCGTGGCCGGCGGGACGGCCGATGTCGTGTGGCGGCCCGTAAGTACGGCCGCGCTCGGGCGCGTGCTGGATGGACGGCGCCGGGCGAGCGCCGCGGACGATCGGCGCCGCATGGACGCGGGGAATCCGCTCACGCGAGACCGGATGCGTGAAGTGCGCTGCGGGGATCGTCACCCAGCCGGGCCAGCGCCGGTCGTAACGGAATCCGCGAGGCGCGAAGGGCGACCAGGCGACGTGCCCGTTGGTGTATCGCCACGAAACCCATGCGGGGGCCCAGACCAGGCCGGGCACCCAGAACCAGCCGAGCGCCGGCGTCCAGCCCCAGCGGCCGTAATGAAAGGGCGCCCAGCCCCAGGGCACGTCGGATACGAACGACCAGCCCCACTGCGTGTAGACCCAGTGCCCGTCGGTGTACGGCTGCCAATCGGAGCGCTGGGCGGCGTACGGGACCCAGATGTTTCCGTAGTCCGGCGTGTCCACCCAGCGGCCGTACGGCGTGAGGTCCGCCTGGAACGTCTGCAGGCTGGGCGTGGTCGGCGGAGGCAATGCCTCCGGCGAAGGTGGCTCTTCGGCTTGCTCCTCTTCGGCAGAAGGCGGAGGCGGCGGCATGGTGTCGTCTGCAGGCTGGCCCGGAGGAGGCGGACCGGCCTGGGCGCGCGCGCTGGAGGGGACGATTGCGAACGAGCAAGCCACGATGAGACATGCCCACGAAATGGAATTCGGCATGCCGGAGTGCCTAACAGAGCGCCAATGAGACGCGGGGCCGTTCTGGAGAACGGAAACAAATGCGCAACACGAGATCGGCTGGAAGCCGGAGGCGCTTTCGGAGTCAGTCCCGGCGGAGCAGGAACAGGTCGCCGGCGTGCGCGCCGGTGTGGCGTGCAGGGATGAGCAGGCCCAGGGCGCCGAGGACGCGGGCCGTGTCGAACTCCGCGAGCGCCTTCGCCGGGTCGAGCCCGCGAGTCGACGCCTCGTCCCAGGTGCGCCCGTCGACCATCGCGCCGGCGCTCTCGGTCGGGCCGTCGCGGCCATCGGTGCCCGCCGCGAGAAAGGCGCCGTTCGTGCCGCGGAGGCTCCTCGCCATCAGCAGGGCCAGGTGCTGGTCCCGGCCGCCCGGGGGCGCCCCGGCCGGAACGCGCACCTCGAGCTCACCGCTGGCGCAGACGAATCCGCCCTCGCGCGCGAGCCGCTCGGCGAACGCCTCGACCGCGCCTCGGACCGGAGAATCGATCACGCGCAGAGGCGCCCGGCGCGCCGCCTCCTGGGCCGGGGATCGCAGATCGCAGAGCGCCTCGTGAGGGATGAAGTCCGCGGGATCGCCCGGCTTGAGCGTTTCCACCACCCGCGTGGCAGCTTCCGGCAGGCGGTATTTCCGCGCGATCGCCAGGGCGTCCGCACAGGTCGTCCGGTCGGCGATCGCCGGCCCGCTGGAGACGGCCGCGACGCCGCCGATCGGCACGTCCACCGCGACCAGCGCACGCGCCCGAGTGACCCCCGCCGCGTGGAGCGCCCGGGCCAGCCCCCCGCCCTTCAGCCGGGACAAGTGCGAGCGCACGCAGTTCATCTCCTCGATCGGTGCTCCAGACGTGAGCAGCGCCTGGTTGACCTCCCGGACGTCCGCGAGCGAAAGCCCCGGCTGCGGCGCTTCCGCCAGCGCAGATCCGCCGCCGGAGATGAGCAGCAACGCCGCATCCGCGGGCCGCAGGGATCGCGCCGCCGACAGGAGCGCTTCGCCCGCTTCCAGCGATTCCGCACCCGGGAGCGGATGGGTGCCTCGCATCACTCGCGCCCCGGCGGGCGCAGGCGCGTCGGAAGGCACGACGAGGAGCGCGTCGGCGTGGCCGACCGCGCCGCGGACACCTTCCCAGAGCTCGGCCGCAACCTTCCCCAGACCGAGCACGGCGAGCTTTCCGCCGGCAGCGGGTCGCGGCGCGTGCGCCGCGGCGGCCGCTGCGAGCTCGCGCGCATTCAGCGCGGCCGTCACCTCTTCGTAGATCCGGAGCAGCGCGCGCATTCAGCCCCTCGGACACGCCAGGTATAACCCGATCGCGTCCGAGTGGGTGGCTACGCCAGCCGCTGCCGGAGGTGTTCTCCCACCCGGAGCGCGTTCGCCATGATCCTCTTTCCAGTGAGAGCGAGGGAATGCACGAGCGTTCCTCCCCCGGCTCCCGACCCGATCACGATCACATCGTAGGTCTCTGCCACGGGCCCCTCCTCCGCGTCTGTCCGCGGAAGGGCCCCGGCGTTACAGTCCGTGTAACGGACGGTCTTCCCGGGAGACGAACGGATCAAACGATGAGCCGCGCCTTGCCGTCAGATCTCGTCTGTATCGTCGCCGTCGAGAAAGTCACCGACTATCTCGAGGGCGCGCTGCCGCTGGAGGCGCGGACCGAGTTCGAGGAGCACCTCGTGACCTGCCCGGGATGCGTCACGTACCTGCGCCAGGTCCGGGCGCAGATCGCAGCGTCTGCCGCCCTCGGCGCGCCATCGCCCACCCCGGACGAGGTGACCCAGAAGCTATTGGAGCTGTTCCGCGCCTCACGACGAAAGGGCTGACCATGCTCGCGTGGAAGTTCTTCGCTCCGGGCGGCGTCGCGCCGTTCACGGCCGTTCGATGGCCCGCACCGGACGAGTGGATCGAGGGTGGCAACGCCGCCATGGCGCTGGGCGGCCAGCCGGGCCACGACGAGGAGCGGACGGCGCAGGCCGCCTGGTTCCGCGAGCGTCTCAAGCCCGTGGCCCTGCGCTGACTTCCGGCCGCGCTCGGCGCTCGCGCAAGAGCTCGAGGTCCCGCCTCAGCTCCGGCATCCCCTCCGCGAGCAGCTCCAGCTCCTTCCTGGGAAGGCTCCAGACGCTCAGCGGCGAGGCGCACCGGATGGTCGCGTTCCGCACGGTGTGATCGAGCAGCGCCATCTCGCCGAACAGCTCGCCGGGTCCGAGGCGCGCCACCACCTGGTCGCGCACGACCACTTCCACCTCGCCCTCGAGGATCGCGTAGATGCGGTCGCCGAGGTCGCCCTGGCGGAAGACCTCCTGCCCGGGCTCGAAGTACTCGCGCAGCAGGAGGCGCTGGCCGCCGAACCGGAACTGCACCAGCTCGGGCGGGAGGAACAGATCGAAGGTCCAGGAAGCTGCGACCTTCAGCCGCCGTCCGATGCCTGGCAGCTTCGTCAGATAGATCGTCCGCCACAAGAACCAGGCGAGCCGTCCGGAGATCTGCATCCCGAAGACCTCGGCCACCGCCGTGTGCCTCCCGAGCGAGCCCATCTTGCCGAGGCCCTTGAAGTCGAACGTGCGACGGCGGCCCCCACGGATGCTGGCAACCAGGTTGTGCGCGAGTACCGCGGCCTGACGCGTGGCGTGCTGCGCGGTCGGGGGCGCATTGGTCCCGTCCTTCGCCGGCACCTGCGCGCAGTCGCCGAGCGCCCAGACGTTGCCGAGGCCCTCGACCTGAAGCTCCGGCGTGACCCGCACGCGGCTGCCCTTGTTCTTCGGGACCGGCAAGGCCTCGATCAGCGTGTGGGCGAAAGACGGCACCGTCGACACGAGCGTTCGGGTCGGGATCGTCTTCCCATCGCCGAGCACCGCCTCCTCGCCGGTGGCCGCGGACAGGCGGGCGTTCAGCAGCAGCTCCACGCCGCGTTTCCGCAGGATCCGCTGCGCGAACTCGCCGAGCTTCCTCGAAACTTCCGGGAGGATTCGATCCTGCGAGTGGACGAGCACCACCCGGATCTCGCGCGGGTCGATCTGGGGATAGTTCTTCGCCACCGACCGGACGAAGTCGTTCAGCTCGGCCACGACTTCCACGCCGGAAAAGCCGCCGCCGGCGACCACGAACGTAAGCAGCTGGCGGCGTAACCGGCCGTCGTGGCGCTCGATCGCGGCCTCCTCCAACGCACGGATCACGTGGTTGCGCAGGTGCAACGCGTCGTTCAGGTTCTTGAAGGGGAGGGCGTGCTCCGGCAAGCCGCGCAGGCCCCGAAAGTCGGTCACGGTCCCCAGCGCCAGGACCAGGTGGTCGTATTCGATCACGTGGGGGTGCGGCAGGAACCCTGGGGCCGTCGTGATGGTCCGTGCAGCCAGGTCGATCGACTCGACCTCGCGGACGTGGATCTCCGTGCCTGGGAGGAGCCGCCGCAGCGGGCTGACCAGATCGAGCAGACCGATCGTCCCCGAGATCACCTCCGGCAGCATGGGCTGGAACACGAAATGGTTGTCCTTCGCGATCAGCACGATCTCGTAGTCGCCACGGCCGGCGAGCCGCCGCTCGAGCTGCTGCGCGGTGAACACCGCGCCGAATCCGCCGCCGAGAATCACGATCCGCTTCGGCCGCACCGCCGCCTTGGCCGCGCGCTGGTCGCAGAAGATGCAGCGCACGCCCGCAGCATGATCGAGCTTCGCGCAGCCGGCGCGCCTGCGCTGCACCAGCGCCGCGGCGAGCATTCCGAGCGGCGGCGCGACGAAGTAGATCCAGAGGGAGGCGAACGAGCCGGCGCCGAGGGCGGATGCGAGCGAGCGCGCCGGGTTCATGCTCATTCCCGAGATGGGCGCGACCAGGAAGATGCAGGTGGCGACGAGGGCGCCCGCGCACAGTCCCGTGAACCGCGCGAAGCGCGAGCCGCTGACCATCAGCACCACCGTGATCAGGACGAAGGAGATGGCGAACTCCGCCGCGAGCGCGGCGGGAATCCCGGCCGCCGGCAGCGTCACGGCGAAGTTCG
This sequence comes from Myxococcales bacterium, assembly GCA_035635635.1. Taxonomy (GTDB): domain Bacteria; phylum Myxococcota; class Myxococcia; order Myxococcales; family 40CM-4-68-19; genus 40CM-4-68-19. Next base: position 8,765 of record DASQAS010000055.1, on the reverse strand, counting down.
TCGCGGGGTGGGCGATCGATTCCCGCAGGGTCGCCCACGCGAGCCCGACGCCGGCGATCCCTCCGATCGCCTGCGCCATCGCGTAGAAGATCGCGTCGTGCCCGGGGACCCTCCCGAGCCGCCAGAAGGCGAGCGTCACGCTCGGATTCAGATGGGCGCCGGACCGCTTTCCCCAGGGCGAGTAGATGAGGGCGATCGCCGTCAGCCCCATCGCGGCGCCCATCAGCCCCCGCCGGAACCTCGGATCGATCGCCTGCGCGCGCGAGGCGGGATGCTCGAGCGCGACGGTGACCACGCAAGCCGCGAGCATGAATACGCCGAGGCCGGCGGCTTCCATCGCGTACTCGGGCCAGTGAGAGCGGAAGGCTTCGCGCAGCGTCATCGCCGGGACTCCGGCGCCGGGCCAGATCGCCGCTCGCGGCGCGAGCGATCCTGTGCGTCTTCCACCAGGTCTACGGAGAGGAGTTGCAGCAGCTCGGCCACGCTCCACGCCTGCGCCGGTGCCCCGCCTGGAGCGAAAGGCGTTTCGGCGCCGAACACTTCGGAGATGCTGCCCAGGCACGCGTCGCCCAGGTGCAGCTCCAGCGGACGAAGAAGGGTCCGGCACTGCTGCAGCGTCTCCGGGGAGCGGCCGAACGCGCAGAGATAGGCGCGGACATAGGGGCCCAAAAGCCATGGCCAGACCGTGCCCTGGTGGTACGCGCCATCGCGCTCCGCGGGGCCGCCCGCGTAGCGCGGGGTGTAGCCGGGCTCGTCGGGAGCGAGCGTGCGCAGCCCGAAGGGGGTCAGCAGCTTCCGCTCCACGGCCCGGACGATGCTGCGCCGTTGCTCGGGCGAGAGCAGAGGGAAGGGGAGCGAGAGGGCAAAGAGCTGGTTCGGCCGCAGCGAAGGGTCGCCGACCACGTCGTCGAGATGGCCGCGGGCAGGGTTCCAGAACGCCTTCTCGAACGAGGCGCCGGCCTTGTCCGCCGCGGCCGCGAAGTCCCGGGCGCCGGAGGCGTCCCCGAGGGACCCGCCCCACAGGGCCAGCAGGCGAAGCGCGTTGTACCAGAGCGCATTGATCTCCACGGCCTTGCCGTGCCGGGGGGTGATCACGCGATCCCCGACGCGCGCGTCCATCCAGGTGAGCTGGACGCCCGGCGCTCCGGCCGCGAGGAGGCCGTCCGCCGCATCGACCATGATGCCGTGGTGGGTTCCTTCGCGGTGCCAGCGAATGATCTCCTTCGCCGCCGGATAGAGCTCGGACCTCAGGAACTGCTCGTCGCGGCTGGCCTGGACGTACTGGTGCGCGGCCTGGAGCATCCAGAGGGTCGCGTCGACGGTGTTGTACTCGGGCTTGTCGCCGGGCCGATCCGGGAACGCGTTCGGGATCACCCCGCGATCCGCATGCGCCAGAAAACCTCGCAGCACCTCGCGTGCCTCGTCCAGCCGGCCTCGCGCGATCAGGAGACCCGGCAGGGAGATCATCGTGTCGCGGCCCCAGTCGGTGAACCATGGATACCCGGCGATCACGGTCGGCTTGCCGTCCGCGCGGCGCACCACGAACTGATCCGCGGCGAGCTCGAGGCGCGCCAGAAACGGATCGGCGCTGTGCGATCGCCTCCCGTCCCGGATGCCCGCGGCGAGGTTCGCGACCTCCCCGGCGTCGAAGGGACGCGGACCGAGCGTTGCGGCGACGAAGACCGGATGCTCGGGCCCGATCTCCAGCTGCAGCGTTCCGAGCTTCCAGAGGTCCTCACGGAAGTCCAGGCCGCGATCGAGCTCGGCCAGGTACTCCGTCGCGTAGTACCAGCCGCTGTCGCGCACCAACCGGGCGCGCGGGCTCACGTGCAAGCTCAGCTCCGGCATCCCCGGGTACGGCCGCGTGCGGACGACCAGCGCACCCCGGCTGCGTTCCACGCGGACGTCCCCGTCGAGCGATGGGTTGGCACGGGTCAGGCTGTGATAGTCGCGGAACGCCAGGAAGGGAGAGATCGCGATGCGGCGGGCGCGCGTCGCGCGATAGGTGACCACCACGGTCTGCTCTCCAGGCAAGAGAAAGATCTGCTTCTCGACATGGGCGCCGCCGGTGTCCCATGTCCAGGTCGGAAACGGGTCGAGCCGGAACTCCACCAGGCGCGCATGTCCCTGCGGCGAGACGGTCCCCGGGTACTGGTTGCTCGCAAGGCCCACCTCCGGCACGCCGTCGCCAGAGACCACCTCGTCCAGGCGCGAGAGGAGCACGTGCCGATCGACGGGGGGCCGCAGCGACGCGACCAAAAGGCCATGGTAGCGGCGCGTGTTGGTTCCGGCCACGGTGCCCATCGCGAAGGCGCCCGTGCCGTTCGTCTCCAGCCACTCGAGCCGTGAGGAGCGGGCGTGATCGCGGCAGACGGCGCTTCCGATGGCGATGGGCGGCAAGGGCTTCGCGTCGGGTGAAGGGATCACCGCCGCAGGGGTCACGCGCATGTTCACTCCCCGCTCTGCTGGAGCAGCTTGGCGACGAGCCCGGTCCAGCCCGTCTGGTGGCAGGCGCCGACGCCGGAGCCGTCGTCGCCATGGAAGTACTCGTTGAACAACAGGTGGTCGCGGAAGTGAGGGTCGCGTTGCATCTTCCCGTCGCTTCCGAACGCCGGCCGGCGTCCGTCGGCGTCGCGGAGGAAGATCGAAGACAGCCGCCGGGAGATCTCCGCTGAGACCTGGGCGAGCGTGAGCTGCCGGCCCGAGCCGGTGGGGAACTCCACCGTGAACCCGTCTCCCAGGTAGTGGTGGAACTTCTGCAGCGACTCCATCAGCAGGAAGTTCACCGGAAACCAGATGGGGCCGCGCCAGTTCGAGTTGCCGCCGAACAGGCCGGTGGACGACTCCGCGGGCTCGTACCGGACGCTGTGCTGCATGCCGTCGAGGTGCAGGGTGTAGGGATGGTCGCGGTGCACGCGCGACAGCGCGCGGATGCCGTAGGGCGAGAGGAATTCGTTCTCGTCGAGCAGCCGGACGAGGATGCGGCGCAGTTTGTCGGGCTCGACCACCGAGAAGAGGCGGCGATTCATGGCTCCCAACGTGCGCATGCAGGCGACGCCCTCGGTGAGATCGGGCCGGTGATCGATGAACCATTCGAGGCGGCGGGCGAACGAAGGAAACGAAGCGATCAGGTCGGCGGGAATCGGCTCCACCGCGAACAGCGGGATCAGCCCGACCATGGACCGGACGCGCAGGGGCACCTCCTCCTGCCCGCGGTGCAGCACGTCGTAGTAGAAGCCGTCCTGCTCGTCCCAGAGCCCCATCGTGTTCATCGCGTGCGCGATGTGGACGAAGTGTTCCCAGAACTTGCTGGCGACGTCCTCGTACTCCTCCTCCTCGCGGGCGAGCTCGAGGGCGATGGCGAGCATGTTCAGGCAGTACATCGCCATCCAGCTGGTGCAGTCGGACTGCTCGAGGTGCCCGCCGCCCGGGAGCGGCGCGCTCCGGTCGAAGACGCCGATGTTGTCGAGCCCCAAAAACCCGCCCTGGAAGACGTTGCGGCCCTCCGCGTCCTTCCGGTTCACCCACCAGGTGAAGTTCAGCATCAACTTGTGGAAGACGCGCTTGAGGAACTTGCGGTCGCCGGTGCCGCGCCGCTTCTTCTCGATCTTGTAGACCCGCCACGCTGCCCACCCGAATACGGGCGGGTTCACGTCGCCGAGCGCCCACTCGTAGGCGGGGATCTGGCCGTTCGGGTGCATGTACCATTCGCGCAGCAGGAGCAGCAGTTGCTCCTTGGCGAAGTCGCTGTCCACCAGGGCGAGAGGGATGCAGTGGAATGCCAGGTCCCACGAGGCGTACCAGGGGTACTCCCACTTGTCCGGCATCGAGAGCACGTCGGCGTTGTACAGATGGCCCCATTCCGCGTTGCGGCCCAGCTTCCGCTCCGCGGGAGGCGCGGGCTGGCCGGTGTCGCCCTCCAGCCAGTCGCGCACCACGTAGTTGTAGTACTGCTTGGACCAGAGCATTCCCGCGAGCGCCTGGCGCATGACGCCACGCGCGTCCTCGGAGAGCGAGCGCGGAATCACCTCCTCGTAGAACTCGTCCGCTTCTTGCTTCCGCGCGCGCAGGACCGCGTCGTTCGCGTCCACCGGCTGCAGCGCGTCGCGGGATATCCGCAGGCGCATGACGGCGCTGCCGCGCGCGGGCACCGTGAGCCGATATCGTGCGGCGCATTTGGTGCCGACGCGGTCCGGATTCACGGTCGGGTGGCCGTGGATCACGTGATCGTTGATTCCATCCTTCGGATAGGGCGCCCCGTCGACCCCGAAGAGACGGTGCGCGTTCGTCTCGTTGTCGCAGAAGAGCAGCTCCGGAGCGCCCTCGCAGGCGAGATGGTACTCGCCCGCCACGACGGACGACGGTCCGCTCGCGCGCAAGGTCGGGCGCTTCTGGTCGGAGCTCCAGCTCCAGGTGTTGCGGAACCAGAGAGTGGGCAGGACGTCGATCTCCGCCACTTCGGAAGCGCGGTTCGCGACCTCGATGCGGACGCAGATGTCCTCGACGCCGGCCTTCGCGTATTCGACGAACACGTCGAAGTAGCGGTCCTGATCGAAGATGCCGGTGTCGATCAGCTCCAGCTCGCGCCCCGAGCGCCCGCGCCGGCGGTTCTCCTCGACCAGCCGCGCGTACGGGAACTCCGCCTGCGGATACTTGTAGAGGAACTTCATGTACGAGTGGGTCGGGGTCGAGTCGAGGTAGTAGTACAGCTCCTTCACGTCCTCGCCGTGGTTACCCTCCTGGCCGGTGAGCCCGAACATCCGCTCCTTCAGGATCGGGTCGCTCCGGTTCCACAGCGCGATCGAGAAGCAGAGCTCCTGGTGGCGATCGGAGATGCCCGCGATTCCGTCTTCGTTCCAGCGGTAGGCGCGTGAGCGGGCGTGGTCGTGCGGCAGGTGATCCCAGGCGGTTCCCCCGGCGCTGTAGTCCTCGCGGACCGTGCCCCAGGCGCGCTCGCTCAGGTACGGTCCCCAGCGCTTCCAGTGGGCCGAGCGATCGCGCGACTCTGCCAGCCTCTGCTCTTCGCGGGTGGTCATCGTCTCCTCCAGTACGCGGCGGGGGTCGATCCGTTACTCGCCGGCGAGCTCTATCGCGAGGCCGTCGGGATCGCGGGCGAGCAGCGCGCGAGAGTACCCCAGCGACCGATCCGCCAGGGTCACCGGACCGGTCGAGACGAACGTCGCACGAGCCGCGCGCAATGCGGCGGCCGCGGACGCGAGATCCGAGGTGAACAGTGTCGTATGCCAGTGCGTCAGGTCGTTCGTGCGCGCGTCGGCAGGGAAGGGCCGGCGGCCGGGACGTTACGGTGGACAATCGTTCCAGGGAACGCCTACGGTTCGGACGATGTCGTCGGTGGCAGGACATCCGGAGGAGATCGATCTGATCGCCGCGCTCCGGCGGGGCGACGAGGCGGCTTTTCTCACGCTGGTGCGGAGCTGTCAGTCGTCGATGAGCCGGGTGGCGCGGCTCTTCGTTTCGAGCGATGCCGTGGCCGAAGAGGTGGTGCAGGAGACGTGGCTCGCGGTGCTACAGGGGATCGCCGCGTTCGAGGGGCGCTCGTCGGTTCGCTCGTGGATCCTCAGCATCGTCGCGAATCGGGCGCGGTCGCGGGGACAGCGCGAGGCGCGATCGGCACCGTTTTCCTCCTTCGACGATGCCGAGGACGAGCCCGCCGTCGATCCCGCGCGCTTCCTGCCCTCGGATCACCCGCGATGGCCCGGGCACTGGGCGGCGCCGCCGGAACGTTGGGCCGACGAGAAGCTCCTCGCGAAGGAAACGCTGGGGCTGATGCGCAAGGCGATCGAGACGCTTCCTCCCGCGCAGCGCCAGGTGATCGTGCTCCGCGACATCGAGGGATGCAGCGCCGAGGAGGTCTGCGCTACGCTCGGTGTGTCGGATGGTAACCAGCGCGTGCTGCTTCACCGGGCACGGTCCAGGGTCCGTGCGATGCTCGAGCCGCATCTCGGAGGACCGGTATGAGCGCGCGCGTTCCCGATCAGCCGACCTGCCGCCAGATCGTCGAGTTGGTGACGGACTACCTGGAAGGGAAGCTCCCGCTGCGCGAGCGGACCCTGTTCGAGCAGCACCTCGTGTACTGCGACTGGTGCAGGGTCTATCTCGAACAGATGCGACAGACGATCCGGGCCGCAGGCGAGGTGCCGGAGGAGGCGCTCGATCCCGAAAGGCGCGAGGAACTGCTGCAGGTCTTCCGCCGATGGAAGGCGAAGAAGTGATCGCCTTCAAGTGGCTGGCGAAGGGCGCCGTCGCCCCGTTCACCGGGTTTCGCTGGCCCGTGAACGGGTCCTGGGTCTCCGCCCCGCCCGGCGCAACCGACGGCTTGGGCGTGCACGCCTGCCGGATCGCGCACCTGGCGTTCTGGGTCGGCGAGGAGCTGTGGCGGGTGGAGCTGCAGGGACCCATCGTCGAGCGCGAGACGCAGCTGGAGGGTTCGAGCGGACGGCTTCTCGATCGGATCGCAGCCTGGGATCCGGAGGCGTTCCGGCAGGCCTGCGTCGAGCGCATCGCGGGATTTCACGCGGAGACGCCGTCAGCGGAGCTGTCGGACTACCTGGCGTTGGCGAAGACGGTCGACGCCCCGATCGCCTCCTTCGTCGCAGCGGTGGCCGCGGTCGCCGCGCGCGGGGCCCGGAGCGCGTTCGAAGAGGAGCGCGCGCGCCAGTCAGGGTGGCTGGCACGGGCGCTCCAGCTCCGGGAGGAATGAGCTGCCGGGTCAGACCGTCGCGGGCCCTCCTTCGGGGATCGGGTCCGGCGCTTGCCGCGCGAGAAGGTTCCAGATGAGGCGGTCGAGGGAGATCGGCCCGGGACCGGCGAACGCGATCCGCAGCGCTCGCCGTTGCGGCGTGTAACGCCGCGCGGTCTCCGGCGTACCCACCTGCGTCCTTTCACAGGAGTCCAATCGATGATCAACGCCGTGATGGGCTGCTGAACCCGGCGAGCCGCTCCAGCGCCGCGCCTCGGGAATCAGGTTGAAGGGCGTCTCCGCGTCACGGCAACTTCTTCTTCACCGCCAGTGTGTCGCGCAGGATGGGGAGGACGGCCCGGTCCTTTGGGCGGTTCGCAGCCTGCTTTGAGCGGATGAGGTCGGCGAGGGCTGCCACCCTCAGCGTCTCGCTTCCGACCACGACGGTCTGCGCACGGGATCGGATCGAGGAGAACGTCAGGCCGCCGGAGATGCGGTCGAAGTGGATCTCGACAGGCACGGCGAGGTCGCCCTCGATCCACTCGACGTTGCTGAGCTCGGAGACGCGCACGGGTGGCCCGCCGCCGATCTCATCGGCGAACCGCGCTAGCTTGCGCCGATTCACCCTGGTGTCGCGGATGAGGAGGTCGATGTCCTGGGTCGTGACCGGGGCACCGTTCAGCATGCTCGCGGAGTTGCCGATCACCACGGCTTCCAGCTTCGCCACGCGAAGCGCCCGCGCGAGCGCAACGAGGGTCTTCTCGGAGAGATCAGAAGACGTAACGGCCATCCCTCCTACGCCGGACGAAGACCGCACGGCGGACCGGCGGCAGCAGCAGGCACCGCACGATCAGGCGGAGATCGCCCGGATCGATCCGTGGCAGCTCGGGCGCGAGGCGCGCGCAGGCATCGCGCAGACTGCGCTCGAACAGCGCCGCATGGCTCGGCCGCCCGCCAAGAGCGCCGTTGCGGCGCGAAGCCGCGCGCTTTGCAGCGGTCCGGCTTCTCCCTCCTTTCAGGCCCATCTCGCGTGCGTCCACGCATTGATGGTAACCCAAGCGCTTGGGTTATACCAACAAACAGGAGAGGAGGAAGTCGAAATGAGCGCGCCGCTGGTCTCGCAGAGGTCAGGCGCTCGCGCGCAGCGCCTCCCGGATCCGCGCCCGATCCGCCTCGGAAAGATCGAACAGCCGCAGGTCTGCCTCGGGCAGGTACGGCGCGTCCGGGGCGCGCGGCGAGCGCAGCGCGAGCACGTGCGGCACGCCGTTGCGGAGGAACATCAGCGGCCGCTCGCCCTCGTACTTGCGCAGGCGCCCGTCGTCCGCGAGGCGGTACTGCACGAAGTAGACGCCTTTGTGCTCCCAGGTCTTCTCCACCCGGCACTCCATCTCCTCGCCGTCCTCCGCGCAGATCCGCAGCGCCTCCATCCGGCGGCGCTCGCTGCGGACCATCGCGACGGTCCCGAGCAGCATCAGGACGCCCAGCAAAGCGCAGAGGATCGCCATGCCGTGCCGTGGAAGGCCGCCCTGGGCGGCCCAGGAGAGCACGATGCGGTCGGGCCTCTGCGGGTCGTAGCGGAGGGCGGGAATCTCGCTTCGGGGGACGCCCTTGAACATCCGCTCGAAGCTCGTCTTCCCCTCGTGCGGCGTCCCCTGTGCGTCGGTCCAGGCAACGTCGACGCGGTAGTCGTAGATGAAAGTCAGCCCCAGCTTCTGCGTCTCCAGCACCTTGCCCGAAAGACGCTGGACATGGCCTTCGACCCCGCGCTCCCAGAGCGCCCTCTCGGCCAGGAGTTCCCGGGTGCAGAATCCCGCTCCGACGGCGAATCCGGCGCCGAGGCCCGCGACGAGGATGGCGAGCGAGACTTTCTTCCAGCGGCGCGCTGCGAGGGCGCGCGCGTCGAGACGCAGGGGTCGGGGAGGGAGCAGGGCCATTCCCCGACTGTGGCGCGCAGCCGCTCGTGTGCCGCAAGTTTACCGGACGGCGTGCGGGTGTTGCCCGGTGGGGGCGCTGCGCACTTCCGTGGGCCAGCGGCCGTACGCCACGGCCGCGGCGAGAAGCCCGA
>DASQAS010000054.1:0-13773 GCA_035635635.1 Myxococcales bacterium | reverse complement strand
GCCCAGAAGGCCTTCTTCCAGGAGAAGGACCGCTTCTCCACGCTGACCGGCGAAGTGGGCTTCGAGCCGGAGCGCAACAACCGGTACGCCTACTTCCTCGCCCCAGGCACCACCATCGAGCTGCGCGACACGACCACGATCGTGCAGGCGACGACCTACACGGGCGTCGCGGTGGATACGTTCAAGTACACGAGCGCGCTCAACCAGGTGTACGCGGACACCGTCTGCAACTCGAAGGCGGGTCTGACGGGCGCGCCGGCCACCCGGTTCGACGCGGTGGCCATCGGCAACATCGACGCCGACGCCTTGGTCGACCAGTGGAGCATCTCGAGCGACTCCCGGATTTTCACCGCGGGAGGCAACTGCACCGCCGACCAGAACAACCCGTCCGGCGAGCCGGCGAACGACCAGAACGACGTGAACCTGTAAGAAGTTCTTGTGGTGCGGGAGCGGGGGTGGCCTGGAGGGGGCCATCCCCGCTCTCTTTTCTGGGTCGAGGAAGAGGCGCTTGGTATGATTCCTGACGTGACTACCGCGATCCGCGGCAGCGCCGCCGCCCTTGGACTCGCGCTGGCCATCGGCGCCGCCATCGTCTTCCGCGTCGGAGCGCAGGCGCGCGCCCCCGCCGAAGTCGCGAGCGAGCTGGACATCCCGCCCATTCCGGGGAACGTGGCGCGCGCTCTGTCGTTCGGGTTCCGCTCGCTGCTGGCGGACTTCACCTTGCTCCAGGCCATCCAGCTGCTCCCGGCGCGGCACGGCGACATGCCTCCGGAGGCGGCCGGGCCGATCGATCGCCGGCTCTCGCGGCTTCTCGAGTATTCGGTGGACGTGGACCCGCAGTTCGCCGGCGCCTACCGGTTCGCGGCCGCGGCGCTGCCCCACGAGACGATGGACGGCAAGGTCTACGGCGCGCTCAAGGCGGTGCAGATCCTCGAGCAGGGGCTGCGGGAGCGTCCCGACGACTGGCACATGGGCTTCTTGCTCGGCTTCTTGCAGTCGTACTACCTGCGCGACTTGCCCGCCGCCGGACGCAGCATGGCGGCGGCCGCGAAGCAGCCCGGCGCGCCGCCCTTCGTGGGCCTGCTCGCGACGCGGCTGTCGGCGCAGGGCGGAGAGCTGAAGCTCGCCACTTCGTTGGCGGAAGCGATGCTGGCCCAGGCCAACGAGGAGGCCACGCGGCAGGAGTGGCACGCCCGCGTCGCCGCGCTGCACATGGAGCGCGATCTCCGGACGATCGAGGACGCGGCGCAGAAGTACCGCGAGAGCCGGGGCCTGCCGCCGCGGTCCGTGCACGCGCTCGTCACCGCGGGCTTCTTGCCGGACGTCCCGCGGGAACCGCACGGCGGCCACTATGTGATCGAGGCCGACGGCACCGCGCGCTCCACCGCCGCCGAGCGCCTGCGGGCGTACGGCCTGACGCAGCAGTTCGAGATCCACTGATGCCGCCGGTCGTCACCATCGCCGGGAACACGGTTCGCGAGCTGGTGCGCAACAAGCTGCTCTACAATCTGCTGCTCTTCGCGGCGCTCTTCGTGGCCGGATCGCTCGTGGTGGCGCAGCTCACCGTCGGGAACTGGTTGCGGATCATCCTGGACATGGGGCTGGGGGCGCTCCAGGTCACGGGTGCGCTGATGGCCATCGTGATTGGGGTGGGCATGGTGGCGGGCGAGATCCAGCGGAAGACCATCCTGCCCACGCTGGCCAAGCCGGTGCCCCGGTGGGCGTTCTGCACCGGCCGGTACGCGGGCCTGCTGCTCCTCCTGGTGGTGAACGCGGTGGTGATCGGCGCGCTGCTGCGCGCCGTACTCTGGCTGGCGGGCTATTCGCTGACACCGATCGTCGTGCAAGCCGTCGGGCTGCTCTGCGTGGAGTTCGCCGTGCTGGCCGCGCTGGCGATCCTGTTCGCCAGCTTCTCGACGCCCATCCTGGCCGGGTCGTATACCCTGGCGCTGTTCTTCATCGGGCATCTGCTGCCCGACCTCCGCACCTTCGCGGAGCGGTCGCACAGCGGCGCGGCGCGCACGGTCGCGCGCGGGTTCTACATGCTGCTCCCGGATCTGGAGCTGCTGAACCTCAAGTCGCACGCGGCCAACGAGCTGGTGGTGGCGGGCGGATATGTCGCACATGCGGCGGGGTACGGGATTGCGTACGCGGCGATCGTGCTGGCGATCGCGGTCTTCATCTTTTCTCGGCGGGACTTGAACTAGCCGCTGGGGCCGGGGGCGGGAGGCTGGAGGGTCATTCGGCGTCGTCGCCGTTGCCGTTCCCGTTGTCGTCCTCCGCCTGCCCGGAGAGCTTCTTCACCCGGTGCCGGAACTGGCGGAAGGTCAAGCCCAGCCGCGAGGCCGCCTCCTTCTTCACACCCGAGGCCTCCGTCAGCGCGCGGTCGATCAGCTCCCGCTCGACCTGCGCCAGGTAGTCCTCCACCGAGAACCCGGCCGGCAGCGGACCACCGGGCGACAGGGTATGGAGCCCGGTCCCGCGCAGGACCGCGGGCAGCGCATCCACCGTCACCTCGTCGCCGGTGGACAGCGCGACGGCGCGCTCGATCAGGTTCTCCAACTCGCGGACGTTCCCCGGGAACCAGTACTCGGACAGGCGCCGCTTCGCGTCGGCAGAGAGCCGCGGGACCGGCCTCCCGTGCTCCGCGGCGAATCGGCGCAGGAAGTGGTCGGCCAGCGGCAGCACGTCCTCGCGGCGCTCGCGGAGCGCGGGCACCCGGATCTCCACCACGTTCAGGCGGTAATACAGGTCCTCGCGGAACCGGCCGGCGCGCACCTCCGCCGCGAGGTCGCGGTTGGTGGCGGCCACCAATCGCACGTCGACGTCGGCGTCGGAGTTGTCTCCCACCGGCCGGATCCGCCGCTCCTGGATCACGCGCAGCAGCTTGACCTGGAGGCTGAGGGGAAGCTCGCCGATCTCGTCGAGGAACAGCGTCCCGTCCTGCGCCGCCTGGAAGAGGCCCTGCTTCGCCGCCTGCGCGCCGGTGAAGGCGCCCTTGGCGTGCCCGAACAGCTCGGACTCGATCAGCCCCTCCGGGATCGCGCCGCAGTTCACCGGGACGAAGGGCGCCGCGCTGCGCGGGCTGCGCGCGTGCACGGCCCGGGCGACCAGCTCCTTGCCCACGCCGCTCTCGCCGGTGATCAGCACGGTGGTCCGCGCCGTCGCGACCTTCTCCACCACCTCGAAGACCTGGTGCATCGCGGCGCTGCGCGCCACCATCGACTCGAAGCGGCCGCGCGCGGAGAGCTGCTCGCGGAGCAGCTCGTTGTCCTGGGCCAGGATCCGGCCCTGGCGGGCCAGCTCGCGCTTGTGCACCGCCGCCTTGGCGAGCGCGATCAGCTCGGACGCGAGGGTGGGCGACTTCTCCACGTATCCGTAGGCCCCGAGCTCCAGCGCCTGCCGGCGCACGTCGTCGCTGCCGAAGGCGGTCATCAGGATCACTTCCGCTTCGGGCTGCGCGGCCTTCACCTTCCGGACCACGTCCAGGCCGTCGCCGCCCGTGCGCATCCTCAGGTCCGTGATCACCACGTCGAACTCGGACGCGGCGAGCGCGCGATCCACGCTGGCGACGTCGGAGGCGACCTCCACGCCGTGGCCCGCCTTGGCCAGGCGGGCCTCCAGCATCACCCGCATCGACTGCTCGTCGTCGACCACCAACAGGCGCGCCATGGTCAGCCCACCGCCGCCCGGAGGTGCTCCGGCGAAGGAACCGCGATCGGCAGCGCCACGCGGAAGGTGCTGCCCCTGTCCACCTGGCTGCTGACTGAGAGGTGCCCGCTGTGGGCCTCGACGATGCGGTGCACGATGGCGAGACCAAGGCCGGTGCCGCGCTCCTTGGTGGTGAAGAACGGATCGAAGATCCGATCCAGGTCCTCGTCGGCGATGCCGTGACCGGTGTCCGTCACCTCGAGGACGCCCTCGCCCGCCTGGCGCGAGATCGTCACCTCGACCCGGCCTCCCGGCGCGGTGGCGTCCGCTGCGTTGCCCAGCAGGTTCCAGAGCACCTGCCGCAGCTGGCCTGGATCGGCGCGCACCCAGACCGCGGCATCCGCGCGTGCGATCAGCTCGACGCCGCGCTCCGCGACCTGCTGCCGGAACAGCTCCACCGTCTCGCGCACGGCGCGGGCGCCGTCCAGCGGCTCGAACGTCGGCGAGATCGGCCGAGCGAACGAGAGGAACTCGCGGACCAGGGCTTCCAGCCGCTCGGCCTCGCTGCGCACCACGTTCATCAGGCGGCGCTCCTGCCCGTCCAACCCGGGAGAAGCGCCCAGGATATCGATCGACCCGCACATCGAGGCGAGCGGGTTGCGAATCTCGTGCGCGAGGCCGGCCGCGAGCCCTCCCACCACCGCGAGGCGGTCGGCGCGCCGCACGGCCTCCTCCATCTGACGCAGCTCGGTGAGGTCCTGGAAGAGGATCACCTGGCCGCCCACGCCGCCCGCCAGCGGCGCGGTGGCGTAGCCGAGGATCCGGTCGCGGCCGTCGTAAGCCTTCAGACGCACCTCCGGCCGGCCACGCTCCCTGGGCCGCACGATGGACGCGGCGAGCTCGGGCAGGAGCGTGCCCAGGGGCTGCCCCCGCGCGACCTTGTCGGAGAGGCCCGTCAGGTGCTCGGCGGCGGGATTCAGATAGGTGATCCGGCCGTCCTCGCCCAGCGTGAGGATGCCGCTGGCGATCGAGCGCACCACCGCCGAGTAGATCCCTTCCAGCGCCTCGAGGCGCTTCTCGCTGCGCAAGAGCTGGCTGCGCGCTCCCTGCACCTGCTCGGCCAGGAAGGACGAGAGCGCGCCGACCAGCAGGAACGCGGAGAGGTTCGCCGCCATCACCACCGTCAGGCGTCCGGGCGCGAGCGGGACGCGCTCCAGCTCGCTGGCGGGCGGCGGCACGATCCCGCTCTGCATGCTCCAGACCAGGATGCAGAAGGTCACGCAGGACACCGCCGCGCCCAGCGCCGCGCCCCGGCGGCCCAGCCCGATGGCGCCGCTCACGATCGCGAGCGGGTACAGCACGGTAAAGATGCTCTCCGCGCCGCCGGTGAGATAGACGAGGCCGGTGCCGGCGATCACGTCGGCCGCGATCTGCCCGTGCGCCACCCAGCCCAGGTGGCGTCCGGTCCGCAAGACGAACGTGGCGACCAGGGAGCCGAAGTAGATCAGGGCGACGATGGCGAAGAGCAGCGCCTCCACCGTCCGCGGGAACGGTTCGTGCCCGAGCGTCGGCCACGCGGTCGCCGCCAGCAAGGCGGTGCCCACGGCCAGCCGGATGCCGGTGAGCAGCACCAGCTTGCCGTAGAGCCCGCCTTGAGGGCGCTCGCCGAAGGGCGAATAGACGCCCGCCGCTTCCGCCATCGTCTTACTTGACCGCGCCGGCGATGGAGAAGATCGGCAGATACATGGCGATGAGGAAGCCGCCCACAACGCCGCCGAGGAACACCATCATCACCGGCTCGATCAGGCTGGTGAGCGCCGCCACCGCCGCGTCCACCTCGTCGTCGTAGAAGTCGGCGATCTTGGTGAGCATCTGGTCCATGGCGCCGGTGGCCTCGCCTACGCCGATCATCTGCACCACCATGGAGGGGAACACCTTGGTCTCCCCGAGCGGCTGCACGATGGTCTTTCCCTCGGAGATCTTCTCCTTCGTGTAGCGGATGGCCTTCTCCACCACCGCGTTGCCGGCGGTCTTCGCCACCACCTCCAGCGCGTCGAGGATGGGAACGCCGGAGCTGATCATGGTGCCCAGCGTGCGGGTGAAGCGGGCCACCGCCACCTTGCGAACCAGCGTTCCGAAGATGGGAGTGCGGATCACGAACGAGTCCCACTGCACGCGGCCCCTCGGCCAGGCGACCCAGGCCCTGAAGGCGATCACCATGGCGATGATCATGGCCACCAGATAACCGATGTAGCTCTGCAGCCAGCGGGACAGGTCGATGACGATCTGGGTGGGCGCGGGCATCGCGCCGCCGAAGTCCTTGAACATCTTCTCGAAGGTGGGCGTGACGAAGAGCAGCAGCACCACCGTGACGCCGACAGCGACCACCAGCACCACGCTCGGGTACACCATCGCGCTCTTCACCTTGGCCTTCAGCTTCTCGTTCTTCTCGATGTACTGCGCGAGGCGGTTGAGGATGGTGTCGAGGATACCGCCGATCTCGCCCGCCGCGACCAGCTGCACGTAGAGGGTGTCGAAGACCTTGGGGTGCTCGCCGAGCGCGTCGGCCAGCGTGGAGCCCGACTCGACCTTCACCTTCACCTTCGTGAGCACCTCGCGGAAGGCCATGTTGTCCAGCTGGCCGGAGAGGATGTCGAGGCACTGCACCAGCGGGAGGCCGGCGTCGATCATGGTGGCGAACTGCCGGGTGAAGATGACGATGTCCTTCTGGCCGATGCCGCCGAAGCCCGGAATCTTGAGCGAGATCTGAATGGGCTTCTTCTTGATCTTGACGTTGGTCAGCGCCATCGCGCGCAGGCGCTGCTGGACGGACGCCTCGTCGGGGGCCTCCACCTCGCCCTTCTTCACCTCGCCCGACTTCGTCTTTCCTTCCCAGACCCAGACGGGCAGCTTGGAAGCGGCCGCCGCCTTCGGCGCCGTCTTCGTCGCTGCTGTTGCGGCAGGTGCCGTGGCCATTTCGTCTCCTCCTACCGGGCCTGGACCGGCCGGTTGACGCCCGGCTTCACGCCCGAGGCGAGGATGTTGCGCAGCTCCTCCGCGTCGGAGCTGCGGCCCAGCGCCTCCTCGAGCGTAATGAGTCCGCGCTGCACCAGCGCCGCGAGCGACTGATTGAAAGTCTGCATGCCGAACTTCGACTGGCCGACCTGCATCTGCGAGTAGATCTGGTGGACCTTGTCCTCGCGGATCAGGTTCCGGATCGCGGCGTTGGGCACCATCACCTCGATGGCCAGCACGCGGCCGGGGCCGCTCGCCTTGGCGATCAGGTTCTGGGTCACCACCCCCTCGAGCACGAACGAGAGCTGGGCGCGGATCTGAGGTTGCTGGTAGGGCGGGAAGACGTCGAGGATGCGGTTGATGGTCTGCACGCAGGAGTTGGTGTGCAGGGTGCCGAAGGCGAGGTGGCCGGTCTCCGAGATCACCAGCGCGGCCTCGATGGTTTCCAGGTCTCGCATCTCGCCCACCAGCACCACGTCCGGGTCCTGGCGGAGGATGTACTTGAGGGCCTTCTTGAAGCTGTGCGTGTCCGCGCCCACCTCGCGCTGGTTCACCACGCAGTTCTTGTGCGGGTGCAGGTACTCGATCGGGTCCTCGATGGTGACGATGTGCTCGTGGCGCTCGGTGTTGATCTTGTCGATGACCGACGCCAGCGTGGTGCTCTTCCCCGAGCCGGTGGGGCCGGTCACCAGCACCAGCCCGCGCGGCTTCTTGGAAAGCTCCGAGATGATGGGAGGAAGGCCAAGCTCCGAGAAGGTGAGGATCTTGAAGGGGATGGTGCGGAACGCCGCCGCCACCGCTCCGCGCTGCATGAAGATGTTGGCGCGGAAGCGGGAGAGGCCCTTCACGCCGAACGAGAGGTCGAGCTCGTTCTCCTCCTCGAACTTGTGCTTCTGGGCGTCGGCGAGGATCGAGTAGCAGAGCTGCTTGGTCTCCACCGGCGTGAGCGGCGGGGTCTTGAGCGGCACCAGGCTGCCGTCGATGCGGAGCTGCGGAGGCGAGCCGGTGGTGATGTGGAGGTCGGAGGCCCCCTTCTCCACCATCGCTTTCAGGAGCTGATGCAGGTTGGGCAAGTGCTTGTCCTCGCTAGCGCATGGTGTCGGGGGCGGTGTTTCCCACCACTTCCTCGATGCTGGTCATGCCGGCCTTGAGCTTGGCGAGCCCGGCCATGCGCAGCGTCTGCATTCCCAGGCGGATGGCCTCGCCCTTGAGCTCGGCGGTGGAGGCGCCGTTGATCACCAGCTCCTTGAGGCTGTCCCAGAGCGGCATCACTTCGTAGAGCGCGATGCGGCCCTTGTAGCCCCGGTCGTTGCAGGTGCGGCATCCGCCCGGCTCGAAGACCTGGAAGGTGCCCGCCTCGTCGGGCTGCACGCCGATGTCCAGCAGCGCCTGCTGCGCCACGTCCACCGGCTTCTTGCACTCCTGGCAGAGCTTGCGCGCGAGGCGCTGCGCCAGGATCAGGTTCACCGCGCTGGTCACCAGGAAGGGCTCGATGCCCATGTTGAGGAGGCGGGAGACGGTGCCGGGCGCGTCATTGGTGTGCAGCGTGGAGAGCACCAGGTGGCCGGTGAGCGCGGCCTTGATGCCGATTTCCGCCGTCTCGAAGTCGCGGATCTCGCCGACCATGATGATGTCGGGGTCCTGGCGGAGGAAGCTGCGGAGGGCGGCCGCGAAGTTCAGGCCGATGTCCTCGTGCATCTGCACCTGGTTGATGCCGCTGAAGTTGAACTCCACCGGGTCTTCCGCGGTGCTGATGTTGTCGGTGGTCTTGTTCAGCTCGGAGAGCGCGGAGTAGAGCGTGGTGGTCTTGCCCGACCCGGTGGGGCCCGTCACCAGCACCATCCCGTAAGGCCGGTCGATGTTCTCCTTGAAGGACTTGAGGGGCTCGGGGTCGAAGCCCAGCTTGGTCATGTCCAGCTGGAGGTTTGATTTGTCGAGGAGGCGGAGCACCACCTTCTCGCCGAAGAGCGTCGGGCATACGGAGACGCGGAAGTCCATCTCGCGGCCCTTGCCCAGCTTGAGCTTGATGCGGCCGTCCTGCGGCAGCCGGCGCTCGGCGATGTCCAGCTCCGCCATGATCTTCAGGCGGGAGATCAGCGCCATCTTGAGCTTCATCGGCGGCTTCATCACCTCGTAGAGCACGCCGTCCACGCGGTAGCGGACCCGGAAGTCCTTCTCGTAGGGCTCGACGTGGATGTCGGAGGCGCCCTTCTTGATCGCGTCCAACAGGATCAAGTTCACCAGCTTCACCACCGGGGCGTCGGCGGCGCTCTTCTCCAGGTCGCTGAGGTCCGTGACTCCGCCCTCGTCGTGCTCGACGGAGATCTCGTTCTCGTCGAACCCCTCCATCACCTCGTCGTAGGAGGGGCCCTTCTCCGCGTAGTACTTCTCCAGCGCCTCCTTGATGGCCTGCTCGCTGGCGACGACGACCTCGATGTTGTAGCCGGTGAGGAACTTGATGTCGTCGATGGCGTAGATGTTCGAGGGGTCGCTCATCGCCAGGATCAGCGACGCGCCGGCGCGGTTGACCGGAATGCACTGGTGCTTCTCCGCGACTTCCTTGGGGACCAGCTTCACCACCTCGCCGTCGATGTCGAATTCCTTCAGGTTGATCGACGGGACGCCGTACTGCTTGGAGAGAAAGCTGGTGAGCTCCGACTCCTCGATGAACCCGAGTTTGGTCAGGTGGTACCCGATGCGTCCGCCGGCCTTCTTCTGCTCGTCCTGAGCCTTCTGCAGCTGCTGGAGAGAGATGAGGTTTTCGCGGACCAGGAGCTCGCCGAGACGTCCCGCCATGCTTTCGCACCCCGAGGTAGAGGGGCTCGACTCTAGGCGAGCTTCGGGGCCAACGCGAGAAAGCGCGCGAGCGCGGTGGAAGGTCTTTCCGCTCGAAAGTACGGCGCGATCCTACATCCCGAGCAGCCTGCGCGCGTGCTCCACGTCCTGCGCGATCTGGGCCTTCAGCGCGTCGATTCCGGGGAAGCGCCGCTCCTCGCGCAGGCGGTGCACGAACTCGACGCGCAGCTTGCGCCCGTAGATGTCTTGCGCGAAGTCCATCAGGTAGACCTCGAGCGAGAGCGGCGGCTGGCCCGCGGCGCCGGCGAGGGCCACCTCCGGACGAAAGGTGGGATTGAGCCCGAGGTTCGCGGCGCCCGGAATCGGCGCGCCGTCCGGCAGCAGGCGCGCGCGCACCGCGTACACGCCCACCGCCGGGAGCAGCTCGTTGTGCGTGCGGATGTTCGCGGTGGGCCACCCCAGCTTCCGCCCGCGGCCGACCCCGCGCACCACCTCGCCCTCGAGATCGAACGGCCGCCCGAGCAGCATGTTCGCCGCTTCGACGCGGCCCTCGAGCACGAACTCGCGGACCTTGGTGCTGGAGCAGACCAGGCCGTTGACCGCGACCGGCGCCACCACCCGCAGCCGCACCTCGCGCTCTCCGAGCGAGGCGCGCAGCGTCTCGACGGTGCCGGCCCGCGCCTTTCCGTAGGTGAAGTCGTGACCGACCACCACCTCGGCGACGTCGGTGGCGGCGACCATCTCCACGAACTTCTCGGGCGGAGTGGCGGCGAGATTGGCGTCGAAGCGTTGCTCGATCAGGTCGGTGACGGCGCAGGCAGCGATCAGCTCGCGCTTTCGGGGCAGCTCGCAGATCAAGGGCGGGGCGTACTGGGGCGCGAGCAGCCGGGCGGGATGGGGCTCGAACGTCAGGGCGCAGACCGGGCCGGTCGCGTCGTTGCGCGCGGCCGTGAACAGCGCCTGGTGTCCGAGGTGGACCCCGTCGAAGTTGCCGATGGCGACGGCCCCGCCGCCCAGCTTGCCCTGGGCACCGGCAAGGCCTTCGTGGATGCGCATCGGCGGTCCTTTAGAGGAGTGTGGGTTTCGCGTCAAACGGCGCGAGCTCAGCGACGGGACGGATTCTTCCGACCACGGGCAGGCTTGGGCAGGTTCGCCGGTCCGAACGAATCGGGCAACAGGGAGCCGACGTCGGTGGTCACGCTTCGCCCGCTGGTCGACGCATAAATCACCGGCGCGTCGGGAGCGCAGAATTCGGAGAGGACCTGGCGGCACCCGCCGCAGGGCGCGGCGGGCCGGGATCCGCCGGCGATCACCGCCACCGCGTCGATGCGGCGGTTGCCCGCCGCGATCGCCTGCCCCACCGCGTTGCGCTCGGCGCACATGCCAAGGGGATACGAGCTGTTCTCCACGTTGCAGGCCGCGAAGATGCGGCCACCCGCGAGGACGGCGGCGCCGACGGGAAAACGCGAGTACGGAGCGTAAGCGTTCTTGCGGGCACGGGCGGCGGCGCGCAGCAGGCCGGAGAGCGGAACGTTCTGATGTTTCACGCGGCGGAGCATGGACATGTCCTCTCGCTCACGCGAGGGCCGTGCGCGGCGGCACGGCTGCGTACGCTCGCGGGAGGAAGGCGCGCAACAGATCCGAGAACTTCCCGGCCACCGCCCGCGCGACCTCGATCACTTCCTGGTGCGTGAGCGGGTGCTGCGCCACGCCCGCGGCGAGGTTGGTGATGCAGGAGATGCCCGCGACCGGCAGGCCCATGTGCGCCGCGGCGATGACTTCCGGGACGGTGCTCATCCCCACCGCGTCCGCGCCCAGCGTCCTGGCCATCCGGACCTCGGCGGGAGTCTCGTAGCTGGGGCCCATCATCTGGAGATAGACGCCGGCCCGCAGCGTTTGCCCGAGGCCCGCCGCCGCCTCCTCCAGAGCGGTCGCGAGCCGCGCGTCATACGCGTGGGTCAGATCGGGAAAGCGGGGCCCCAGCCGCTCCTCGTTGGGACCGGTGAGCGGGTTTCGCCCCGTGAAGTTGATGTGATCCGTGATCCGCATCAGGTCGCCCGGCGCGAGCGAGGGGTTGCAAGCCCCGGCAGCGTTGGTCACGACCAGCGCGCGGGCGCCCAAGGCCCCGACCGCCCGGGCCGGGAATGCCACCGTCGCGGCGTCGTGGCCCTCGTATCCGTGAATCCGGCCTTGCAACGCCAGGATAGGGACGTGTGAGACTCTTCCATACACCAGCTCGCCGCGGTGGCCCTGGACCGTCGGGGGAGGAAATCCGGGCAGGCCGGTAAAGGGAAGCGACCGCCGGTCCTCGAGGGAGTCCGCGAAGCCGCCCAGGCCGGACCCGAGGATGATCGCCACCGGAGACTCGCTTTCCGGCAGGCGAAGTCTTTGCCGCGCGACCCTGGCGCAGTCGAGGGCCAGCTCGGTCCAGAAGGCCATCGGCCGTCTGTTATCACGCCAGTCGGAAGGCGTCCGACATTCCGCGTGTTAAAAACAGGCCCCATGCACGAATTGCTCGAGATGCTGAAGACCGGCGGCCCCGTGATGGTGGTCACCAAGCTGATCATCCTGCTGGGGTCCATTGCCGCCGTCATCATCGGCATCGAGCGCTGGCTGTTCCTGCGCGGGTTCTCGGTCAAGGCCCGCGAGCTGCACGAGCAGATCATCCGGGCGCTGCTGCGCGGGGACGCCGCCATCGCTCTCCACGAGAGCGACCGCTCGCACGTCGCCACGGTCGGGCTGTACCGGGCGGCCTTCGATCGGGCGAACCGGCAGGAGCGCATCGCCGACGCGGTGGATCGAGCCCGCCGCGAGGTGATCCAGGCGCTGCGCGCTCCGCTCTGGGTGCTGGGAACGCTGGGCGCGGTGATGCCCTTCGTCGGCCTGTTCGGAACCGTGGTCGGCATCCTCGGATCGTTCCGCCAGATCGGCATCAGCGGACAGAGCGGCTTCGCGGTGGTCGCGCCGGCGATCTCCGAGGCGCTGATCACCACCGCGGGCGGCATCGCGGTCGCGGTGGAGGCCGTGATCCTCTACAACGTCTTCCAGGCGCGCATCTCCAAGGAAGCGTTCGATCTCACACTGCGCGCCGACGAGCTCACCGAGGTGGTCACCGACCACGCGACGGAAGTCTCGGCCGCGCTGCAGGCGCCCCGCTCCGCTCATCCGGCCCAACCCGAAGCGCGCGCGGCCATCGCGCAAGGTCACGCCTGAAATGGCCATGTCCGGCCCGAGGGGCTCGCACCACCAGGACGACGAGGAGTACGCCCCGGTCTTCAGCGAGATCAACATCACGCCGCTGACCGACATCTTCCTGGTGCTGCTGATCATCTTCATGGTGGGCAGCAGCATCGTGGTGGAGCAGGCGCAGGGCGGCGGCACCGGCGTCCGCGTCGATCTTCCCAAGGGAGCGGCGAAAGAGTTGCAGCCACAGGCCCAGGACTTCCCGGTGGCGGTGCTCAAGGACGGCACGGTGGTGGCGGAGGGGAAGGCCATCGAGCTGGGGGCGCTCAAGGAGCGATTCCAGAAGCTCGTGCAGAACTCGCCCGACGCGCAGGTGATCATCCAGGCCGACGCCGGGGTCTCGCACGGGCGCGTAGTGGAAGTGATGGAGACCGCCAAGGCGGTCGGGATCCAGCGCCTCGCCATCGCGACCGAAGCGCCGTAGACCCACGGCGCGCGGACTACCGCGGGGTGGCGGGGTGGCGCACCTCTCGAGTCGACGCCGGCGTGAGGCGTGTCCGGGCGCCGGCTTAAGTGCGCAGCCGCCCCAGCGAACCGAATGACTGTGCCGGGGGGGGCGGTGTCGCAAAGCGCCGTCGCCCGGCCACGCCTCACGCCGGCTGGCGCGCGCTTGCGGCTTCATCCGACCGGCTCTTGTGCGTGCGACTGCGTTCGCGCGATCCATCCTCCCATTCGGCCTCAGCGGCGACTCTTCGACGGCCGGCGGTTGGGGATGAGTGAGTATCGTGTCACTCCATGTCCGCTTTCACGCGTGCGCGCGACAATGGGTGTTCGAGACAGAGGGAAACGCGCGATCAGCCGGTGGGAGGCGTGGCTGGGCGACGGCGCTTTGCGCACCGCCCCCCCGGCACGGTCATTCGGTTCGCTGGGCGGCTGCGCACTTAAGCCGGCGCCCGGCCACGCCTCCCGCCGGCGTCGACTCGGGATGTACGCCGATCAGACTTCCGCTTCGGCGGGGATGCCTTTGACCGCCGCTTCCAGTACCGACTCCAGCTTCGAGAGCAGATCCCGGTTTCCGTCCTGGGAGTAGCGCGCCAGGTTCTGCTCGAACTCCGGGATGCGGGAGAG
>DASQAS010000053.1:0-14317 GCA_035635635.1 Myxococcales bacterium | reverse complement strand
GAGAGCGTGTGCGCCTTGATCTGCGATCCCAGGCTCCGCAGCTCCTCCCATTCAGGCACGAAGCTGCGCGCGACGTCCCGCTTGTTGCGCACGAACCAGACCGCCTGGTCGTGCCAGTGCATGCGCTGGGAGTCGGCGACGAACGCAGAGGCGCGCTCGGCATGCTCGGTCATCGGGTGGCCTCCTCGAGCAGCTCGGCTAGGTGCAGGACCCGCAGCTTCTTCCCGTCGCGGCGGATCAGCCCTTCGAGGTGCATCAGGCACGAGCTGTCCGCGCCGGTGATCACCTCGGCGCCGGCGCGCTCGTGGTCCGCGATCCGGTCCCGGCCCATGGCGCAGGAGACGGCCTCCTCGGCGACGGAGAAGGTGCCGCCGAATCCGCAGCACTCGTCGGCCCGGTCCAGCTCGGCGAGCTGCAGCCCTTCGATCCCTTCCAGCAGCGCCTTCGTCTTGGAGAACGCCGGGACCAGGCGCTCGCTGCCGCTCGCGAGCCGCAGCTCCCGCAGGGCATGGCAACTCTGGTGCAGTCCGACCTTCGCCGCGAAGCGCCCGCGCGGCGTTATTTGAAGCACGTCGTGGAGGAATTCGCACAGCTCGCGCGTCTTCGCCCGCAAGGCCAGCACCCGCGGGTCGCCCTGCAGCAGCTCGGGATAGTGGTTGCGCACCATGCTGGTGCAGCTCCCCGACGGACAGACCACCTGCTCGTACGGCTCGAACACGTCCAGCATCCGCCTGGCGAGGCCCCGGGCATCGTCGAAAAATCCCGAATTGGCCATCGGCTGCCCGCAACAAGTCTGCGCCTCGGGAAAGTGGACGGTGACGCCGTAGCGCTCGAGCAGCTCCGCGGTGGCGAGGCCCACCCGCGGGTAGAGCTGGTCGATGTAGCAGGGAACGAAGAGGGCGACGTCCATCGCGGGCGGATTCTAATCGATCGGCCCATGCTTCCGCTCAGGCGGGCTTCATCTGCAGGCGGGTGGTCCGCCGGCGCCGCAGCCAGAACATGGCGCCAAACCAGGCGCCGTAGAGGGCGAGGAGGGCCGCTCCCGCGACCGGGAGCGCGGCGTTCGGATACCCCGCCCGGTACAGGACTACGTAGAGATCTCCACAGAAGCCGGGACCGAGGAGCGCCAGCGCCGCCAGCAGCATCCGGGAGGCGAAGTCGTTGAACCGCTCGGTGTCACGGCCGCGTTCCACGATGCGGTGGTACGCCGCCGGTGCCATCAGCACGATCGTCGCCAGGGCGACGAACCCCAGGCTCACGAGGTGCACGATCTGCACGGGCTCGGGCAGCCGCTCGAAAGCCTCCATCAGGACGATGGCGAGCTGGAAGCCCAGGAGCGCCTGTGCTCCGGGCAGGAGCACGCGGGCCTCGGTGAGGACCTCGACGGTCCGTTGCTCGAGCGAGGTTTCTTCCATCGCATCCTCCGGTTCCTGGTGCTGCTGCCGGTCTCGCACCGCAAGGGGCCCGTACCAGAACCCGAACGCCGCGATCAGGGTGAGGGTGCCCGAGGCCGCTCCGACGCAGGCGCCGCCGATGCGGTAGGCCGCGGCCGCCAGCTCGAAGCTCAGCCCGATCGCGAAGGGGAACAGCACGAAGCGCATCAGCATCATCGCGAACCGGTGGAACCGGGCGGTGTCGCGGCCCTTCTCCACGATGCGGTGGCGGCTGGCGATCAGGAACAGCGAGGAGATGGTGATCAAGAGCGCGAACAGCGCGGCGAGCTGCAGGGCGCGCTCGTTGGAGCCCAGCTTGTCGTACGCCTGCTCGAAGAAGGCGCGGTACTGAAACCCGAGCAGCACCTGCGCGCCGAGCACCAGCATGCGGGACTCGTCGAGGGCGCTCTTCACCTTCCCGCGCAGCCCAGGCACGGGAAAAATGTGGAGATGCCGCTCACTCGTGCAACCGCCGGGGAGTCGTCCACCGGGACGAGGGCATGCCTCCCCGGGTGCTATCCGGTCACTCTCGTGGCCGCGGCAGCTCCCGAGCGGACGACGTCGGGCACGCTGACGCCATCGTACGCGGCGCCGGCCAGCTCGATCGGGGGGAGCCCCGCGAGCAGCTCGCGGAGGGCGCGGACCCGGTCGCGGTGCCCGGGTGCGTACTGCGGGATGGCTTCGGGCCAGCGCACGATCCGGACGTACTCCGGCTGCTGCCGCAGGTCCCAGAGCCGGCGAAGGTCGGACACCACGCCCGCAACCAGCTCCTCGTCCGGCAGGGCTGCGCGCTCGGGATGACGCGCGCCGCCGCAGACGCTGGTCACCAGCGCGCGTCCCGCCGGGGCGCGATCCGCCATCATGCTGGACGGCAGCAGCGTCCCGACCCCGTGCAGCGTGCCGTCGGCGTCGATCACGCCGAATCCGCGGGGCACCTCTCCAGCAGGAAAGCCGAGGTGCACGAGAGTCACCGGCGCGCTGCGCAGCTCGCCGGCGGCCGTGGCGAATCGGGGAGCGAACCCGGACGCCAGCCCGGCGGCGGCTCGCGAGGGCACCGCGAGCACGAGGGCGTCGAAGCGCTCACCCCCGACGTCCCAGCCTCCGCCTTCGGGGCGCAGATGCGTCACTCGCGCTCCCGGGCGGAAGCGATCTCCCAGCCCCCTGGCCACCGCCTCCGGCAGGCTGCCGAGACCGCGCCGCAAGGTCCAGATTCCCCGGCGAGGCCCCTTCTCGCGACGGAGCGCCTGCAGCAGGAGCGAGCCCTTCTCTGCCAGCGCGCCGAGGGAAGGAAAGGCGTCGCGCGCCGACAGCGCGTCAGGGTCGCCCGCATAGACGCCGGCGCTCATCACCGTCGCGGCGAGCCCGCCGGCGCGCCGGCCCAG
This sequence comes from Myxococcales bacterium, assembly GCA_035635635.1. Classification (GTDB taxonomy): domain Bacteria; phylum Myxococcota; class Myxococcia; order Myxococcales; family 40CM-4-68-19; genus 40CM-4-68-19. Next base: position 11,502 of record DASQAS010000053.1, on the reverse strand, counting down.
CCGCTGCTCGAGGAAGGCCCGCAATGGAAGATCCTCGCGCAAGGGCCTGGCAAAGAGCGGCTCGACCAGCGCGCGTCCGATGCCGGCGCGCGCCAGCAGCTGGATGCTGGGTGCCTTCAGCGTCCGGCCGCCGAGATGCACCCAACGGGTCATCGGGGGATGCGGCCGGACCACCTCGTCGCGCAGGCCGCCCGCCTCCAGCATCCCGTCCAGCGGCTTGGCGATGAAATTGGGGCCGTCTTCGGTCTGATAGCCCCGCTCGGATCGCGTGCCGACCTTCCCCCCCGGCCGGGCCTCCGCCTCGAACACCACCGGATCGGCGCCGCGGCGCAAAAGCTCGTGCGCGGCGGAAAGCCCCGCCATGCCGCCGCCGATCACCGCCACGCGCATCGCCATGCGCGGCGGATCCTACGCCATCAAATGTCCGGGGATCGCCAGGTTGTCCCCGCCGACCACGGGGCCCACCGGAACGAAGGGCGGCGCGAACGTGGGAATGGGTCCCTTGCCCATCACCAGCATCACCTGCTGCATCGGCAGCCACATCAAGAAAGCGAGCGAGAGCACGGTGGCGATGGCGTCGTGCAGCGCGTGGTAGTGCTTCTCCGGATCCTTCTTCTTGAGGTCGCCGTCCAGCGCGTCGTCCATCTCCTTCGTCATCGTGTCGGGCATCACGATGTCGGTCATCTTTGCGGAGATGCAGGCGATCAGCGGCATGGGGATGTTCGGCATCGGCGGCGCCTGCGGGCCGGGGAACGCGGCGAAGGCGGGATACCACGGGAGTCCGGGCACAGTGACCTTGTCCTGCCAGTTCTTGAACGCCTTCGACACGCCTTTGGCGACCGCGTCCCGGTGCTTGGCCTTGTTGCCGGTAAATGCGGCGCACATCGGCGCGTTCTTGATGTTGCTCTCGAGCTCGGGCCCGTCCAGGCAGCCGGGCGTGCCGATGGCCGAGACGGCCATGACCTTGAGGTCTTTGAACTTGGCCTGCAGCTTCCACATGTTGTGCGAGAACGACACGGCGTCGATCATGGTGTCGTGCAGCTCCTTGACGTCCTGTCCAATCTGGTCGCAGCTCTTCTGGTGCGGCTCGTAGCCGGGCTTCTGCGGCATGAACCAGGGCGGAATCGTCTTGGGGACCCCGGACATCTCGCCGGCCTTGGGATCCCGGTCGCGGAAATACTTTTCACCCCAGCCTTTCGCGTCTCCGGACGCCTTCTGCGTCGGAAGCTTGAGCTGGTTGGACATGAACTTGAGGTTCCCGAGGATCTTGATCGGGTTCAGGCCGGGCATCGCTTCCCCCCCGCCACCCAATCTATCACAGGCCCGGAGTCATCGGCCCAGGGTCGGATCCCGGCGCAGCTCCGCGATGGTCTCGGCCAGCTCGGGCGAATCGATCTTCTCCAGCTCGCGAATGATCTTCTCCACCTGCGTCCGCGTCTCGGCTCTCAGACGCGAGGCGGCCGCCTCCTTGACCGCCGCCTTCTCGATCTCGCGCGGATCGACGGCCGGCATCAGCTTCGAGAATTGCCGCTCCGCGGTATCGCGCAAGGTGACGACCTCGACCGCCGCGCCCGTCTGCTCGGTGATCCGCTTCCGCTGCTCGGGCGAGAGGGCGACCCGCGTCTCCTTCCCGGTCCCGCCCGCCGGCGTCACCGCCTCCTCGATCGCCTTGGCCATCCGGCCCAGCTCCGCGCACTTCGTCTGGAGCCGCTCGGCCATCTCCTGCAGGACCTTCGGGTCCTTCTCGTCGGCCATCGACTCCGCGAACCGGGCCGCCTCCGCCTGTTTCTTCAGCAACTCCCCCAGGTCAGCCATCGCGTCATTCTACAGGAACCGCCGTGCCCCGAGGCGGAACCGCCGCCGTACGCCTGTGAAAGGGGCGCCCGAGCGTGGGCAGAGGCGTTCCCGCCCCGTTGGCTTGCGCACGGAATTTCATTCCAAAGCGACGTGATTTTCGACAAGTAAGAACTGGCGGGCCGCTTGCTGAGAAGTGCGTGGGGAGGTGGGGGATGGCGTTGCGGCTTCGGTATCAGATCGAAAGCCCGCGCTGTCTGCGGGAGCACGTCCATCTCGTGGATGGGTCGGGCGGGGCAGGTTACTTCTTCTTTCCCGGCGCGGTGGCGCCGAAGGGAACCCTGGCATCACTGGAAGTGGATTTCATCGGGAGCGCCCAGGTGGCGCTCCTGCGGGGCTGGGTCTGGGCGCGCTCCCACTTCGGAGCGTGGCTCGAGCTGACCGACGCCCAGAAATGCCTGCAGAAGCTGGAGCAGTCGCCGTCGCGCCGGGGTGCCCGGCTCGCGAGCGATCGGCTCGTGCTCGCCGAGCCCGAGGGAATGGCGGCGTTGCTCTGTCGCCTGCGCGACGTGAGCGAGCAGGGAGCCAGGCTGGCGGCAATGCCCGCCGACGCCGGCGTTCCCGGCCAGCACGTCCGGATTGCGCTGCCCGAGGCGGGCCCGAGCGGCGAGCAACTCGAGGCCTACGGCCGCATGGTCTGGACCGAGGAAGGCGAGGTGGGGCTCGCCTGGGACGGGACGAACGCGATCTCGAAGGCCGCGGTCCGGTGCCTGGTGCACCACGCCGAGCGGGAATGGCAGGACGCGCAGGTCGGGGTGCATCCCCGGGCCTGCCGCTGCAGCGGGGCGGTGACTCCCGAAGTCGTGCTGCTCGGGTAGCCCGGGGCCTGGCCTACCCGACGCACCTCAACACCTGCACGCTGCGCGCCTGCACGTCCATCTTCTCCCCCGGCGCGAACGCCTGCGCCTTGCGCGATCTCCTCAGCTCGGGAGGATTCTCCGACGCGCTGTCCAGCACCTGGATCCACTTCTTGCCGAACTGCTCGGGCGGCACCGTGAACTGCAGGGGCTCATGGTGCGCGTTGAAGATCACGTAGAAGCTGTCGTCCTTCACCCGCTCGCCGTGCTCGCCGGGACGCTGGATCGACGCGCCGTTCAGGAGGACACCGAGCGACTTGGCGAAGCCCACCTGCCAATCCTCCTCGGACATCTCCTGCGCGTCGGGCCGGAACCAGGTCAGGTCCTTCACGTCGCTGCCGTGGAGCTCGCGTCCCTGGAACCAGCCGCGCCGGTGGAAGACCCGGTGGTCCGAGCGGAGCTTGATCAGGCCCCGCGCGAACTCCAGCAGGTCCTCGTCGAGATGCTCCCAATCCATCCAGGAGATCTCGTTGTCCTGGCAGTAGCCGTTGTTGTTCCCGCGCTGCGTCCGCCCCATCTCGTCTCCGGCGACCAGCATCGGGACGCCCTGCGACAAGAGCAGCGTAGTGAGGAAGTTGCGCTGCTGCTGGGCGCGAAGCTTCAGCACGTTGGGATCCTGCGTCTCTCCCTCGGCGCCGGAATTCCACGACCGGTTGTCGTTGGACCCGTCCTTGTTGTCCTCCTTGTTCGCCTCGTTGTGCTTCTCGTTGTACGAGACCAGGTCGCGCAGGGTGAACCCGTCGTGCGCGGTGACGAAGTTGATCGACGCGTACGGCCTGCGCCCCGTGGACGCGTACAGATCGGACGACCCGGTGAACCGGTTCGCGAACTCGCCCAGGAGCGAGTCCTGCCCGCGCCAGTAGTCGCGCACCGTGTCGCGGTACTTTCCGTTCCACTCCGACCACTGCGATGGGAAGTTGCCGACGTGGTAGCCGCCCTCGCCCACGTCCCAGGGCTCGGCGATCAGCTTGACGCGCGAGACCACCGGGTCCTGCTGGATCAGATCGAAGAACGCGCTCAGGCGGTCCACCTCGTGCAGGCCGCGCGCGAGCGCTGCCGCCAGGTCGAAGCGGAACCCGTCGACGTGCATCTCCTGGACCCAGTACCGCAGCGAGTCCATCAAGAGCTGGAGCACGTACGGCTGCCGCATGTTCGGCGTGTTGCCCGTCCCCGTGTAGTCCATGTAGTAGCGCGGGTTGTCGGCGACTGTCCGGTAGTAGGCGGCGTTGTCGATGCCCTTGAGCGACAGCATCGGCCCCAGGTGGTTCCCCTCCGGTGTGTGGTTGTAGACGACGTCGAGGAAGACTTCGATGTCCGCCCGGTGCAGGGCCTTCACCATCGACTTGAACTCCTGCACCTGCTGGCCGCGCTGCCCGCGGCTGGCGTACTCGTTGTGCGGGGCGAAGAAGCCGATGGTGTCGTATCCCCAGAAATTGCGCAGCCCCTTCTCTTGCAGGTGGTGCGAGTGCGTGAACTGGTGGATCGGCAGGAGCTCCACCGCGGTGACGCCGAGCGACCGCAGGTGCTGGATCGCCGCCGGCGCGGCCAGCCCCGCGTACTTGCCCCGGTGCTCCTCCGGGACCTCGGGATGCCGCTGCGTGAATCCCTTGACGTGCAGCTCGTACACCACCGTCTCGTGCCAGGGATGGCGCGGAGGCCGGTCGTCGCTCCAGTCGAAGTACGGGTTGGTGACGATCGAGCGCGGCATGAACGGAGCGCTGTCGGCGTCGTTGCGGACCAGGTCGTCCTGCCCCAACCGGTAGGGGTAGATCGCCTCATCCCACTTCGGGTGGCCTTCGACGGCGCGGGCGTAAGGGTCGAGGAGCAGCTTCGCCGGATTGCACCGGTGACCCTTCTCGGGCTCCCAGGGGCCGTGGACCCGATAGCCGTACCGCTGCCCGGACCCCACGTCGGGACGGTACCCGTGCCAGATGAACCCGGTGCGCTCCGGGAGGTCGAAGCAGCGCTGGTTGCCGCTCTCGTCGAAGAGGCAGAGCTCGACTCTCGTCGCTACCTCCGAAAAAAGGGCGAAATTGGTCCCGGCGCCGTCGTATGTGGCCCCGAGGGGATAGGGTCTGCCCGGCCAGATTTGCATTCTCGTAGAGTTGGAACGGCTGGTCCGCTCCGCAACCCGCCCGAGGCTCAAGCGCTCGCCGTGGGGCGCTGGCGCTTGACGATCCTGGACTTGAACAAGAACGGCACCACCAGGACGAGGAGGAAAGTGACGCCCACCCCGATTTCCACCCAGCGAATCTCGTGCGACAGCCTGGCAGACTGCCCGAAGCGGTATCCCAGGCCAACCAGGATCGCGACTTCTACCAGGCCGATGGCGCCGTTGATCAGCTCGAATCGGAGCAGCGGATACTTCGCCCCGCCGATCGCCAGGTAGACCGGTCCGCGCAGGCCGACCAGGAAGCGTGCGACCAGGATGGCCCAGGCCCCGCGCCGGCGGACCAGGTCCTCTCCCCAGCGGCGTAAGCCGGGCGAGACGATCCGCTTTCCGAGGCGCGTCCGCAGCAGCCGCGGCAAGAAGCCGCGCCCGATCAGGTACGACGCGGTGTCGCCGAGCACGATCGCCAGCCAGGCCGAGAGCCAGGCGGCCCAGAGAGGAAGCGCTCCCGCCTGCGCCCACCAGCCGGCACCGAGCAGCGCAAGCTCCTCCGGCAGCGGCAGGACGAGGGTGGAGAGGACCGCTCCAAAGATGGCGAGGGCGGCGTACACCCACGGAAAGCTTACCTCCGAGCCAGCGCGCCGACCACCGCGGCGCTGCGGAACAGCCGGCGCGACCCCGCGCCGTGCTAGTCACGGGCGCTGCCGGGGCCAGCGGACGGTAAAGAGCGTTCCGTCGGCCGGATCGGACTGGACGGAGATCGACCCGCCGTGGGCTTCGACGATCTGGTGGGCAATGAACAGCCCGAGGCCGAGCCCGTCCGGCCGGCCGCCCGTCGCTGGAGTGCCCCGCTGGAACGCCTCGAACAGGCGCGGCATCACTTCGGGCGGGATCGGCGGCCCGCCGTTGTGCACCTCGAGCACGACGTCGGCGCCTCCGTCGGCCACCTTCACGTCCACGGCGGAATCCTTCGGGCTGTAGAGGAGCGCGTTGGCGACGAGGTTGGCGATCACCTGCGCCGCCCGGTCCGGATCGACCAGCGCGGTCGTGTTGCCGTTCGAGGAGAGGCGCATCGCGCGGTCCGGATGGAGGACCTGGAGATCGTCGATCGCTTGTCGACAGAGCGGCAGCAGATCCGCGTCTTGCGGCGCGATCGGCAGCTTCCGGCCCTGCCGGGTGCGCGTGTAGTCGAGCAGGTCGTGCACCATCCGCTGGATCCGGTTCGCGTTCTCGATGATGCGGCGCACCCCGGCGCGCTCCCTGCCGGCCTCCGCCGTCGCGAGCTGCCGCTCCAGCAGCCCGGCGGAGGTGAGGATCACGCTCAGCGGGTTGCGCACGTCGTGGCTCAAGACGCCGAGCATGCGGTCGCGGAACTCCAGCGCCGCCCGCAGCTCGGCCTCCTCCGACATGCGCTTGGTGATGTCCGTGTTCACCGCGACCGCCCCGAGGACCCGCTCGCCGAGGCGGATCGGCGCGGCGCTGCTCCGGACCACCAGCTCGTTCCCGCTGGTGCGGTGCCGGACCAGGACCTCCTGCACCGCCCGCTCGCCGCGCAGCGCCTTGACGTACACCTGCTCGTCCACGGGCATCGGTCGCCCGTCCGTGTATCGGGTGTGGATCTCCTCGACCAGCGTGCCGATGTCCGGGTCCAACTCGTCGATGCTGCCGTACCCCAGCATCTCCAGCGCCGCTCGGTTCGCCCGCTTGATCCCGCTGGCGTCGCCCACGTAGATCGCCTCCGGAATGCTCTCCAGCACCGCCTCGAGCTCCGCGACGCGCCGGGCGACCTCGGCGTCCAGGCGGGCTTGCGCGATCAGCGCCGCCACCCGGTGCACCATGGTCCGGAAGAGGAGCTGGTCCTCCTGCGAGAACTCGCGCGAGGAGCGCGACCCCATCACCGCCACGCCCAGGAAGCTCGCGCCCATGGTCAGCGGCACGCCGTAGAGCGCCAGCGTCCCCGCCGCGCAGATCGGCAACCGGCTCAGGTCCGGATCCGCCGACGCGTCGCGCACGAACACGGGCGCGCCCTCGCGCCTCACGCGGGCGCAGAATCCGTCTTCGGGCGTGATCGTGTCCACCGGCCCGGGAGGCGGATAGCCCAGGGCGGCGCGCACCCGCATCACGCCGTCCTCGCGCAGCGCCAGCGCCACCGTGTCCACCGAGGCAGTGGTGCCGAGGAACGCGTCGAGGATGCGCGGCAGGAGCGACTCGACGTCGTGGTGCACCAGCGCAGCGGCCGAGATGCGGTCCAGCGCGCGCAGCGTCCGCTCGCGCGCCTCCGCGTAGCGCACCACAGCTGTCGCGATGGCCTGGTCGATGGCGTCGTGCAGGCGCGGCAGCTCCGCGGAGCGGAGGGCCGGCGTGTGCCGGTTGGAGGCCAGCTCGGTGATGCAGCGCCGGAGGATCGAGTACTCGGCCACCACTTCCGACAGGTCGTAGCCCACCTCGAGCCGCTCGAGCGCGTGGATCTGCGGGACCTCGTCCGGCGGCCCCACCTCGTGCCCGGTGCGCACGTCGTCGACGAAGGCCGCCAGGTCTTCGAGGAGCTCCGGGAGGTGATCGACCAGCAGCGGCCGAGCCAAGCTGCTCGCGGCGCGGACGCTGCGGACCTCCAACTCCCACTTCGCGAGGATGTCGTCGCGGTTCTCGCGGAGGAAGTCCGCCAGTCGGCGTGGCTCGGCGCTGGCGAGCAGGTCGGCCATGCGTCGAAGCTAAGGAGTGCCGACGAGCCGTGCCTCCAGCGCTCGGATGCCCGGCCGCTCCAGCGCGGCGAGCGAGCGAGCGTAATATGCGAGCAGGTCGCGCGCATGAGGATGGCGGCCTGCCCGGATCCGGCCGGCCGAGCGGGCGAGCGCCTGCCGCCTCGTCAGGCGTTCCAGGCCGAGCCGGAGGATCTCCTCGGCCTCCTCGCCCGCGAGCAGGTCCCCTTCCAGACGCAGAAGGTCGCGGGTGCGCGCCAGGTCCTCCCGCAGCTCCACTCTCGCCTTGCGATGCGGATCGAACTCCCGCCCGAGCGCCAATGGAACGCCGGCCGCCTCCAGCCGCTCCCGCAGCTCGCGCACGCGCGCGAGCATCTCGCCTTCCGACGCATCGCAGGAGAGGTCGAGCGCCGCCCGCGCCACCAGCGCGACCGGGGTGGCCGGGATGCAGAGCGCGATGCGGTCCATCAGGAGCGCGGCGATCTCCTTGGCGCGCGCGCGGCGCTGCTCGTCGGGAAGCCGGGCGACGTCCCGGAACTGGGGCAGGTCGCGAAACCGCAGGGGCTCGCCGAACGCGACCGCCACGTACCCGTGCCGCTGCAGCCGGCCCACCGCGACGCGCAGCGCGTTCACGCCCGTGCGCCAGGGCACGACCAACAGCAGGCGCAGCGCGCCGCGCAGCTTCTCCGCGCGCGTGGGAGGCCGGTCGCGCCCGCGCAGCTCGGCGAGCAGGACCTCGTCCTCCAGGACGCGGTCGTAGTTGATCCCCACCGGCACGAAGTAGAGCTCGCACTCCTCGGTGAGCTGCAGCAGCGCGTCGAGCAGACCCACCTTGGGCGGCCGCAGCGCTCCGTCCCGCGTCAGGCCGCCCTCGGGAAAGATGCCCTGCGTAACCCCCCGTCGGGTGATCAGCTGCAGGTACTGGCGCAACACCGTGTGGTAGAGCGGGTCGGGGAATCCGCGCCGCACGAAGAATCCGCCGAAGGCCTTGAAGAGCGCGTCGAGCGGGAACACGCGCGCCCACTCCCCTACCGCGTAGCTGATCGCCACCTGGCGCGCGAGCGCCCAGCCCACCACTACGTAGTCGAAGTTGCTGCGGTGGTTGATGAGGAAGACGGCAGTGGCGTTCTCCGGCAAGCGGGGGGGAGGGACCACGATCACCGGCCGGTACACCGCTCCGATGGCGGCGCGCGCCAGCCGCATCCCCAGCTCGAAGTACGCGGTCAGCGAGAAGGCCGGGACGATCTCGTCGATGTACCGCTCCACGCGCTCGAGCACCTCCGTCGGCCGCTCGCCGGCGTCCGCCGCCGCGGCCATCGCCCGCGTCACGGCGCGGTCGTTGAGCAGCTCCTCGCGCACCAGCTGCTTGCCGCCGAACTTGAACAGGTCGACGCGCACGCCATGGCGCCCGGCGTATCCGCGCGCCTTGCGAAGCAGCGCCTCCCGCGCGCGGCGGAGCAGCTGCCAGCGCAGCAGCTCGTAGACCGGGAGCGCGAGGGCGATCGCGATCAGGACGCGTAGCATCCGTTGAGCTTATCATCCGGCCTCCATGATCCTCCCCCTGCGCGCCCTGTGGCTCGCCGCGCACGGCGCGTTCCGGGCGTCCGGATTCCGTTCGCGGCTCCTCCGCGCGGGAACCCGGAACCTGCACCTCTACGATCGCCGCGGCGAAGGACGGGCGCCGCCCGTCTTGCTGGTGCACGGGTTGGGAGGAAATGCGGCGGGGTTCCTCCCCATCGTCCGTGCGGTGCTGCGCGCCTCGCGCCGCGTGGTCGCCCTGGAGCTTCCCGGCCACGGCCGGTCCGTCTTGAAGAGCGGCGAAGCGCCAGCCACCATCCTCGAGTGCGCGCAGGCGGTGGGCGCGGCGCTCCAGGACGTCGGCGAGCCCGCAGTCCTGGTAGGCAGCTCCCTGGGCGGCGCGCTCAGCCTCTTCACCGCGGCCGCGCTGCCGGAGCGGACCGCGGGCGTGGTCGGCCTGAACCCGGCGGGGGCGCCGCTGGCCGGGACCGACCGCGAGGCGGTGATCCAGGCTTTCCGCGGCGGCAGCGCCGCGGCGGCGCTGGAGGTCAACCGGCGCCTCTACCTGCGTCCCCCGCGGCTCGTCTGGTGGTTCGCGCGGGACCTGGGCCGGCACTGGGCATCTCCGGCCGTGCAGCAGTTCGTCTCGGAGCTGGGATCCGACGTCCCGGGCATCGGCGAGGACGTCCTCTCCGCGATCGACAAGCCGGTGCTGATCCTCTGGGGCGAAGGCGATCGGATCCTTCCAGCCTCGAGCGTCGAATACTTCCGCAAGCACTTGCGGCGCGGATCGGTGGAAACGTTGCCCGGCTCCGGACACCTGCCCATGGTGGAGAGCCGGGCGCTGGTCGCCGCGCGGATCGCGCGCTTCCTCGCGGAGCTGTGATGTACGCGCCGTCCCGCTGGCTCCCCCATCCGGATCTGATGACCGTCTTCGGGCCGCTCTTCCGGCCGGTTCCGCGCGTGCCGGTGAAGCGCGAACGCTGGGAGCTGTCCGACGGGGACTTCGTGGACGTGGACCGCCTGGCGGGCCCAAGAGAGGCTCCGTTGCTCCTGGTCCTGCACGGCCTGGAAGGCTCCAGCTCTGCCCATTACGTGCGCGGCCTGCTCGCCCAGGCGCGTGCGCGCGGCTGGCGCGCGTGGGCGCTCAATTTTCGCGGCTGCTCGGGCGACATCAACCGCCTGGTGCGCTCCTATCACTCGGGCGAGACCGGCGACCTCGACGAATTGGTGCGCCGGGCCCGCGGAGAGGCCGACCGCATCGCGATCGCCGGCTTCTCGCTGGGCGGGAACGTCCTGGTGAAGTGGCTGGGCGAGCAGGGCGGCTCGGTCCTCCGCGAGATCAAGGCGGCGGCCGCGCTCAGCGTGCCCTTCGATCTGAAGCTCTGCGCCGAGACCCTGGACGGCCCCGGCTTCTGGCGCTGGGTCTACCGCACTCGCTTCCTCCGGAGCCTCAAGCGCAAGTCGCTGGAGAAGCTGCGGCGCTTCCCCGGCGCCGCCGACGAATCCCGCGTGCGCAATTCACGCACCCTCGTCCAGTTCGACGACGCCTTGACGGCGCGCATCCACGGCTTCTCCGGCGCCACCGACTACTACACCCAGAGCTCCAGCGGCCCCTTCGTGGAGGGCGTCCGGATCCCCTTGCTGCTCCTGTCCGCAGCAGACGACCCGTTCATCCCCTCGCACTGCATCCCCCGCCCCAGGAACCCGCTCGTGAGCGTCGAGCTGTCCCCCAAGGGCGGCCACCTCGGATTCGTGGAGGGTCCTCCATGGAAACCCCGCTTCTACGCCGAGTCGAGGACGATGGAGTTCCTTAGCCGCAACACCGAAACCCGAACCCGGACCCTGAACGCTGACCCGAACCCGAACCCGAACCCTGAACGCTGACCCGAACCCGAACCCGAACCCGAACCTGGACCAACGAGGCGCGAAAGCGCCGAGACCCCAACCCAAGACCCGCCCAAAAAGAGAGACGCGGGAAACGGCTCCCTCCCAGGGGCCGCTCCCCGCGCCTCGTTTTCCAACGGTACGTCTCTTACAAGTTCACGTCGTTCTGGTCGTTCGCCGGCTCGCCCGAGGGGTTGTTCTGGTCGGCGGTGCAGTTACCACCCGCCGTGAAAATCCGGGAGTTGGACGAGATGCTCCACTGGTCGACCAAGGCGTCGGCGTCGATGTTGCCGATGGCCACCGCGTCGAACCGGGTGGCCGGCGCGCCCGTCAGACCCGCCTTTGAGCCGCAGATGGTGTCCGCGTACGGCTGGTTGAGCGCGCTCGTGTACTTGAACGTATCCACCGCGACGCCCGTGTAGGTCGTCGCCTGGATGATCGTGGTCGTGTCGCGCAGCTCGATGGTGGTGCCTGGGGCGAGGAAGTAGGCGTACCGGTTGTTGCGCTCCGGCTCGAAGCCCACTTCGCCGGTCAGCGTGGAGAAGCGGTCCTTCTCCTGGAAGAAGGCCTTCTGGGC
>DASQAS010000052.1:0-5570 GCA_035635635.1 Myxococcales bacterium | reverse complement strand
CGCGGTAGGCCTCGACATCGTGACCGGGCAGCTCCGCCTGACCTTCGGGCTCACCCCGCTGATGTCGGGCTTCGACTTCATCGTGGCGGTGATCGGGCTCTTCGGCATCGGCGAGATCCTCCTCAGCGTGGAAGAGGGCCTGAAGTTCGAGGGCGTGCGGACCAAGATGAACCCCAAGGTGGTCTTCGAGACCTGGAAGACCATCTCCCGGTACTGGCGCACGTTCCTGCGCAGCTGCGTGATCGGCTTCTGGATGGGCTTCAAGCCGGGCGGCGCCACCCCGGCGTCGTTCATGAGCTACGCGTTCGCCAAGCGCGCGTCGGCGCATCCCGAGCGCTTCGGCAAGGGCGAGCTCGAGGGCGTGGTCGCCCCGGAGACCGCCGCGCACGCCGCCGGCGTGGCGGCCATGTTGCCGATGATCACGCTGGGCATCCCCGGCTCGCCCACGGCCGCGGTGATGTTCGGGGGCCTGATCATCTGGGGCCTGCAGCCGGGACCCATGCTCTTCAAGGAGCAGCCGGACTTCGTCTGGGGACTGATCGCGAGCATGTACACCGGGAACATCATCGGCGTGATCATGGTCCTGGCGTTCGTGCCGCTCTTCGCCGCGATCCTCCGGATGCCTTTCGCGATCCTGACCCCGTTCATCACGGTGATCTGCGCGATCGGCGCCTACGCCGTGCACAACAACATGATCGACATCTGGTACATGATCATCTTCGGGGTCATCGGGTACATCTTCAAGAAGCTGGACTACCCGCTGGCCCCGCTGGTCCTGGCGCTGGTCCTGGGCGACTTCGCCGAGAACGCCCTGCGCCAGAGCCTGATCATGTCGCAGGGGTCGCTGCTCATCTTCTTCCGCCGGCCCATCGCCGCGGTGATCAGCGCTGTCGCCGTCTTCTTCCTGCTGCTCCCCGCCATCTCGCTCTGGCGGCGCAAGCGGCAGCTGGCGAGGGCCGCGGCCACCTCCGGCAACGAAATGGGAGTGGCGCTGCCGGGTGAGGGCGCCACCGCCGAGCAGGGAAGGCCCACGGAGGCCCGATGAGCGCAAAGAAACGCACGAGCCACATCCTCTGGCTGCTCGCCGCGATCCTCATCGCCTCGCAGTGGATCATCCTGCGGCTGGCCGGCGTGCAGATGCCGCACTACTGGACCACCATCTGCTCGGGCGTGGGCATCTTCGGGGCGGCGATCCTGCTCTCCTGGGCCGCGGACGTGGCGCAGCTCGACATTCCCCAGAGTCTCGCGCTAGCCGCGCTCGCGCTCATCGCGGTGCTGCCCGAGTACGCGGTGGACGCCTACTTCGCCTGGATGGCGGGGAAGGACCCCAAGTACGTCCAGTACGCCGCGGCCAACATGACGGGGGCCAACCGGCTTCTGATCGGGCTGGGCTGGGCGTCGGTGGTGATCATTTATTGGATCAAGACCCGCAAGAAGGCGGTCGATCTGGAGCCGTCGCACTCGATGGAGGTCTCGTACCTCACGCTGGCGACCCTCTACTCGCTGGTGATCCCGCTCAAGGGAACGCTCTCCCTGATCGACACGTGCGTGCTCTTCACCATCTTCATCTTCTACATCGTCTCCGCGTCGAAGGCTGGGATGGAGGAGCCCGAGTTGGAGGGCGGACCTTCGGAGCTGATCGGCGCGTTGCCCAAGCTGCAGCGGCGGCTGGTCTGCATCGCCTTCTTCGCCATCGCGGGCCTCGCCATCTTCCTCGCCGCCGAGCCGTTCGCGGAGAGCCTGCTCGCGACCGGCCGCTCCCTCGGGATCGAGGAGTTCCTGCTCGTCCAGTGGCTCGCGCCCCTCGCCTCGGAGTCCCCGGAGTTCATCGTCGCCATCCTCTTCGCGCTGCGGCTGAATCCGGGCGCCAGCATCGGAACGCTGGTCTCCTCCACGGTGAACCAGTGGACGCTCCTGATCGCGACGCTCCCGCTCGCGTTCTCGATCTCGTCGGGCCACGTCGGCGTGATGAAGCTGGACCCACGGCAGCGGGAGGAGTTCCTGCTCACGGCGACGCAGTCGTTCTTCGCGGTGGCGGTGATCGCGAATCTGCAGTTCACGCTGTTCGAGGCGGGCCTGGTGGTCGCGCTTTTCGCCACGCAGCTCATGTTCCCCTCTCCGACGGTCCGCTACGTCTACTCCGGCGTGTACATCGTCCTGACGTTGCTGCTGCTCGCGACGAATCGCGCCAACCGGCAGGGCTTCTTCGACATCCGCCGGCTGCGTCCTGGGGGCGTGCCCGCGGCGGCGCCGACCGAGGGCAACGGGGCGATGCGTCCGAGCCAGGAGCTCGGGAACGGCGACCGGCCGCGGCGCGAGCTGTAGGATTCATCTCGTCGCTGGGTTTTACGGGTTCGGGGATCGGGGTGCGGTGCTTTCGGAACTCGCGCGGCTACGCCACGAACACCCACGTCATCAGCACGAACAGCGGGATCAGGATGGCCCCGCTGTACGCCATGTACCCGAAGAACCCGGGCATCCGGACCCCGGCCTGCTCCGCAATGGCCTTCACCATGAAGTTGGGCCCGTTGCCGATATACGTGTTGGCTCCCATCAACACCGACCCCATCGAGATGGCCGCGAGCAGCGCGGCCCCCCTCTCGCTGAGCAGCAGCTGGCCCAGATCGTCCGCGCTGGTTCCCACGGCCCCGCTGGCTGCGGAGGCGAACGTGAGATAGGTCGGCGCGTTGTCGAGGAAGGACGAGAGCGCGCCGCTGGCCCAGAAGTAGTGCCATGGCTCCTGGAGCTGTAGCGCCGCGCCGCGCGCGTTGAGGATGGCCAGGGCGGGGATCATGGTCGCGAAGATCCCGGCGAAGAGCGCCGCGACCTCCGCGATCGGCGCCCAGCTGAAGCCGTTCTCGGGCCGCAATCCCTTGGGCGTGGTCCAGAGCGAGAGGAGGGCCATGGCCAGGATTCCCGCATCCTGGACCAGCGCCGGTAGCCCCAGGGTCCCGGAGGCCAGCAGGACCGCCATGATGCCGGCCAGGAAGATCAGGTTGCGCTTGCCGGCGATGTGGACCGGCACCCGGTGCGCGACCGCGACCCGGTCGAGATCCTCCGGCCGCTCGAGGTCCTCACGCCGGAAGATGGTCGAGTCGATGATGTAGAAGAGGATCAGGAGCGCGCCGTTCGCCAGCAGCCAGGCCGGAAAGAGCCGCAGCGTCCAGGTGAAGGGGACCCCGCGCAAAAAACCCAGGAAGAGCGGCGGATCGCCCATGGGCGTGAGCAGCCCTCCGCCGTTCGCCACCACGAAGATGAAGAAGACGAACACGTGCGCCTTGCGGTTGCGGACCGAGTTCGCGCGCAAGAGCGGCCGGATTAGCAGCATCGACGCGCCGGTGGTCCCGATCAGCGAGGCGAGGACCGCGCCGATGGCGAGCAGGATCGCGTTGAGGCCGGGCGTCCCGGCCAGGGTCCCCCGGACGACGATCCCGCCCGAGATCACGAACAGGGCGCCGAGCAGGAGGATGAAGGCGACGTACTCGTTGGCGGCGTGCAGCAAGGCCTGCCCGTCCAGCATGGCCGTCCACGCCGCGATCGGCGCGCCCAGGACGGCGCTGACGAGCACCTTGTTGCGGTTGTGCTCCCAGAACCGGCCGGCGAACAGGGGCAGGACCGCGATACAGACCAGCATGAGCGCGAAGGGGACGACGCTCCAGAGGGGGAAGAGGTGCCCGAGGTGCGGTGTGGTCGCGCCGGCGGCTGCCATGAGGTGCATGCCGCCAACGTAAGGAAGGGCGGGTCCGCGGTCAAAGCGGTGACGATTCTGTAGGGCTGGGAACGGTTGAAATTCGGCGCCGCGTGAGGCGTATTTGCGAGATGAACCCTGCCCGCGTTTTGCTCCTCGCGGTGGCGCTCGCCGCCTGCGCCTCCCAGAAGGCCCCTCCGCAGGCGCCGCCGCAGTCACAGCAGCATGGAATCGAGCTGGGCGACCTCGATCCCGGCGTCGGTCCCTGCACCGACTTCTACGAGTTCGCCAACGGGTCCTGGCGCAAGGCGAACCCGATTCCGGCGTCGATGACGCGCTGGAGCCGGCGCTGGCAGGCGGGCGAGAACAACAAGGAGCGGTTGAAGGAGATCCTGGAGGAGGTCTCGAAGCGCTCGGACTGGCCCAAGGGCAGCGTCGAGCAGATCGTCGGCGACGACTATGCCGCCTGCATGGACGAGGCACGCGCCGATGCGGAGGGAACGAAGCCGATCGCGCCCATGCTGGCGTCGATCGACGCGATAGAGACCCCGGCCGATCTCCAGCGCGCCATCCGGCGGCTGCAGGACTTGCTGGCGAGCGCGCCGTTCGCCCTCGCTTCACAGCCCGATCTGCACGAGCCAAGCCGGACCATCGCCGAGGTCTCGGCGGACGGGCTGGGGTTGCCCGATCGCGACTACTACCTCAAGCCCGAGCCGCGCTTCGCCGACGCGCGCGAGAAGTACCGGGCGCACGTGCAGCGGATGTTCGAGCTCGCAGGCATCCGCGACGGAGCGCAGGCGGCGGAGACGGTGTTCGCCTTCGAGAAGCGGCTGGCAGAGGCGTCGCTCGACAACGTGGCGTTGCGTGACCCGACGAACCTCGATCACCCGACCACCTTTGCCCAGCTCCAGGCGATGACTCCACACTTCGACTGGGTGGCGTTCTACGACGAGGCGAAGCTGCCCAAGGGCGACTTGACGGTCGACCAGCCGGCGTTCATGGCGCAGTTCGAGAAGGAGCTGACGCAGACGCCGCTCCCCGCCTGGCGGACCTACTTGAAGTGGCGGCTGCTCGCGTCGGCGGCGCCTTTCCTGTCCAGGCCGCTCGTGGACCAGTCGTTCGCCTTCAACCAGAAGTACCTGGGCGGCGTGGCAGAGCTGAAGCCGCGCTGGAAGCGGTGCGCGGAGTCGTCCGACTTCCGCCTGGGTGAAGCGTTGGGCCGCAAGTACGTGGAGCGCTACTTCCCGCCGGCGGCGAAGGCGCGCATGCAGGAGCTGGTGCAGAACGAGCTGGCCGCGATGAAGGAGATCATCGAAGGCCTCATCTGGATGGGGCCCGAGACGCGCAAGCGGGCGCTGGAGAAGCTCGCCACCTTCAACCCGAAGATCGGCTACCCGGACAAGTGGAAGGACTATTCGGGAGTGAAGATCCACCGGGAGGCATCGGCCTGGGACAACGTGGTCGAAGGCCGCAAGTTCGTGGTCGACGACTTCCGGGGGACCATCGGCAAGTCCACGGACCGGGGCCGCTGGGGGATGACGCCGCCCACCAGCGACGCGTACTACAACCCGCTGCTCAACGAGATCGTCTTCCCCGCCGGCATCCTTCAGCCGCCGTTCTTCGACGCGACGAAAGACGATGCGGTGAACTTCGGCGGCGCCGGCGCCGTGATCGGGCACGAGATGTCGCACGGCTTTGACGACTCCGGGCGCCGCTTCGATCCGACGGGCAACCTCACCGACTGGTGGACGCCCGCCGATGACGCGGCGTTCCGCCAGCGCGCCTCGTGCGTCGCCAGCCAGTACGGCGGGTACTCCGCGATCGAAGGCGCCACGCTGAACGGCAATCTGACGCTCGGCGAGAACGTGGCCGACAATGCCGG
>DASQAS010000051.1:0-16592 GCA_035635635.1 Myxococcales bacterium | reverse complement strand
TGCCACGCCCTCGGAGAATCGAACGCCGCAAGGCTGCTCCAGAGGTGGACGGCCGTCCACGCCCCGAGCGGCGCGATGGCGAAGAACGAACCGAGCCGCGCGAGCAAGAACTTGCCAGCCGCTGCTCGGGTGGCCGCGTGCACCGTACGGTCCGGCCGATCGGTGGTGAGTGGAAGAGCCGTCTGAGTCCTCCAGGAACACCCCCGCTTCTGCCGGAGGTTGTGGCGGACGTTTCTCTGATGCAACTGAATCTATGGGTCGACAACCTCATCTACGGTTGATACATCGCTTGGGCGCGAGTGGGCCGTGGCCAACGACGCGCACGAGTACTGCACACGCAAACCTGGTTGGGAGCACGACATGATGACCCGGCGAGACATCCTGGCGGGAAGCATGCTGATCGGCGGCGCGGCGATGGCGCAATCCAGCGAGAAGAGCAGCGATACCGCGACGCGCGGCGACGCCTTCCTCGGCAAGCATGCGATCCAGCCATTGCCGTTCGACCCGAAAAAGCTGTCGGGATTTTCCGAGAAGCTGCTCGTATCGCACCACGACAACAACTACGCGGGCGCCGTCAAGAACCTGAACAAGGTCGAAGTGGAGCTGTCCAAAGTAGGCCCCGATACACCCGGCTTCACCGTCGCGGGGCTCGAGGCCGCCAAGCTCAAGTTCACCAATTCCATGATCCTGCACGAGATGTACTTCGGAAATCTCGGTGGCGACGGCAAGGCGGCGGGCTCGCAGACCGAACGCGTGCTGGTGCAGGCCTACGGTTCACGCGCGCGCTGGGAGGAGCTGTTCCGCGCGCTCGGCAACTCGCTCGGTGGCGGCAGCGGGTGGGCCATCCTCGATTGGGACTTCGACGCCCACGGCCCGCGCATCTATTGGGCAGGCGACCACACCACCGCGGTGGCGTTCGGCGCCCCGCTGCTGGTGATGGACATGTACGAGCACGCGTTTGCGATCGACTACGGCGCGTCGGCCAAGGACTACATCGAGGCATTCTTCAAGAACATCCACTGGGCAGAGGTGGAGCGGCGCCTCGGGCGCGCGCAAAAGGCCGACGCGGCACTGCGTGGCTGATTGCCATCTGATCCGCGCCTACGTTCCTGCGAGCTCCGATCTCCGGCACCGGCAGCCGGCGCAGTTCGAGCACCGCCGGTCGGCCGAACCGCGGGATCACCGCCGCCCGCATCGTCTGCGGAATCCCGCGCATGACGCCCCGCCCTACCTGGCCGCGAGCTGCTTCTCCAGGCGGTCGCGAACCTCGGGCGGATCGAGATGGACGTAGTCCTTCTCGACGGTCGCGGCGATGCGGTCCTCCACTCGCCGGGGGAGCAGCTTGCGCAGGACGCCGACCAGCTCCGGCGGGGCGGCCAGGACCAGGTGGTCGTATGCCTTCCGGAGCAGGGCATCGTCCAACGTCTTCACGATCTGCCGCGCGAACTTCTCGATCTCCACCTCCTTGCGCGGAGTGGGACGCTCCATCGCGGCGCGGGATCCCCCGCTCTGCTTCACCCGGCCGGGCTTGTCCCTTCCCAGCTCCGACTCCTTCGCGCGGCTCTCCGGATGGTTGAGCTCGGCGATCGGCGTCCAGTCGCGCCCATTGGCCTGCGGCTGGTAGATCCTCGCCGTCGCTGCATCCGCCAGTACGATCCATGTCCGGACATTCACGGTTCACTCGCTTCGAGGGTTACCAGCGCCAGGCGACGTGGGACTCGGTTCGATCGCGCTCAGTGCGCCGCCGGGCGCGGACTCTCCCGCTCGCCCCGCGGTGCGCGCTCCTCCTCCTCTCCGGCGCGGCTGCCCGCTCGTTCCGCGGCCCCTTTCTTTTCCCAGCGGATGGCGTCGGCAGCGCGGTCGTAGCGGAAAACGACGGTATCCCCTTCGCCGACCTCGCCGCGCAACATCGCGCTGGCGAGCACCGTCTCCAGCTGCGAGCGGATCTGCCGCCGCAGCTCGCGCGCCCCGAATTGCGGCTCGTATCCGACCTCGGCGAAGTGGTCGATCAGGGATGGGTCGAACTCCAGCGTCTGCCCCTGGCCCTTCGCCAGGCGCTTCACCCGCTCCAGCTGCAGGCCGACGATCTCACGGATCTGCGCCCGGTCCAGCGCGTGGAACACGATGATCTCGTCGATGCGGTTGAGGAACTCCGGCCGCAGGTACTTGCGGAGCAGCACCATCAGCTCTTCTTTGAGCGCGGCGTAGTCCTTGCGGTCGCGCGCGGCGGCCATGAGATTCCGTTGGATCACCTCGGCCCCGATGTTGCTAGTGGAGATGATGATGGTGTTGGTGAAGTCCACCACCCGCCCCTTGCCATCGGTCAGGCGGCCGTCGTCGAAGACCTGGAGGAGGATGTTCTGCACGTCCGGGTGCGCCTTCTCGAACTCGTCGAGCAGGATCACGCTGTAGGGGCGCCGGCGGACCCGCTCGGTGAGCTGCCCGCCCTCCTCGAAGCCAACGTATCCGGGGGGAGCGCCGATCAGCCTCGCCACGGTGTGCCGCTCCTGGTATTCGCTCATGTCCAGGCGGATCAGCGCATTCTCGTCGCCAAAGACCACTTCGGCGAGCGCCTTGGCCAGCTCGGTCTTGCCGACACCGGTGGGCCCGAGGAAGAAGAAGTTGGCGATGGTACGCCGCCGATCCTTGAGGCCGGCGCGGGCGAGCCGCACCGCTTCGGCCACCGCCTTGACCGCCTCCTCCTGGCCGACCACGCGCTGGTGCAGGCGTTGCTCCATCTGGAGCAACCGCTGCCGCTCCTCCTGCGTCAGCTCGGTCACCGGCACCCCGGTGAGACGCGAGATGATCTCCGCCACGTCCTCGACCACCACCTCGGCCGTGCTGGAGCGCCGCGTCTTCTCCCAGTTCTGCAGCTTCTGGTCATGATCCTTCTGCGCCTCGTCGAAGCGCTTCTCCAGCTCCTTTGTCCGCTCGTGGTTCTTGCGCGTGCGCGCGAAGTCCCGCTCGCGGCGGGCCTGCTGCAGCGCGGCTGCCGCCTCCATGATCTCGGGGGGGCGGGAGGTCCCGCGCAGCCGCACGCGGGCCGCGGCCTGATCGATGACGTCGATCGCCTTGTCCGGCATGTAGCGGCCGCGGATGTACCGGTCCGACAGCTCGGCGGCGGCGACGACGGCCTCGTCGGTGATCGTCACCTTGTGGTGCGCCTCGAAGGTATCGCGCAGGCCCCGCAGGATGGTGATGGCCTGCTCGACGGTGGGCTCGCTGACCAGCACCGGCTGGAATCGGCGCTCGAGCGCTGCGTCCTTCTCGATGTGCTTCTGGTACTCGTTGAGCGTGGTCGCGCCGATCAGGTTCAGCTCGCCTCGGGCGAGCATCGGCTTGAACGAGTTGGCGACGTCCAGGCCGCCTTCGCCGCCCCCCGAGCCTGCCCCGACGATGGTGTGCAGCTCGTCGATGAAGAGGATGAGCTTCTCCTGCTGCGCCGAGATCTCGTCGAGGAGCTGCTTCACCCGCTCCTCGAACTGGCCGCGGTACTGGGTGCCGGCGACCAGCGAGTTGACGCTCAGCTCCACCAGCCGCTTTTCGCGCAGGTCCTCCGGCACCTCGCCCGCCAGCATCCGCTGGGCGAGGCCCTCCACGATGGCCGTCTTGCCTACGCCCGGCTCGCCGATCAGCACCGGGTTGTTCTTCTTCCTCCGGGCGAGGATCTCGATCACCGTCTCGATCTCCTGCGCGCGGCCGATCACCGGATCGAGCTTGCCGTTCTTGGCCAGCGCGGTGAGGTCGCGGCTGTACTTGTCGAGGTTCGGAGTCTCGCTCTTCGCTTCGACGCGGCCCTCCTCCGCGCCCTGGCCCACCACCCGCACGATCTGCTGGCGCAGGGCCTGCGGGGTGAGGCCGTAGCGCCGGAGCAGATCTCCGGCGAGGCCTTCCTCCTCCTCGGCCAGCCCGACCAGGAGGTGCTCCGGCCCGACGTAGCTGTGGCCCAGCTCCCGCGAGGCGGTATAGGCGGCCAACAGCGCCGCCTTCACCCGCGGCGAGACGCCGATCTCACCGCGCTGGGACCCCTTGCGCTCCTTTGGCGGGGCCATCTCGTCGATCTGCGCCTTGAGGTCCTTGGGCGAGATCTTCAGACGGGAGAGGAGCGCCTGGACCACGTCGTTGTCGGCCAGCGCGTAAAGGAGATGCTCGGAGTCGACCTCGCGCGCGCCCCGCTCGCTGGCGACGCGCGCCGCCTGCTGCAGGATCTCCTCGGCCTGCGCGCTGAGCACCTCGCCGACGTCGGTCGCCTCGCGGTCGCGTCCCGACTTTCCGGTCTGTCGCGGGGCCGCGCGCCCCGATGGGCGCAGAAAGCCGTCATCGAGGGAGTCCCCCAGCATGTCATCCCCGAAGAGGCTTCCGCCGAACAGCGACTCGAACGGGGAGGCTTGCTGGGCGCGCAGCTGCGCATAGTCCTCGCGGCACACCTCCAGCGTCCGCCTCCGGCCGTTCTCGACCACCGTGACCCGGAACGCGGCCGGGCGGCGGTGGCAGATGTCGCATAACTGCGCCTTGGTCTCGTCTCGCTCTGCCATGGTTCGTCCTTTCAGCGATCGACCGGTCAGGCAGGCCGCGGCAAGGCCGCGCCCGGCGCTCCGGTCTCGGAGGTGCGATTGGTCCGGTTCCAGCTGCGCAAGCGGATCCCGAAGCCGATCAGCAGCGCGCCGAACACGAGCATGTAAGCCCCGATCCAGATGGCCAGCGCGACGGCGCCGGCCGCGGGCAACAGGAAGAGCAGGACGCCGAAGGCGACCGAGAGCAGCCCGGAAAGGATCAGGAGCCACTCGTGACGAATCAGCTTGCGCAGGCGGATGGCGGCGATGATCTCGGCCACGCCCGTCACCACCGACCAGGACGCTACCAGGAGCACCAGGGCCACCGCCGTGATTCCCGGGAAGAAGAACGCGATCAGACCGGTTGCGATCCCGGTCACGCCGGAGAAGAGCAGCCATCCCCAACGCCTGCCTTCGCGCGGGGCGCGCACGGCGGCCACGATGTTGAAGATCCCGTCCATCAGCGCGTAGGCGCCGAAGAGCAGCACCAGCACCGCGACCGCCGCCGGCGGCCAGACGAGCGCGCCGATGCCGAAGAGAACTCCGGCCACCCCGCGGATGACGAGCGCCCACCAATTCTGCGCGAGATTGCGCACCATCTGCTGATCCTGGAACGGATCGACCGCAGCCGGCCCCATCGGGCTGGTCGCGCTTGGCGCATTGGCCATGACTGCTCCTCTCAGGACGCTAATGGACCGCGGAGTCTGCAGGTCCCTGCTGCTTCGATCCCTCCTGCGGCTTCGACCTGCTCTGGATCTCGATCCGGCGACGCTGCGCGTCCTCGCGCAAGGGGATCTCCACCTCGAGGACGCCGTTCTCGAACCTCGCCGCGGCCTTGTCAAGGTCAGCCGCCTCAGGAAGTGGAATCAGCCGCGAGAAGCGGCCGTACACGCGCTCCGATCGGTAGACCCCTTCCTCCCCCTCGACTTCGATCTCCTGCCGGCGCTCGCCCTCCAGGGCCAGCGCGCCGTCCCGCACTTCTAGCCGGATATCCTCTGGCGAAAGTCCCGGGATGTCCGCTCGCACGATCAGGCGCCCATCCCGCTCGATCACGTCGATCGCCGGCGCCCAGACCGGTGCGAAAGTTCTCGCCGTGCTTCCCTCGGATCCGGTGCGAGCGCTCCCGAGCCCCTCGAACATGCGGTCCATGTCTTCGAGCATGCGACGCATGAGCGAGAAGGGGCTCAGGCCCCCGAACGGTCCACTCGGCGGAGCCGGCGAGCGCCTTTGCAACCCGCCAGTCCGGCGCGCAACCCGCTGCTCTCCACCCTGCTGACTCCGTTCGTCGGATTGCCCTGCCGATTCGCTGCCCGCCGGCGGCCGGGGAGACTGCGTCCCTTCGGTGTTCCGTTGCGCCATGATTACCTCCGCCACACGGCGCCCATTTTCTGCGGCGGCACCGCAGGCGCGCGAAAGCTAACCGCGAAGGCGCTGCCTAGCAACGGAATCACCTCGCTGAGCCGCTCGTCGCGAGGCGGCCGGGGCATGGTCGCATGCAGCGCTGAGCGACCGACCTGTCCCGAGAGGAATCGTGGTTAGAATCGCTGGCGATCGAGGCGCGATCGAATCGCGGGAGGCGACATGGCTCTCGAACCTGGTACGCGGGCACCGGATTTTTCGCTCCACACCACCCCGGATCAACCCCTGTCACTGCGCGATTTTCGCGGGCGGCGGCTGATCCTCGCCTTCTACCCTGCCGACTGGAGCCCGGTCTGCACCGACCAGCTGGCCGTCTACAACGAATTGCTGCCCGAGTTCCGCCGGCTGGGCGCGGAGCTGCTCGGCTTCTCGGTCGATGGCGTGTGGTGCCATCTGGCATTCGCCAAGGACCGCAAGCTGCGCTTCGCGCTGCTCTCCGATTTCGAGCCGAAGGGCGAAGTGGCGCGCGCGTACGGCGTCTACCGCAAGGGCGAAGGCGTATCCGAGCGTGCGCTCTTCGTGCTCGACGGCGAAGGCATCGTCCGATGGAGCTACGTGTCGCCCATCGGCATCAACCCCGGCGCCGAGGGCATCCTCGAGGCCTTGGAGGGCATGGAAAGGATCAAGCGATGAGCAAGCTGCGGCCGCCCCTCGGGCCCCAAGACCATGTGCAAGGGAATCCTGATGCTGCCATCGAGCTGATCGAGTATGGCGATTTTGAATGTCCCTACTGCGGCCGGGCGCACCGGATCGTGAAGGTCCTACAGGAGGCGCTGGGCGGCGACCTGCTCTTCGCCTGGCGCAACTTCCCGCTCGCGCAGGTCCATCCGCACGCGCTCCGTGCCGCCGCCGCCGCAGAAGCAGCCGGCTTGCAGGGTCGGTTCTGGGAGATGCACGACATGCTCTTCGAGCACCAGGACGCCCTCGAGGACGCTGATCTCCTCGCCTACGCGGAGGCCCTCGGACTCGACATGGAGCGCTTTGCCGCCGACCTGGACTCGGACGAGGTCGCCGACCGCGTGCGGGCGGACTTCCTCTCCGGCGCGCGCAGCGGGGTGAACGGCACGCCCACCTTCTTCGTGAACGGCGAACGCTACGATGGTTCGTGGGAGCTGGACGCCTTTCTCGCTTACCTGCGGGTTCTACTGCCCGAGCGCCCCGCGGCCGGGCCGCCTTGAGCTTGGTCGAACAGCGACATCCGGTGGATCGTCGCAACGGTGGCCGTGGTCCCCCCCGGCCAGCTAGAGAAAGTGACGCGCGGCCGCACGCCGGTCCGTCTCCCCTGCAAGGCGCTTTCACCCGCGCAGAAGGTGGCCGGGGCGAGGCCGCGCAGGGCAATGGTGGTGCCGCGATCGCCGCAGCGCAATCCGTTCTCGCCGGGAGCGTCGCCCCGCCGGTTCCGTCATTTGGATTCCGGAGGAACGATCCGGCGAACGTCGCCCTGCGTCCGCGGCCGGCGGTGCGCGAGACGCGCCTGGATGCCGCGGGCCACCAACTGCAGCCCGAGCGCGGCGAGCAGGAGGCCGATTGGCCAGATGACGATGGAGGGTTTCCAGAAGGCCACGGCCGCGACCACGAGGAGGATGGCGCCGAAAGTCATCAGAGGGCCGAACTCAAAGCTCTCCAGCGGACGCGTCCCGGCGACGGCGGCCCCCACTGCGCTCCCAAGGTTCCCCACTCCGCGAAGAAGCTGTCCGCCGCTGCCTCGCCCGGTGGGACCGGCCCCGCTGGTCATGCCCTTGTGGCGCGGTCCCGTGTCGGCGCTGCCGCTGGTCGACCTCATCCGGGCGGTGATGGCGCCGGCGCCTCGGACGATCTCGTCGGCGTTCCGCAGGTCCTCTTCGTAGCGCGCTTCCATCTCGCGGGCGAGGCCTGCGTCCTCGATGCTGACGTCCATCTCCCAGTTGTTCAACCAGCTGCCGGCGTTGAGGTTCGTCGAACCCACCCGGGTCCAGAGCCCATCCGCGACCGCCGCCTTCGCGTGCAACATCGGGCCGCGCCATTCGAAGACCCGCACGCCGGCGTCGAGCAGGGAGCCGTAGCGCGCACGGGACGCGGCGGCGATCCACGCGATGTCGCTGTTCGATGGCAAGAGCAGCCGCACGTCGACCCCGTCCGCGGCGGCGCGGCGGAGCGCCTGAAGATAGGGGACGTTCGCCATGAAGTAGGCGTCCATCAGCCAGAGACGCTCGCGCGCGAGCGAGGCGACGAGAAGGTCCATGCGGAAGACGCTCGCCGTCTCGGGCGTGGAGGCGATCACCCGGACCCCGTGCGGGCCGGCGGCCGCGACCGACTCGCGCATGGGGAGCTCTTCGTCGCGGACGGTGCCCCCAGCCTCCCGCCAGGATTGGGCGAAGGCGTGCTCGGCATCCGCCACCGAGGGCCCGCGCAGCTCGACGCCCACGTCCCGCCAGGGGGGGATGCCGCGCGCCCGATCGCCCATCCAGGGATCGGCGATGCAAAGGCCGGAGACGAAGGCGATCTCACCGTCCACGCAGATGACCTTGCGGTGGTTCCTGCGCAGCCCCGCCAGGGGATTGAGCGCGCTCGGCGGGTTGAAGAACCGCACTTCGCCGCCGCTGCGCAGCAGATCGCGGAAGAGGCGCCGCGGAGTCGACCAGCACCCGAACCAGTCGCAGAGGACGCGTACCCGGACTCCGGCCCCGGCTCGCCCGGCAAGCAGCGCAGCGAACCGCGTTCCCCACTGGTCCGGACGGAAGATGTACATCTCGATGTGCACCGATCGCCGCGCCGAGGCGATCGCCTGTTCCCAGGCCGGATAGTTCTCGGGACCGTCGTGCAGGATGCGCACTCCGTTTCCTTCGACGAGCGGGGATCCGGTGGTCCGCGCGAGCGCTCCGAGCGCAACCTCGCGCAGCGCGGCTCCGATGTCCCGGCCCTCTCCCTCCGGCACGGAGCCTCCCGAAGCTCAGACCGGGCCCGGCCGCGAGGGCGCAGGTTCGTCTTTCCTTGCTCGCCGGACCTCTTCCTTGTCGCGCACCAGCCAGTAGGTCACGCCCAGCGACAGCGCCAGGGCCGCCAGGCCGAGGAGCGCGGCGGGCGGGATCTCGAACAGGTCGGCGACGATGATCTTTCTCGACAGCGCGAGCAAGGCGATGAGGATGACGATCCGGGCCTGGATGATCCCTCGCGCGCCGGGCGCCACGTAGCGCAGCGTATGGTTGAACTCGAGGGCGATCAGGAGCGTCATGATCCCGCCGAAGACTTGCTGGAACACCCCATGGTCGAGCGGGTTGAGCGCTCGCAGCAGGATGGTGTCCACCACGCCCGCGATCAGCCGGTACAGCGCGACGACGATGATGACACCGATGACCCATCTGAGCAGAAGCGCCACCACGATTTCGAAGCGCTCATACGAGACGAGCGTCTTCCACCCCTCGCGGACCTCGCCCCAGGTGCGGAACGGCGGTTTGATCATGAGCTGTTGCCCAGCCGTGATGCGCCACGATCGCGCCTATCGGCGGACAATGTAGCGGATCAGCGCGAGCGCGGCCATGGCGGGGAGGACGCGCTTCGCTCGCCTGCCCCAGAGCTCGATGCGGTCTCCGAGCATGAGGAGCACCCAATGGCTCGGATCTACTCCGTGGTCGATCTGGAGGAGCTGTTCACGCCGGAGGATCTGGCCGAGCTCGAGCGCTTTTTTCCCACGGCAAATCCAGCCGCGGCCTTCCGAGCTGCGTTGAGCCGCCGCAGGGCTCCTCAGCAGTCCAGTGGACTGGCAATGGGGGCCGGCCCTTTACATCAGCCCGGCGCTGAGGTACCGCGCTGCCGACTTGGGATGCGAGCTTGATTCCCGTTCGCGATACCATTCCGCACCGGCACACTCCAGTCGTCACCTGGGCGCTCATCGCCATCAACGTCCTCGTCTTCTTCTACGAGCTGAGCCTCGGGCCCGAGGACCTCGAGGGGCTCATCTACCTCTTCGGGATCGTCCCGGCCCGCTACACCCATCCTGAGTGGGCGCGGCAGATCGGCTTCCCCGTGGACGACTACTGGCCGTTCCTCACCTCCATGTTCCTGCACGGCGGTTGGGCCCACGTCATCGGCAACATGTGGACGCTCTGGATCTTCGGCGACAACGTCGAGGACCGCATGGGGCCGGGCCGCTTCCTGGCCTTTTATCTATTGACGGGCGTGGCCGCGGGCCTCACCCACTGGTTCACGAATGCCCACTCCACCGTCCCCACGGTGGGAGCGTCGGGGGCCATCGCGGGAGTGCTGGGCGCCTACTTCATCCTGTTCCCCCGCTCGCAGATCGTCGTGCTGCTGCCGATCTTCTTCTTTCCTTTCTTCTTCCGGTTGCCCGCGGTCACCTACCTCTTCTTCTGGTTCCTCAGCCAGGTGCTGGGCGGAGCGCTCGCCGGCTTGTCGGATTCGCAGGTGGGAGGTATCGCGTTCTGGGCGCACGTGGGGGGTTTCGCCGCCGGCGTCCTGCTTCACCGGCTGTTCATCTTGCCGGAGCGGGAGCGCCCCAGGCGCTTCGAGCGAGACGAGTACGGCATCGAAGGGGCATGGGCGAACCGGCCTTGAACCAGGCCGGTCCGCCGGGAGAAGCGGCATGGACCTCGGGCAGATCGTTTGGCTCTTCTTCGTTCTCTCGGCCCTGCAGCCGGTGCTCAAGCAGAGGCTTCTGGAGAATTCCCGCCAGCGCCTGCTGGCGCGCCTCGAGCGGCAACGCAATTCGCGCGTGATCCTCCTGGTCCACCGGCAGGAGACGATGAGCCTGCTCGGCTTTCCCCTGATGCGGTACATCGACATCAACGATTCCGAGGATGTCATCCGCGCCTGCGTGATGACCGATCCCGACGTCCCGGTGGATCTCGTGCTCCACACGCCGGGCGGCTTGGTGCTGGCAGCGACGCAGATCGCGCGCGCCATCCACGCCCGCAAAGGCAAGGTTACGGTCTTCGTCCCTCACTACGCGATGTCCGGGGGGACGCTCATCGCACTCGCCGCCGATGAGATCGTCATGTCGCCTCATGCGGTGTTGGGTCCGGTCGATCCCCAGCTCGGCCAGTACCCGGCCGCCTCGCTCATCAAGGTCGTGTCGAGAAAGCCGATCGCCGAGGTGGATGACCAGACCCTCATCCTCGCCGACGTGGCCGAGAAGGCCATGGTCCAGATTCGGGAAAGCACCCGCGAGCTGCTCACGCGGAGCGTGAACTCCGAGAAGGCGAAGGAGCTCGCCGAGCTGCTCGCCACCGGGACCTGGACCCACGACTTCCCCATCACGTTCGACGTGGCCAGGGGGCTGGGCTTGAAGGTGAGCTCCGACATGCCCGCCGAGATCCTGCAGCTGATGAGCTTGTACCCGCAGCCGATACGCCGGCAGCCCTCGGTCGAGTACCTCCCTGGCCCTCGGCATCCCGACCGGACCAGGGCCCCCCAGACAGAAACCTAACGCCAGCGAGTCGTCAGCGGATGCCCCCTCGGAGGAGGGCAGCGCCTGTCGTCAGCCGATTCAGCGCTGGCTGACTGCGTCGGATTTCTCGGCGCCCTGCGGAACGAGGTCGTCCCGGCGGTTTTCCTTCCAGGCCTCTTCGTCATGGCCGGCCGCGCGGGGACGCTCTTTCCCGTAGCTGATCGTGGTGATGCGATCCGCTGGCAGGCCCAGGTTCGTCAGGTACTTCTTCGCCGCGTCGGCGCGCCGCTGTCCCAGCGCCACGTTGTACTCGCGGGAGCCGCGCTCGTCGCAGTTCCCCTCGATGCGGATCCGCTGGTCCGGGTGCTTCTGCGCCTGATCGAAGAACGCCTCGAGGACGGCGCGGACCTCGGGGCTCAGCTCGGAGCTGTCGTAGTCGAAGTAGACGCTCACGTTGGTGAGCGGCGGCGCGACCGGTGCGGCAACCGGCGCGGGCGGCGGCTCGGCGATGACCTGGACCGAAGGCGCAGGAGGCGGGGCGGGAGCGGCAACCGGCGCGGGTTGGGCGTGAGAGCAAGCGACGAACGCTACCAGGGGCACTGCGACAAGGACGAATCTCATTTTGCTCCTCGAGTGTAGGGGGCTCTGCAAGCGATGAGCAAGGTTGGTGCCAATCGCTCGCTCGGCCCCAGACTCGCATTGCGGACACCAAGAACCCCGGGAACGGTGTCGGGATCGGCGTCAGTTGTCGGCGGCTTTGACAGGCTCGTGGCCAAGGCGATCGCACCAGCCGGAACGAGGGCGCTGCCATCCCAGGGATTTCCGCCCGCGAGGACGTCTCTCCCGGCGGATTCCCGTGCATTTGAATGTGCGCGCTGAGAGGAACTGTCCGGATCCTGAACAGCCTCCGCGGAAGGGATTCGAAATGGATGAGCCGCGCAGGTCTTCCCGCGCGCGCTTCGAGGCCGGCACGGATCGTGAAGACCTCTTTCCATAGGAATGGACGTCGAGCGAAGACGGGATGCTGGATCGATGCGGGGGGTGATCGTGACGAATCCACACGAGGAACGCGCGAACAGCCGCGCTGCCCGCCGGGTCCAGGCGGCCCTGCTCGTCTGGGTCTCGCTCCTCCTCATCGGGGCGTCGGTCTGGAGCTGACGCCGTCAGCGTGCGATCCGCTCGCGATTCTCCGGACCCGTGAAACCGGCAAGCAGGTCGACGAAGCCCCGCGCCTCCGTCGACTTCCACAACTCGGCGCGCATGCTCGAGCGGGTGGAGTCGAGGATGGCGGCAGCGGCGTCCAGGCTCATTGGATTGCCGCCGAGCGCCTGGGCATCGCTTTCACCGGGCTCGATCAGCAACACCTCGAGCTGCGGGTGTTGCGCGAGCTGTCGTTTGATCCCGAGGTCGATGCTTTCTTCCGTCGAGATGCGGCGCGCCTGATCCACCACCGCCATCGGTCCGAGGTGGCGGACCTTCCGGCCCCGCAGCTTGCCGGGCCGGACGGGCACCACCGGATTCACCACGATCACGCGATCCGCGCCATGCGCGATGGCGACGTCGACCGGGGCCGTTCCGATGGCGCCGTCGAAATAATCGCGCCCTTCGATGTGCACCGGCTCGAAGAAAAGCGGGATCGCCGAGGAAGCCGCCACGGCCGTGGCGATCGCCACATCGCGCAGCTCGCCCTCGCCGAAGACGACGCGCAACGCCGAGTCCACGTCGTTGGCGACGATGTACAGCTCGCGCGCGAGGGCGCCGAATCGGTTGGAGAGGTTCTCGCGGGCGAAGAATTCCCGCAGGTAGTGCTGGTACCGATCGGTGGAGAACAAGCCGTGGGGAAAGAGCGATCGCAGCTCGGCGGTGCGCTCGCCGAGCGCTTTGCGGAGCCGGCCGGGAACGCCCGCCCGCACCGCTTCCAGGGCGAGGCGCGCCGCCGCCCTCAGCCAGGCGACCCAACGGGCCTGGTAGACGTTTTCCCGGCGGAACGGGCAAAGCGCGTCGCCCGGATCGCGCAGTACCTCGAACAAGCGGGTCGCCGTGAATCCCTGCGCAACTATGCTCGCAATGCTCGCGCCCGCGCTCGCCCCGACGTAGATGTCGAATTCGCTTGCGAAGTTGCGGCTGAGCACGTCCTCGAGGCCGGCCAGCACCCCGACCTCGAAGAGTGCACCGGTGATGCCACCGCCGCACAGGCAGAGGGCTGCTCTGCCCGCCCGCGCATGGACTTCCCGGGCCCGGTGGATGGTCAACCGCATCATCGCAGCTCTTGCAAGCGCCCGGCCGTTCCGATCGAGCTGGCAGGTCCGACGCTCGGCACGATCCGTGAAGGCGATGTCGCACGACGCACGAGATGAACAGGAAACCCAGGATGGCAACGACACGGACTCCAATCGGACGACCAAAAACTCTCCTGATCGCGCTGGCGACTGCCGCCGCGCTCGCTCTCTTTGCCGGCAGCGCTCGGCGGTCTCCCGGCATCGACGACACTCCGGGCGCAAGCTGCGAGGTGAGCCGGCACGAGCTGCCGGCCTCGTTGGCGAGTGTCGGCGGCGCTGTGCTCGCCAGCGCTGACCCCGCGCCCATCTCGCTGGGTGATCCTCCGCGTCGGATGCACGCGGCAGACAACCAGGCTCGTTCGGCGCCCGTGGCTGACGGCAGAGCGGATCAGCCCGACGCTTCCGCGTCCGACGCGGAGTTGCAGAAGCTCCTCGCCCGCGTCGCCGCGCTCGAACAGCAGCTTGGACGGTCGCGCACGGATCCGCAGACCGAATTGCTGCAGGATGTCGACGAGCAGCTCGCCGGCGTCCGGCAGCAGCTCGCGGAGGAGCAGGCGCGCCGGGACGCGGAAGCGGCGGCGGCGCGGGAGCGGATCGAGCGGACGCAGGCGGCCCTCGACACCCTGTACGCGGCCAATGAGCGCCTGCTGACCGGCGACTCCGATGTGCTCGAACCGCTTGAACAGGCCGAGCCAGCGCTGCCCTTGCCAGCCCAGCGAGCCGTGCAGAACGCTCGCAGCGCAGTCGATTCGGAAGACCTCTATACGGCGCGCTATTGGATCACCGTCGCCATCGCCGAAGCGCAACGGACGCAGCTCGGCCGCTGACTCAGGATCACCCGCCTCAGGGAGCGGGCTCACCGAACGCATTCGGCATGCGATCGATGAAGCCGCGGAGCAGGAGGCGTGCGCGATGTGCGTCGTTGCGCATCACCGGCGGCGAAACTCCCGCGATCACGGCCGCTTCCTCGGGGCAGAGACCGGCTACGTCACAGAGGACGAATGCTGCCCGGGCCCTATCGTCGATGCATTGGAGCATGTCCCGCAAGAGCGCAGCTGTAACTTCCATGTTTTCCGAGTGTCCGCCCGGAGCGTCGGGCCAGCGCGTGCTGCTGCCGGAAACCAGACCGCCGGCCACGTCGAACACCGGCAGGAACGCATCGACGGAACAGCCCATGGCCGGTCGCTCGCGCGGGCCCCGCGCCAGCGCGGCGCTCGTTGCGATCCGATACAGCCATGTCGAGAATCTGGCACCGGGCGGCAAGTGCGCGAGGTTGCGCCACGCGCTGAGGAGCGCCTCGCGGAGGACCTCTTCAGTCTCCGCTTCCGTCCTGCAAAGGTTTCTCACGATGACGTGGACCGCGTCGCGGTGCCGCGTGAAGAGCTCCGCGAACGCCGTGGCGCTTCCCAGCCGCGCGCGCTCGGCGAGCGCGTCGTCGCGCAGCAGTGAGTCGTCGAGCAGCTCCCCAGCACGGATCACGACGTTCGAGAAAGCAGGATCCGGGCCAATGTGATCGGCGTCGGACGCGCCGGTGGCACGTGACGTGCTGTCGGAGGGCGTCAACGAATCGGAGGATGGGATGACCAGGATTGGTTTCGTCGGGCTCGGCGCGATGGGGAGCCGGATGGCCGGCCGCTTTCTTGCCGCCGGCCACGAGGTGTACGGAACGAATCGGACGCCTGCCAAGGCGGCTCCCTTGATCGAGCGCGGACTCACCTGGGGCAAGACGCCGCGCGACGTCGCCCGCTCCGCCGAAGTGACCTTCAGCATGATTCAGGACGATGCCGCGCTGACGGCGATCGCCTCCGGACCGAACGGCATCCTCGCCGGGCTCGCACCCGGCAAGGTCTGGATCGACATGAGCACCGTCAGTCCCGCCGCCGCGCTCGCGTTCGCCGAATCCACGCGGCAGCTGGGGGCCGCCATGCTCAGCGCCCCCGTCTCCGGCAGCATCAACGCCGCGGACCAGGGCAGCCTGGAGATCTTGGCCGGGGGCGACGCGGAGATCTTCGCGCGTGTGGAGCCGCTCCTTCGCGAGCTCGGCGCCCGGGTGACCCGGATCGGCACGAACGAGCAGGCGCTGTTCATGAAGATCGCCATCAACATCAGCATCGCCGAGCAGATGCTCGCCTTCAGCGAGGGAGTCCTGCTCGCGGAGCGCGGCGGCATCGCCCGAGAGCTCGCGGTCGAGATCATGACGGCGAGCGCGATCGGATCGCCGATGCTGAAGGCCCGCGCCCCGTTCGTCCTCGAGCTGCCGCGGGAACCATGGTTCAGCCTGCGGCTCATGCAGAAGGATCTCCGGCTCGCGCTGGACGCCTCGGAAACCCTCGGCGTGCCGCTTCCGGGCGCCGCGGTGTCCGACGAGATCATCACGCTGGCGAGAGAGCTGGGCTACGGCGAGCGCGACGTGGCCTCGCTGTTCCAGGTGCTCTCGAGGCTCGCCGGCAGCGCCGCCAGCAGAGCGGACACTTCGGGCGCCACCCCCGGAGAGTAGACTCCAGGACCGCCCGGTTCCGCCCGTTCGCGCTCTTGAATTGCAGGTTGAAACGTCTCGCCGTCGACACCCGGCAGATTGGCACGCCACGTGAACCGCTGTCCTGGAACGAGGAGGCCGGGCTTCTCTCGCTGGTCGGAGGGCTTCTCGCCTTTTCCCCTCCTGTAGACGGAGTCTCCCTCGTCACCATCTGGGTCGGCGCGTACGCGGTGGTCTTCGGCGGAGTGATGATCGGTTTGTCGCTCCGCTTGCGGACCGCGACGTCATTGCAGCGCGGGCGCCCCGGGCAGAGAGATCCTGGTCCATTGGGCCGCATGGGCGTCCTCCTCCGAATCGCCGACTATCGCCCGGCCACCGGCAGCGCACATCTCCCCAACGCATCTCGGCTCTCGTAAGGATGGCGGCGGCGAACCCTGCCTCGGAAGACCACGATCTTGATGGGCAGTCAGGCTCGAGAAGAT
>DASQAS010000050.1:0-30557 GCA_035635635.1 Myxococcales bacterium | reverse complement strand
GGACGGCGGAACCGCGAGAGATGCGCGGGGAGCGAAGCGAGCGGCGGGAACTGCTTCTGGGGGTGCAGCTTCTGGGCGCGGAGGAGCAGATCGCCTTCGGCTTCGACGTTGTCCGGATCCGGGATGCAGCAGTCCACCGGGCAGACCGCGGCGCAGGCCTCCTCGTCGTGGAAACCGACGCATTCGGTGCAGAGCGCGGGGTCGATCACGAAGATGTCTTCGCCCTGGCTGATGGCCTGGTTCGGACACTCCGGCTCGCAAGCGCCGCAGTTGATGCACTCCTCGGTGATGATGGTCGCCACGCGCTCTCCCCGTCTCGCGCTGTCTTAACACGCGCGCCGGGACAGCGCCTCAGCCGATCCAGACGGTCTTCACGTTCACGAACTCCCGGATGCCTTCCTTGGAGATCTCGCGGCCGTAGCCGGACGCCTTGATCCCGCCGAAGGGCAGGCGCGGGTCGCTCTTCACCATCCCGTTGATGAAGACCTGGCCCGCCTCCAGCTCCTCGACCAGGCGGTCGATCTCCTTCGCGTCCTGGGTGAAGGCTGCGGAGCCAAGGCCGAACTGCGTGTCGTTCGCCAGCGCGATGGCGGTATCCAGGTCCTTCGCCCGCGCCACCGCGGCCACCGGTCCGAAAACCTCCTCCTCCCAGGCCCGCGTGCCCTTCGCGTTGAGGAGCACGGTGGGCTCGAAGAAGAAGCCGGGGCGATCGAGGCGTTGCCCGCCGCAGGCCACCGTCGCGCCCTGCTCGCGCGCGGAGCGAACCTGCTTCTCCACGTCCTCCTGCACCTGCCTGGAGGCGAGCGGCCCGACTTCGGTGGCGTCGTCCTGCGGGTCTCCCACCCGGAGCCCGCGCATCTTCTCCACGAAGCGCTTCTCGAACTCGGGCGCGATTTTCTCGTGCACGATGAACCGCTTGGCGGCGATGCAGCTCTGCCCGGCGTTCTGCACGCGCGCCGCCACCGCCACCTGCACCGCCTTGTCGAGATCGCAGCTCGGCAGGATCAGGAAGGGATCGCTTCCGCCCAGCTCGAGCACGGTCTTCTTCACCTGCGCGCCCGCGATGCTGGCCAGGCTGCGGCCCGCGGCGTCGCTTCCGGTGAGCGTGGCCGCGACGACGCGCGGGTCCTCGACGACCTTCCTCACCTTGTCGCTGCCGATCAGCAGCGTCTGGAAGCACCCGTCGGGGAATCCGGCCTCGCGGAAGATCTCCTCGATGGCCAGCGCGCACTGGGGCACGTTGCTCGCGTGCTTGAGCAGGCCGACGTTGCCGGCCATCAGCGCGGGCGCGGCGAAGCGGAACACCTGCCAGAACGGAAAGTTCCAGGGCATGATCGCCAGCACGGGTCCCAGGGGCTGGAAGCGCTTCTCGGACCGCTTCGCGTCGGTCTGCACCGGCTCGGGAGCGAGGTGGCGCTCCGCGTTCTCCGCGTAGTAGCGGCAGCCGGCGGCGCACTTCTCGATCTCGGCGGCGGCGGCCTTCTTGAGCTTGCCCATCTCCAGCGTCATCAGGCGGCCGAGCGCGTCCTTGCGCTGCTCGAGCAGCGCGGCGGCGCGCGACATCCGCTGCGATCGCTCGGCGAAGGCCACCTTGCGCCACTGGGCCGCGACGGCGGCGGCCTTGGCCAGCTTCTCGTCGATGGCGGCATCGGAGTCGGGGGAAAAAGTCTTGATCGTCTTGCCGGTCGCGGGATCGGTGGTTGCGATGGTCATGGCGACCGGACATTAGCGAGTCCGCGGGCGATGCGCACCACCTCGGAGAACGAGTGTGCGACCCATGTCGGACCGGCCGCGCGCAGCGCCGCCTCCGGCAGTGCGCCGTAGGTCACCGCGATCGACCGCATGCCCGCCCGGCTGGCCATCTCCAGGTCATGGGTGGAGTCCCCGACGACCACCGAGTCATCCGCGCTGACTCCCAGCTTCTCCGCCGCAAGGAGCGCGATGTCGGGCGCCGGCTTTGGATTGGCCACGCTGGTGTAGCCCAACACGACGTCGAAGACGTCCTGCAGGCCAGCCGCCGCGACCGTGGAATCGGCGCCGTCCTGCGCCTTGCCGGTGACGACCGCCATGCGGAGGTCCGCCCTTTTCAATTCCGACAGTCCATCGCGCACGCCCGGGTAGAGCAGCTGCGGCACGCGCGGCGTGACGTGCGTCCGCCAGAGGACGCGGTAGATCTCCACCGCGTCGGCGGCGCCGGCCGGCCCGGTGCCGATCAGCTGCGCGAGCGCGACCGGCAGCGGCAACCCGATGCCGTCCTTGATGGCCTGCGGATCGGCCGGAGGCAGGCCGAGGGCAGTCAGCGTGCCTTGCGTGACGTCGACGATCGCTTGCGGGGTATCGACCAGGGTGCCGTCGAGATCGAGGAGGAGGGCGCGGAGCACCGGCGGGGTCTCGCACGCGCCGCCCGCAGGGTCAACGCGCTTTCAAGGTCACCTGGATACGCGTACCTTGCAATCACGCATGTCCGACCATGCAACCGGCGTCATCCTGGGCAACCCATTGAGTTCGGAGCCCGAGCCGGCGACTGGGTCGCGGGCGGCCTGCGGGTGAACGGCGTCGCGCATTCGGAGCCCGCGGCGGCTCAGTGAAAATCGTGCGACTGGATCTCGTAGTCCCCGGCATCGTGGATCCCCCAGAAGCGGTCGCCCTTCACGCTGGTGACGCCGTCGTACTTCTCCAGCCGTCCCTCGACCACCAGCAGCGAGCTGGCCAGGATTGGGCGGCGGTTCTGTTCGAACGTCTGCGGGTCGATCACGATGTTGGAGATGCCCGTCTCGTCCTCCAGCGAGAGGAAGACGAATCCCTTGGCGGTGCCAGGCCGCTGTCGGACGATGCAGAGCCCCGCGGCCCGGACGCGGCTGTTGCGGCGCAGCGTCGGCAGCTCGGCGGCAGCGTGGACGCCCATGGCGCGCAGTCGCTCCCGCTCCAGCGACACCGGGTGCGGACCGACGGTCATGCCGGTGCCGCGCAGGTCGGCGGCGATGCGGTCGCGCAGATCCATCTCGGGCAGCGGGCTGCGGGCGCGATTGGCGGGGGGTTCAACTCGTGCCGGCACGAGTGGTTGTGTTGAGCAGTCAACTCGTCCCGGGGCGAGTTGGACCGAGCGGACTTCCTCGCCGAACGTCCGCAGCGACTTGATCGCATGGTCCCGCGGGTGCGCATTCACGTGGGCGAGGATCTCGGGCCGCTCCTTCGCGGGGGCGAAACCTGTTTCACCGGCTGCCATGCTGCCCGTGGGGTCCGACATCCGCGCTTCTTCGTCCTCCCGCGGCTCCACCCGCGCGAAGAGTCCCTGTCCCCGCCGCGACGCCGCTTCCGCCTGCCAGAGCGCCGCCCGGCGCGTGGGAAAGGCGCCGCCGGAACGGGCCGGGATTGAAGCGAGGGCGCCGATCTCCGCCAGGCCCGTCAGCTCGTCGCGGCGCAGCCCGGTCCGCGCCGCCAGATCGGCGATGCTGGTGAACGGCGCCCGCGCCCGCTCCTCGACGATCTTCTTGCCCGCCGCTTCCCGCAGCCCGCGGGCGTAGCGCAGCCCGAGGCGCAAGCGCAGCTCCTCCTCGGGTCCCGCGCGCTCCAGCGTGCACAGCCAGTCGCTGCGGGCCACGTCGATGGACTTCACCCGCACCCCGCGCCGCTGCGCGTCCTTCACCAGGGTGGCCGGGCTGTAGAAGCCCATCGGCCAGCAGTTGAGCATCGCCGTGTAGAACGCCTGCGGGTGGTGCACTTTCAGGTACGCGCTGGCGTAGACGATCAGCGCGAACGAGGCGGCGTGGCTCTCGGGGAAGCCGTAGAGCGCGAACGAGGTGATGCTCTGGACGATCTCGTCCTGCGCCTTGGGCGCGATCCCGTTCGCCGTCATCCCTTCCCGCAGCCGCTCTTCGATGCGCTTCATCCGATCCAGGCTGCGCTTGCTGCCCATCGCCCGCCGCAGCTCGTCGGCCTCGCCGCCGGTGAAGCTCGCGGCGGTCATGGCGATGCGCATGAGCTGCTCCTGGAAGAGCGGCACGCCCAGCGTCCGCTCCAGCACCGGCCAGAGCGACGGATGGGGCACCGACGGCTTCTCCCGCCCCGAGCGCCGCTCGAGATAGGGGTTCACCATCTGGCCGACGATGGGGCCCGGGCGGATGATCGCGACCTCCACCACGATGTCGTAGAAGTGATCGGGGCGCATGCGCGGCAGGGTCGCCATCTGCGCGCGCGACTCCACCTGGAACACCCCGATGGTGTCCGCCGTCTGCAGCAGCCGGTAGACGCCTGGGTCGTCGGGCGGAAGCTGCGCCAGATCCAGCTCGACGCCCTCGTGGGCGCGGACCAGCGGGATCGCCTGCTCGAGCACCGCCATCATCCCCAGGCCGAGCAGGTCGATCTTGATGATGCCCAGGTCCGCGCAGTCGTCCTTGTCCCACTGCACCACCATCCGGCCGGGCATCGAGGCGGGCTCGAGCGGCACGATCTGGTCGAGCCGGCCGCGGGCGATGATCATCCCGCCGGAATGCTGGCCGAGATGGCGCGGCAATCCGGCGATCTGCTGGCAGAGCTGCAGATAGAGGCCCACCCGCCGGTCGCCCACGGCGAGCCCCGCCTCCCGCGCGCGGTTCTGCAGCGAGTCGTAGTCGGTGGTGAACTCGAACTGGGGCAAGAGCTTCGCGATCCGGTCCAGCTCCTCTTGCGGCAGCCCGAGCACCTTCCCGATCTCGCGGGAGGCCGAGCGCGCCCGGTAGGTGATCACGTTGGCGGTCATCGCCGCGCCGGCTGCGCCGTAGCGCTGGTAGACGTGCTGGATCACCTTCTCGCGCTGGTCGCCGCTGGGCAGGTCCAGGTCGATGTCCGGCCATGCCTTGTGCCCGGTCGAGTCGGTGCGCTCCTCGGAGAGGAAGCGCTCGAACAAAAGATTCATGCCCACCGGGTCGACGGCGGTGATCGCCAACGCAAAGCAGACGGCGCTGTTCGCTGCCGAGCCCCGGCCCTGCACCAGGACGTTCTCGCGGCCGCAGAAGAGGACCATGTCATGGACGATGAGGAAGTACCCGGCCAGCCCGAGCTTCGCGATCAGCGCCAGCTCGCGCTCGATCTGCGCGACCGCCTTGGGCCAGCGCGCGCCGCCCGGCCCGCCGTACCGCCTGCGCGCGCCGTCCAGGGTCCGATGCCGGAGCTCGCCGTCCTGGGACTGGACGTGCAGGAACTGCGGCTCGGGCAGCTCGTATCCGAGGTCGTCCAGCGTATAGGCGCACCGCTCGGCGATCTCGCGCGTCCGCCGCACTGCCTCGGGGACGTCCCGGAAGAGCGCCGCGATCTCGCCGGGGGGCCGGACGTGGCGCTCGGCGTTGCGCGAGAGGCGCCGGCCGGCCTCGTCCAGCGTGGTCTTCAGGCGGATGCAGGTGAGCGCGTCGAACAGTGGCTTTCCCCGCGGGACCGCGTGCCGGACGCCGGAGCCGGCCACCACTCGCAGGCCGCGGGCCCGCGCCGCGTCGATGCGGCGGCGGTTCTCCCGCTCCTCGCGCGGGTCCATGTGCCGCTGCACCTCGACGAACAGCCGCTCCGTCCCGAGGTGCGCGGCCAGGGTCAAGAGATTCTGGGGGGTCCCTTCGCTGAGCGCGACCAGCCCCTGACGGAAGTCAGCGAGCTCCGCGGGGGTGACCCGGCACACCTCTTTTCCCCCCGCCGCATGCCCGAGCGTCAGGAGCCTGCAGAGGTTCTTGTACCCGCGGCGATCCTCGCAGAGCAGCACGACGCTGCCGGCCCCCTCCACGTCCAGCTCGGCCCCCACCAGCGGTCGGATCCCCTGCCGCCGCGCGGCGGTGTGGAAGCGCGGCATCCCGTAGAGCCCGCCCACGTCGGCGAGCCCGAACCTCTCGTGCCCCGCCTCCGCCGCGGCGTGCGCCAGGTCCTCCGGCAGCGAGGACGCGCGCAAAAAGGAGAACGCGCTGCGCGCGTGCAGCTCGACGTAGTCGCAGGCCGGCGCGCCGCGCCTCGCGACGTTGGCCGGGCCCCCCTGCACCTCGGGGGGCTGCCGCGCCTCGATGTTCTGGACACCCAGGTAGGGGGAGGGGGCGACTTCAGTCATAGACCGCCTCGATCCGCCAGGTTCCAGTGGCCAGCTCGCGAGCGGCGCGGATCAGCAGCCCTCCCGCCAGCTCCAGGTCGTAAGCGTCCAAGGCCAGCGGCTCCTCCGTCCACCACTCCGCCACAGTCCTCCACGGCCCTGCGCTCGCTACTACCCGTCCTCCCAGCGCCCCCTCGCCGATCACCAGCAGCGGATTCCCCGCGTCGTCGCACCGCACGTCCGCCGTCCGCGGCGGACGCAGCGCGCGGGCCGCGAGCGAGACTTCCACCGGAACCGGACCCGCCGCGGGCAGTCCCCCCGCCCCTGCCCGTGGCGGCGCGAATTTCCGGCACTCCGCCGCGAACGGCGCCCAGCGGTCCGGCGCCTCCGGCCGCCCCACCCGGTCCGGGCCGACCAGCGCCGACAGCCGCGCCACCGCCGTGGCGAGCTGCGTGGGGCTCGCGCCGCGAGGACCGAACAGCGCCATCTGCTCCAGCACCTCGCGGGTGGCCACCGCCGAGAGCCGCACCGCGCGCACTCCCGCGGGCGGCGGCCGCGACTCGACCGCGAGCCGCAAGAGCTGCAGCAGCGAGGCCACCTCCCGGGTGGGAGCGGCGAGATCCAGCGACCGCTCGTCCCACGATCCGTCCGCCAGCCGCAATTCCAGCAGCAGCTCCCGCGCCATCAGCCCGCGCGCCAGAAGGCGCTGCGCCAGGCGGTCGAGCAGCGCCTTCCAGACGAA
Organism: Myxococcales bacterium; assembly: GCA_035635635.1. Taxonomy (GTDB): domain Bacteria; phylum Myxococcota; class Myxococcia; order Myxococcales; family 40CM-4-68-19; genus 40CM-4-68-19. The sequence goes on along the minus strand of DASQAS010000050.1, from coordinate 23,775 downwards.
GAGCAGCGGCTCGATCGAGGAGGCGTCCCACTCCAGCTCCTCGCCTTCCTCGAATCGATCGGGTTGGGGCCTCGGCGTCAGCGCGGAGGCATCCTCCCCGCGGGCCAGCCGCGAGAGCAGCGCCGCCTCCGGGCCCAGCCGGGCCGCGAGCGGCCCCGGGGGCAGCGCCGCGACCTCTCCCAGCGAGTGCAGGCCGAACCGCCGCAACGACTCCTGCAGCTCGTCGGGCAGCTCCAGCGCGTAGAGCGGCAAGCCGGCGAGGAACTCGCGCTGCTCTTCCGGAGGGACCACGCGGAACGCGCCGCCGCCCACGCCCGAGCTGGTGGCCTCCAGCGTCAGATCCGCCGCCGCCGCGCGCGCTGCGAGCCGGGCCACCGATTTGCTCGAGGCCAGCCCCACCGCGGCGCGCACGCCGACGCGCTCGGCGGCGGCGACCAGCGCGCGCGCCACCGCGCGGTCGTCGCCGATCAGCGCCTCGAGCCCCGATGCGTCCAGGTACACGAGCCCCGGCCCTGCTTCCTCCACCCGCGGGGAGATCGCGGCCGCCGCCTCGCGCGCGGCCTGCGCCGCTGCCCGCTCGCGCTCCGCGGACGCCTCCCGAGTGAGCAGGCGCGGGCAGATCGCGCGGGCTTCCGCCAGCAACTGCCCCACCTCGACTCCCTGCGCGGCGGACGTCGCTCCGAGCACGCGGGCACGGCCTCCCAGGTCCCGCCCGGCCTGCACCACCGCCAGCGGCTCGCCGCAGAGCTGCGGCTCCGCGCGCAGCGCGGCCACCAGCGACAATCCGGGCACCTCGAGGCATGCGATCTTCATCGCGCACCGTCACTTCGGCTCGAGGGGGAGGTGGAGCGGCAGCGGGGCGGACGGCGGCATCCGCTTGTGCCGGGTGACGGCCGAGACCACGTGCGCGCCCCGCAAGAAACGCCCGGGGCCGCCCTGCTGGCCCTCCCACTGGGCGCGCACCCGCTCGAGCTCGATGGTGGCGGCCGCGAACGTCCCCGCCTGCGCGGCGCGGGCGAGCAGGAGCAGCGCGCCGCCGTGCTTCTCCGCCCGGCGCGAAAGCCTCGCCCAGGGCGAGGCTCCGGGCGAGGGCGGCTTCTTCTCGAACCGGACCACCTGGATCACGCCGCGCGGCTGCCGCGGCGGCGGCAGGACGCTCACGTCGCCCAGGTCGAGCGCCACCAGGGCGAAGCGCGCTTCCAGCGCGATCTCCGCCGCGCGCAGCGCCTGCACGGGGTCGCGCGGACGCACCCACAAAAGTTTCTCCAGATCCATGCCGCAGGGAGCGGGATCGAAGACGTCGCCGGGATCGATCAGCGCGCAGATCTCGCCCAGCAGGGTGGCGGAGGCGAGCGCCGCGCGGACCAGCGCCGTCCCTCCCGCCCCGGCAGGTCCGACGATCTCGTGCAGCTGCCCGCGTGCAAGGCCCCCGCCGAGCGCCGCGTCCAGCGCGGGGATGCCGGTGGAAATCGCCCGCGGCGCCCGCGGCGAGATGGCCGGAGCACGGCGGAGATGGCCGTCGCGAAGGAGCTCTTCGAGGGCGTGCAGATCCCTCGGCAATCGGCGCGCAGGCAGAGACACGGCCCGATCGATCTAGCTAAACATCCGTTCAGGATCAAGTGTAACGGCTCAGAAGCCGCCTTTGGCGGCGGCCGGGGCTTAGTGTACCGACCGGGGGATCGTCCCCATCGGGTCCATCCGCATCCGCCGTTCCGGCATTTTCCCACGTACTTCCGGGCGGTCCGGCATCATCGCCAGCGCCGCCGCGCCCAGGGCCAGGAGCGCGTCGCGCGCGGCGATGTCGAGGTACTTCCGGGTCGAGATCAAATTCCCCGCGATGGCCGCCAGCCAACCCGCCACCAGCACTCCGCCGGCGCGAGGGCGCCGCAAGACCAGGACCCCCGCGGCGATCTCCAGAAGACCCACGAGGCGCATGAACGTACGCCCGTCCACCGGCAACCGCCGCTCCACCTCCGGGCTCAAGTACTGCTCCCAGTCGGCGAGCAGGTTGGTGAACTTGTCCGCTCCCGCGACGATCGGGACCAGCCCATACCCGACCCGCAACAGCGCCTTTGGATCCGAAGGCATGCCCTACCCCCTCAACCGACAAGGTTGCGACGGTGCGGCAGGCGGGGAAGCCCCATCGCACCGTGACTCAAAACCCCAAGCCGCATGGGAAAATCAGCGAGCGCCTGCCTGCCCGGCCGCGCTCCACTTGCGCAGCGACACAAAGCCTGCGAAGGAGGCCCCCATTCCCGGAGGACCCATGCTTCAGGTCGGAGAAGTCGCGCCGGATTTTGAGCTGCTCGACGAGGAAGGCAAGCCGACGCGCCTCTCCAGCTTCCGCGGCCGCAACGTGGTGCTGCTCTTCTATCCCGCCGCCTTCTCCCCCATCTGCACCCAGGAGATGAAGCAGGTCGCGAGCCGCAAGGGCGACTACGAGCGGCAGAACGCGGTGGCGATCGGCATCTCGGTGGACAACCGCTGGAGCCTGAAGGCGTTCAAGCGCGACGAAGGCCTCACCGCCACGCTGCTCTCTGACTTCCACCCGAAAGGCAACGTCGCGCAGAAGTACGGCGTGTTCCTCGGCGAGACCGGCTACGCCAAGCGCGGGACGTTCGTGATCGACAAGGAGGGCGTGATCCGGGGCATCAGCGTGAAGGAGCCGAAGGAGGCGCGCAACGAGGAGGACTACTTCAACCTCCTCCGGAACTGCCCCCGCTGATGGCCTTCCGGGGATTCCCCGAGGACGGCCTGGCCTTCCTGCGCGATCTCGCCCAGCACAACCAGCGCGACTGGTTCGAAGAGCACCGCCAGGTCTGGGACGCACAGATCGTCCCCGCCATGCTGGAGTGGTGCGCCGAGCTCACCGAGCGGCTGCGCGACGTGATGCCGAATCTCGTGTTCGTCCCGCGCGTGGGCGGCAGCCTCTACCGGCTCAACCGCGACATCCGGTTCTCGCGCGACAAGCGGCCGTACAAGACGCACGTCTCGGCCCTGCTCTGGGAAGGCGAGGAGAAGCACGATTCCCCCGCCGTCTACCTCCATGTCTCCCCGGAGGAAGTGATCTTCGGCGGCGGCATCTACGTCTTCGAGGAAGCCCGGCTGGACCGCTGGCGCAAGGTGCTGAACGACCTCGACGCGTCCGAGCGGTTGGACGCCGCGCTCCTGGTGGCGGAGAAGGCCGGGCTGAAGCCGGAGATCTCCGAGAAGCTGCAGCGTCCGCCGCGCGGATTCAGCCCCGAGAGCCCGCGCGCGGAGCTCTCCAAGTACAAGGGGCTCTCGGTGGGGAAGAAGTCGAAGCCAGGAGCCTGGCTGCACAAGCCCGAGGCGCTGGAGCGAGCCGAGGCCACGGCGCGCGGCTATGCTCCGCTGCACGTCTGGATGCGTGAGGAGCTGTGCCCGGGGGCATGATCGAGCCGGTGACGCTCAAGGGAAGCTTCGTCGTCCTGCGGCCGCTCTCGCGCGACGACGTGCCCGCAATGCGCGCGCTCGCCGCCGGTCCGCGCGGCACCTTCGAGTGGGCCTTCGTTCCGCTGCCCGATCAGGTCCCCCAGTACGTCGAGGGCGCCCTGGCCCAGGTGGAGCGCCAGGCGGCGGTGGTGTTCGCCATCTGCCGGCACTCGGGCGAGATGGTGGGCTGCACGCGCCTCTTCGACCTGCAGCGCTGGGACTGGCCGGCGGAAACGGATCCGCGGGCTGGCCAGGACGTTCTGGACGCGGCGGAGATCGGGTACACGTGGCTGGCTGAATCCGTCCAGCGCACCGCAGTGAACACCGAGGCGAAGCTGCTGCTGTTGCGGCACGCGTTCGAGACCTGGCGCTGCCACCGGGTGACGCTGAAGACCGACGAGCGGAACACCCGCTCGCGCCGCGCCATCGAGCGGCTCGGCGCGCGCTTCGATGGCGTGCTGCGCGCCTTCCAGCCCGCCGCGGACGGCAGGCCGCGCAACACCGCGTACTACACGATCCTGGCGTCCGAGTGGCCGGAGGTGGAACGGAAGCTGGTCCAAAAGCTAACCCATGGGAGGCTGTCCCCGTAATGGTCAAGCGTGTTCCCGCCTTCGCGGGAACACGCAGAAAGAGCGTAGGCGCAGCGTCGCCTTCGGCGACAGCGCCTACTCGTCTTCCTGCTGTTCTTCCTGCTCTTGCAGCTTCGCGCGCAAGAGGTCGCCGAGCGTCCCGAAGCCCTTCCCCGGCGGCATCTTCTTGTTCATCTGCCGCTGGTACTCGCGGTAATCGGACGCGCTCTCCTGCCGCTCGGCCGCCGTCCGCGAGAGGCGGTACCGGCCGCGCTCGTCGATCTCGATGATCTGCGCCTTGAACTTCGTCCCGGGCGGCACGGTCTTCTTGTTGTCGCTGCCGCGCGGGGTCCCGAGCTCCGGATTGGGCACCAGCCCCTTGCCCCCGTCCCAGTGCACGAACACGCCGAAGGCCTCGCACTTGTCGACGGTAGCGTCCACCACGTCGCCGACGCGCGCCCGCTTCTGCTTCTCCGGGCGGGCAGCCTCCGGCGCTTGCGCCTCGTCCTCGCTGACCCGCCGCAGCGCGATCCGCCGCTGCCCGTCGTCGATGGACTCGACCTGCACGAGGATGGTCTCGCCTTCCTTCACCACCTCGCGCGGGTGCTGCACGTGGCGGTCGGACAGCGCCGAGACGTGCACGAGCCCATCCACGCCGGGGAAGAGCTCGACGAACGCGCCGAAAGGCTGCAGGCGCGCGACCTTGCCGGAGAGCCTCGCCCCTTCCTTGAGCTGCGGCCGCGCGGCGTCCCACGGGTCCTGCTCGAGCGCGCGCAGCGACAGCGCGATCTTCTCGTGGCCCTTCTCGTCCTTCTCCAGCCGCAGCACCTGCACCTTCACGCGCTGGCCCGGCTTGACCACGTCCTGCGCATGGGCGACCCGCGCGTGCGACAGCTCCGAGACGTGAACCAGCCCCTCGAGGCCGCCCAGGTCCACGAACGCGCCGAAGTCCCGGACCGAGGTGACGGTGCCCTCGATCTGCGCGCCGACCTCCAGCCGCTTGCGCAGCTCGGCGGCCTGCACGGCCCGCTCCTCTTCCAGGAGCGCCCGGCGGGAGAGGATGGCGTTGCCGCCGCGGATCTCGGTGACCCGGAACTTCAGCCGCTGGCCGACGAACTGCGACTGGTCCTCCACGAACCGGATGTCCACCTGCGAGGCCGGCACGAAGCCGCGCAGCCCTCCGAGGTCTACCTCGAGCCCGCCCTTGTTCTGTCCGGTGACCAGGCCTTCGATGGGGATCCTCGAGTCCAGCGCCTGCTGGACCACCTCGCGCCCGGCGCCCTTCGGGACCGACCGGGTGACCACCACGTTGCCCTCGCTGATTGAGAGCACGTATCCCTCGAGGGTCTCGCCCACGTGGACGAGCAGATCTCCGGCGTCGTTGCGCAGCTCGTGCAGATCGATGATCCCCTCGCCCTTGCCGCCCAGATCCAGGAACGCCACCTCGCCGCCGAGGTGCGCGATGCGCGCGGTTATCTTTTGACCGGATCGCAGCCTCCCGGCCTTCTGCGGCTCGGACTCCGCGAACATCGAGGCGAAGTCGGCGCTCTCTTCCGCGGAGGGCTGCGCGAACACCGAGCCGGGGTCCTCCGGCGGCCTCGACGCCGGCGCTTCCGCGGCAGGCGCCGCGGGCTGCGACTCGGCGGCCGCGGGCACGCCCAGCGCCGGCTTGCGCACGACGATGGGCATCTTCCGCTCCTCCTTGGGACGCGGAGGACGGCTCTTCCGCTCCGGCGGCGGCGGCCGGGCCGGTACGTTCGCGGCCTGCGCTCCGGCGAGGATCTCCTCGAAGGTCGGCTGCGCGCTCCTCTTCGGAGGGGCCTCCGGCTTCTTCTCCTCCACCGAGAGGCCTTGCAACACTTCCTCGAAGGACGGCTGGTGCTTGCGCGAACCTTGCCCCTGCTGCTGCTCATCCGGCTTGTCGCTCATCGATCGCCTTGTTCCCGCGAGAACGCGGGCGGCGCGTCATACCACACCCCGGCCCGCGGCTCGATGCGGGCGGGCTGCCGATTCCGGCAATGCGTATCCTCGCCGGAGCGTTGATCCCCCATGAGTCGCGTCGCCCTCGCCGCCCTGCTGTCCCTCGCCGGTCTGCTCCGCTGCGGATCGCACTCCGACCTGCCGACGGCAGTCGGAAGCGGCTCGAGCGATGGGGGCAGCGCGCCCGCCGACGCCGGCGCGACGCCGGCTCCGGATGCCGGGACGCAGGCCGGGGGCTGGACGGTCGCCTGGAGGGAGGACTTCGAGGCGCTCGCGGCTCCCTCCGCTTCCTGGCAAGCGGACCCGATACCGGACGACGGGCCTTACTCGGACAACGGCATCTTCTTCCAGCGGCAGGGCGTCGTGCCGCCCCGCGCGTATCGGGCGACGGTCCCGTTCGGCGCGTCGGGATGGCTGACCGCGGAGTCGTACACGCGATCGGCCGCGGCCGCGTTCGAGGATCGGTTCGCGGTGGTGCAGGATCCGGCCGATCCGTCCAACCGCGCGCTGCGCCTGCGATCGCCGGCGCACACCGACGCCACCGTGATCCGCCCCTCGCAGCCCCTCCCTGCGAAGTACCGGGTCTCCCTGCGCGTGGGATTCGCCGACTTCGGCGACGGGAACCCGGGCCTGAACGGCTACAAGGGCGGGGAGACCGCCGAGCCGTGGTTGCCCGACTCCGCGACCGGACAGAACGGCTTCTACTGGCTGGCGATCCTCGACGCGATGCCGCGCCCGCACAACAACGTCTGGATCCACCACCACCGCAAGGTGGTGATGGACTCGGACAACAACGTCCCGCCGTGGATGGAGATCTTCGACGGAACCGCCTTCCGGGTCGACGGACGGCATCCCTTGATGATGTTCGCGCTCGACGGCGCGCAGGATCCGCAGGATCTCTACGGTCCGCCGTTCCTCTCCTACGCGGGGGGCGACTGGCAGCCCTCGGGCACCATCCGCGCGGTGGATTCGTACCTGCCGGGCGAGTGGTACCGCGCGTCGGTCGAGCGGGACGGGACGCGCTACACGCTCGAGGTGTCGGGGCGCTTCCAGTACGGCGGGCAGCGCACGTACCGCGCCTCGATCGACGCGGCCGCCCGCTGCGTCTGGCACTACGATCGCACGCCCGACGAAGCGTCGGCGGCGTGTGCCAATCCGCGCTCGTCCGCGGGCTTGGGGACGGCATACCCGTACTGGCCGGCGGACGGGACCTGGCCGGACTGGTTCATGTTCGGCGACCCGCACGAGAACTTCTACGCCGGCAGTGTGCTGTACGACGACGTGCAGCTTGAAACAAAGCAGGGGACATGATGAGCGGCGCAGCCGCGATTCGTGTCCCCAAGCCCCACAGAGCAAAAACCATCAGGCCCGCGCGCGCCTGCGCCCCGCCGTCTGCGACTCCGCCTCCAGCTCGCGCAGCGAGGCGAGCAGCTTCACTTCGTCCGGCAGCCGCGCTTTCCGCATCCCCTCGCCACCGACCAGTACGCGCCCGCCGGTCTGCTGGGTGGCGGCGATGGACATCGCGAGCTGCTCGCCGACGTCCGCGTCCATCGTGCTGCTCAAGGCCACGACCGACGCGCGCGAGCGGAGGATCAGATCGTGCAGATCGCGCGCCGGGGTCTGGGCCAGCGGAGCCAGCACTTCGAAGCCCTGTGCACGCAAGAGGCAGGCGCACATACGCGCCCCGATGTCGTGCAGCTCGCCCGCGACCGCCGCGACGATGGCGGTGCCGCGATCGGGCCGGACCGGCTCTCCCGGTGGCTCGGCCAGCGGCTGCGCTCGCGCCAGGGCGTCGATCACCGACTGCGAGCTGACGTGCTCCTCGGCCACCGAGAGCTTCGCCTGCGCCCACTGCTCGCCGATCCGCTGCAGCGCCGGCGTCGCCACCTCGTCGAACAGCTCTGCGAGCGAGTGCCCGCGCAGCCGCAGGCCGGCCAGCTGGGCGACCAGGGCGGCGGCATCACCGCGCAGCGAGGCGTCCAGGAAGTGCTGGATGGCCTCCTCGCCGACCTCTACCGCTCCTTGCGCGACGGCCATCGGCAAAGGACCCGCCGCCTCGTACTGCCGCCTCTGCACGAACGCCGTCACGTCGCGCAGGCGGAACTTCCGGTGACCGCCCGGGGTCCGGAAGCAATCGATCTCTCCGGCATCGGCCCACCGCTTGACGGTGGCCTCCCCAACTCCGAGCAGCGTTGCGACCTGTCGCGTCGATAGAACGTCCGTGTTCATACTTCTCCTGCTGCGCGGACTGAGCGTTACGAGCGAATAGAGAGTGGCTGAGACAGGACGATTCGCACCGAGCCCGACGGGCGAGCTGCACCTCGGCAACGCGCGCACGGCGCTGCTTTCCTGGCTATGGGCCCGCCAGGAAACGGGCGCCTGGCGCGTGCGCGTGGAAGACATCGACCGGCCCCGGGTGCGGCCCGGGATGGCTCGACAACAGCTGGACGAATTGGGATGGCTGGGGCTCGATTGGGATGGAGAGCCGGTCTTTCAATCGGAGCGAACCGCACGGTACGTAGACTCTTTGAGCAGGCTAAACGGGCACATTTACGAATGCTTTTGTTCGCGCGCGGAGATCGCGTCGGCCAGCGCCCCGCAGGGCGACGAAGGCCCGCGCTATCCGGGAACCTGCGCGAGCCTGACGCGCGCGCAGCGCGCGCAGCGGCGCCGGACGCGCACGCCGTCCATCCGGCTGCGCGTTCCGGAGGGACCGCTGTCGTTCCACGACGCCATCTTCGGCGAGCAAGCCTTCGACACACAGCGGCTGGTCGGCGACTTCGTGCTGCGGCGCGCGGACGGCGTCTTCGCCTACCAGCTCGCGGTGGTGGTGGACGACGCGGAGATGGGCGTCACGCAGGTGCTGCGGGGAGCGGATCTGCTGCCCTCGACCTCGAGGCAGATCCTGCTGCACCGGCTGCTCGGCCACCCCGAGCCGCGCTGGGCGCACGCTCCGCTCCTGTTTGCCGACAATGGCGAGCGGCTTTCGAAGCGCGATCAATCGCTGTCCTTGTCCGCGTTGCGCGCCCGCGGCGCAGACCCGCGCCAGGTGGTCGCGCACCTGGCCCGGCTCTCGGGCCTGGACGCGCCGGAGGCCTGCGATCCGCGCGATCTCCTGGGCAGCTTTTCGCTATCGAAACCCGGCAGGAAGCCCGTGGAAGTCGGGCAGTTACCCTATTGATTTCGCACAACGGGACAGGGGTCCAGGTTGCCCCGATTGCCGATTCGTCGCACCGTATGCTACTTCCACCCGCCCCGCGCGAGACTCGAGGTCCGACCATGCCCGAACAGAACCAGATCGGTTCCATCCGCGTGAAGAAGGCGAACTGGAACCTTCCTTCGGCCGTCCTCTTCGAGGAGGCGGTGCGGCGCGGGGAAGGCAAGGTCGCCGCCGGGGGCGCCCTGTCCGTGGCCACCGGCAAGTACACCGGGCGCGCGGCCAACGACAAGTTCATCGTCCGCAACGCGCTCACCGACAAGAGCGTGTGGTGGGGCAAGGTCAACAAGCCGTTCCCGCAGGAGAAGTTCGACCTGGTTTTCGGGAAGATGAAGAAGTTCCTCGAGGACAAAGAGGTGTTCGTCCTCGACGCGTTCGTCGGCACGCATCCCGATCACCGCATTCCTGTCCGGGTGATCACGCAGTACGCCTGGCACAACCTCTTCATCCGGACGATGCTCCTGCCGGCCAAGTCGGGCGAGTACGCCAACGTCACCGATCCCTTCACCATCATCGATCTGCCCGGCTTCCAGACCTCCAAGGACGAGGACGGCACCAACGGGCCCACCGCCATCCTGGTCGACTTCCAGAAGAGGCTCACGCTGATCGCCAACACCGAGTACGGCGGCGAGATGAAGAAGAGCGCCTTCTCGCTGATGAACTTCGTGCTGCCGGCCAAGGGCACCATGCCGATGCACGCCAGCGCCAACATCGGCCCAGCGGGCGACACGGCGGTGTTCTTCGGGCTCTCCGGGACGGGCAAGACCACGCTGTCCGCCGACTCGCGCCGCACCCTGATCGGCGACGACGAGCACGGCTGGGGCTCCGGGGGCGTCTTCAACTTCGAGGGCGGGTGCTACGCCAAGGTGATCCGGTTGTCGCCGCAGGCGGAGCCGGAGATCTACGCGACCACCAGGATGTTCGCGACCGTGCTGGAGAACGTGGTGATGGATCCGGTGAGCCGTGAGGTGGACTTCGACGACGCCTCGCTCGCCGAGAACACCCGCGCCTGCTACCCGATCCAGTACATCCCCAACGCCTCCAAGTCGGGCATGGGCGGCCAGCCCAAGAACGTGGTGATGCTCACCTACGACGCGTTCGGGGTGCTGCCGCCGATCGCGCGCCTGAGCCCGTCGCAGGCGGCCTACTACTTCCTCTCGGGTTACACGGCCAAGGTGGCGGGCACGGAGATCGGCGTGAAGGAGCCGCAGGCGACCTTCTCCACCTGCTTCGGAGCGCCGTTCATGCCCCTGCACCCGACCGTGTACAGCAAGCTGTTGACCGAGAACATCGCCCGGGACGGCACCCGGGTCTGGCTGATGAACACCGGGTTCACCGGTGGCCCGTACGGGGTGGGCAAGCGGATGTCCATCCAGCACACCCGGGCGCTGCTCAACGCGGCGCTCGACGGCAAGCTGGACAACGTGAAGTACGCCCGCGACCCGGTGTTCGGGTTCGAGGTTCCCACGGACGCTCCCGGGGTTCCGGCGCAGGTGCTGAACCCCCGCGAGACCTGGGCGGACAAGGCGGCGTACGACGAGAAGGCCCGGCACCTGGCCAAGCTGTTCTTGGAGAACTTCAAGCAGTTCGCGGACCAGGCCAAACCGGAAGTATTGGCAGCCGCGCCCAAGCCGGGATAAAAGGGCGCGTCCCACGGCTTTGGCGGGAGAAAATGTCCGAGAAGGAAGCTGGCATCGAAGTCGAAGGAACGGTGCGCGAAGAGCTCGCGGGCGGGAACTACCGCGTCGAGCTCGACAACAAGCACTCGGTGCTCGCGTACGCGAGCGGGAAGATGCGCAAGTTCCGCATCCGCATCCTGCCCGGCGATCGCGTGAAGCTCGAGCTCTCGCCCTACGACCTGACGCGCGGGCGGATCACCTACCGGCAGAAATAGGCGCCAAGCGGCCTTGGGCCACCGCGCCCAGGAACTTCTCGAGGGTCAGCGCGACCAGCTCCGGCTGCTCGACCAGCGCGGCGTGGCTGCCCTCGCGCAGGACCAGCAGCTCCGCTCCCTCGATCTTCGCCGCCATCTCCCTCGAGCGCGCCGCGGGCGCGAACAGGTCGCGCTCCGCCGCGACCACCAGCGTGGGCACGCGAACCTGTCCGAGCAGATCGCTCGCGTCGTGCGAGAGCAGATCCCGGGCGAGCGCGAAGTAGCCGCGCAGGTCGAGCTGCGAGAGGTGCTCGAAGTAGGGCTCGAACTCCTCCCTGGGGCAGAGGTCCGGATGGACGATGCCCAGTGCCCGGACCGCTTCCCAGACGCCGGGAAGCCGCAGGACCGCGCGCAGCACGCGCTGCGCCAGCGCGGCGTTCGCCGCCCCCAGCTCCACCAGGAGCCGCATCGAAGGGAGCAGCGCGCCGCCGAGGAAGCTGTCCACCACCTTGCCCGCGGCGCCCATCATCGGCGACAGCGCCAGCACGCGGTCCGGCTGCTGCCGCAGAGCCTCGAGGATCACCTGCGAACCCATCGAATGCCCGAGCAGCACCGCCTGGCCGATCCCCACCGAGTCGGCCACGGTCCAGAGGTCGCTGGCGCAGCCGGCCACGGTCATGCTCTCGGGATGCTCGGCCACCGGGCTGCGCCCGTGCCCTCGGTAGTCCCAGATCACGAACGTGTAAGAACCGAGCCGCGCGAAGTGCTGCGCGAGGTGGCGCCAGAAGAAGGTGGAGACGCCGATGCCGTTGCAGGCGATCAGCGCGCGCGGGCCCGATCCTTCGGCCCGCCAGGCCAGGATCGCTCCGTCGGGCGCGGTGGCGGTGCCGGCCCGCACCACAGGCGTCAATTCTTGCGCTCCTCCATCCGGAACTCGACGCGGCGGTTGAGCGTCCTGCCCGCGCGGGTGGAGTTGGAGGCGATGGGGCGCTTCTGACCGAATCCGACGGCCTTCAGCTTGGTGGCCTCGCAGCCCTGCTGGACCAGGTACTCCTTCACGGCTTCCGCGCGCGCCTGCGAAAGCTTGAGGTTCTCCTTCCGCTTGCCGACGTTGTCGGTGTGGCCCTCGATCCGGATGGCGACCTTCGCCGCCTCGATGGCCTGCGCCACCTGGCCGAGCACGTCGTAGCTGTCGGAGAGGATCACCGCGCGGTTCGGCTGGAAGTGGATCTGCTGCTTGAGCTCGATGCGGTCCTTGCGGACGACGATCAGCACCTTCTGCGGGCAGCCCTGGTTCTCGGGAGATCCGGGCTCGTCCGGGCAGTGGTCGTCCTTGTCCGCCACGCCGTCCGCGTCGCGGTCCGGCCAGGGGCAGCCGAAGTTGTCCCTCGCGCCGGGCGTGTCGGGGCAGCGGTCGATGTCGTCGGAGACGCCGTCGCGATCCCGATCCGTGAGCAGGGGGCAGCCGCGCCGCTCCGGGGACCCGGGCACGTCGGGGCAGAGATCGTCCACGTCGGGAATGCCATCACCGTCGGCGTCGGTGGTGGACACGCGCGGCGCGGGTGCCGGCTCGGCCTGGGCTACCGCTGGCCTGGCGCAGGTCTTCGCCTTGGCCAGGGCGTCCCGTGCCGCGGGCGCCGCGCTTTCCAGGTGCGCGTCGGCACGGCGGGAGTCGCCTCGGTCGAGCGCGGTCTGGGCGAAGCGGAGGTTCGCCTCGGCGACCGCCAATTCCTGAGGTGCGCAGGCCTCGGCGTTCTGCTCCCGCGCGGCCCGGATGTCCGCGGCGACGGCGTCAGCCCGCTTTCGCGAAGCCTGTCCGGCGGCACACGCGACCAAGAGGCAGCAGCAGGCGGCGATCCGCGCGCGGGTCACCGCTGCTGCACCGCGGTTCTCTTGGGCGACTGCGAGGCCGGCTCGCCGCCGCGGTCCGCCACCTTCCGGCTGGCCGCGTTGGCGAAGCGCTGGGCCTCGGAAGCGAGCGAGCGTGCCTCGCCGTATTGCGCGTATCCCTGCTCCTCGCGGGCCTTGGCGAGGTAGAGCTCGGCGAGCGCGGTCTCATAGGCGGCGTACCGCTCCGAGTCCGCGGCGCGCGCGCGCACCAGGGCGCGATCCGCGTCGTCGATCGCGCTGGTCGCCGTCAGAGGCCCGCAGCCCAGGAGCAGGCAGGCCAGGATTGTGCCGCGCCGTGCCAACGTTTTTTTGTATCCCTTGGGTCCGGGGACCTGTCAAAACAACGACCGCGGTTTCCTTGAACGGCCGGCTCCCTCCCCGTACATTCCTTGCCGATGCTTGCCACCCTCGCCGCCGCCCTGGTCGCCGCCTCTCCCATCCTCTCGCTTTCGGAGGCGGATCTGGACGCGAAGATCGCCGAGGCGCACCGGCTGCCATTCTCCGCCCGGATCGACGCCTTGAGCAGCCTGTTCCTGGGTGTGCCTTACACCGACTTCCCCCTCGGTGACGGCGACTCCGGCCCCGAGCCCGGCCCGCTGTTCCGGACCGACGGCGTGGACTGCCAGACGTACGTCGAGACGGTGCTGGCGATGGCCAACGCCCGCAGCCTGGACCAGGCCAAGGCGGTGCTCACCGACATCCGCTACGCGGACGGCAAGCCCAGCTTCCAGTCGCGCAACCACTTCACCGAGGCGCAGTGGCTGCCGGCGAACTCCCACAAGGGCTACCTGAAGGACGCCGTCCCGGGCATCGATCGGCGCGCGCCGGCGGAGACCTTGACCCTGGTGAAGTCGGAGTGGACGCAGGTGCCGGGGCTGAAGCGGCTGATCGAGGCCAACGTGCCGGACGGGAAGTACCAGGTGCGCTATTTGCCGCTGGAGGAGGCGCGCAAGCGGGAGAAGGACGTCGCGCCGGGCACCATCGTGATGGTGGTGCGCGAGAGCGACCCGGCCCGGGTGGTGCGCATCTCGCACATGGGGTTCGTGATCGCGAAGGACGGCGGGAAGGTGGTGCGGCACGCCAGCACGGGGAAGGACCGGGCGGTGCTGGACGAGCCGTACGACGCGTTCATGCTGCGGCAGACGGAGTACAAGAAGTGGAAGGTCGTGGGGGTGGCGCTGGCGAGGCCGCTCGAGGCGCGGTCGCGGGTCTCGCAGATCAAGACGGCGGCGCGCTAACGATTCGACGGGACGGACGATCCCGGAGGCGGTCAGGCCTGCTCGGACTTCGCTTCCTCGTCCTCGGCGGCGCGCGCCGCCCCGTCCGGGTCGGCCTCCAGCGCCAGCTTGCGCTCCTCCAGCACGAGGCGGGCCCGCTCGAGGTCCTTGCGCGGCACGAGGATGTCGAACCCGTCCACCGGCGAGGCCAGCGTCCCGACCGTGCCGCCGCGCTTCGAATGGAGGATGACCTGGATGCCCGCCTCCTCGCAGGCCGCGACCAGGAGCTGCGCTTCGAGCTGGTCCTCGGCGGTGATCGCGAGCTCGAACTCGCCGGGGTCCTCCGGCGTCTCCTCGGGTTCTTCCGCGTCCGGTCCGGTCGGGTGCAAGAGGTCCGCCATGCACGTCTCCTTGGGCTTGCAAGATATCAATCGGGCAGGTCGAGGTCGACGCGCCAGCGGTCGCCCTCGCGCAGCACGCGATAGACGCGCCCGCCCTCCTGGTTGGTCCGCACCTGCGCGGTATCTCCCTCCTGCGACACCACGCGCGCCTCGATCGGCTTGCCGGGCAGCGCGCTGCCGAAGAGCATCGCGCGGCCGGACTCGGGCTTGCCGTCGCCCGACGCGGCCCGGGCGCGCGTGGCGAGCGCTTCGGCCCGCTGCTGCGTGCGGGAGGAGAGCAGCGACCACGCGGTCGCGGCGTCTCCCTTCTGCGCCGCGGTGGCGAACTCCTTCACGGCTTCGGCCGGCCCGGCGCTGCCCGGAGGCGGCTGCGGCGAAGCGCAACAGACGAGCGCGGTGATGAGCAGCAGCCGTCTCATCGCATCCCCACCACGCCGCGCACGGACTCGATCAGCTTGCGCGAATCCCATCCGACGCCCCGCTTGAAGACGATCTCGACCTTGCGGAGGTCCGCGATGTTCTTCGAGGGATCTCCTTCGACCACCACCAGGTCAGCGTCCTTGCCGGGCGCGATGGTCCCGATCCGGTCCTCCTGGCCGAGCCAGACGGCGCCATTCAAGGAGTGGATCTTCAGCGCCTCCAGCGGCGAGAACCCGGCGTCGACCAGGAGCTCCACGTCGCGCCAGTCGCCGTAGCCGGCCAGCACCGCGCCGTTGCCGGTCGGATCGCAGCCCGCGATCAACAACCCGCCCGCCTGCACGAACGCGCGCTCGAAGGCCATCTCGAGCTTCACCAGCCCCGGCCAGATCGACGGGTCGCGCGAGATGTGGGCCTGGAGCAGCCGCGCCCGCGTGTCGGCCGAGACCGCATCCAGCAGCTCGGGCGTGAGCGCCTTGCGGAATCCCTCCTCGGTGAATGCGTCGAACACCGCGAGCGTGGAGGTGATGGCGACCTTGCGCTTCACCAATTCGGCAATCAGTCCAGCGAGGCGGGGATCCTGGGGCGACATCTTCGCCAGGTCCACGGCGGCCTCGCGAGGCGGCGGACACTGGTCGGGCTTCTTGCCCGGGAAGAACTCCGTGTCGACCAGGAGGCCGTGCTCGAGGTCGTCGATGCCCAGCTTCGCCGCTTCGGTGAATCCGATCGAGCACAGGTGCGCCGTGACCCTGAGCCCGCGCTTGTGCGCCGCCCGGATGGCCGCCGAGAGCTCGGCCCGGGTGAGCGTGTTGTAGGCCTTGAACGAGGTGGCGCCCTGGTCGGCCCAGAAGTTCACGAAGTCGCGCGCATCGTCGGAGCTCTTGAGCGCGTGCATCTGCAGGGCGAAGGAGCCCGGCCCTTCGAGATAGGGGCCGGAGATGAAGATGCTGGGACCTGGAGCCTTGCCGGAGTCGATCGCGTCCTTGATCTGGATGTCCGTGTAGGGCTCGATGCTGCCCGCCGTGCGGATGGTGGTGACGCCCGCCGCCAGGTACAGGCGGGGGAAGCTGTAGGCCATCTCGCCGAAGATCGCGCCGCCCATCGGGTAGAAGAGATGGTCGTGCATGCCGACCAGGCCCGGCATCACCGTCCGCCCGGTCAGGTCGAGCTTCTGCGCGTTCGCCGGCGCCTGCGCGGCGATCTTGCCGTCCACGATCGCGAGCGTCTGGTCTTCCTTGGACGCCGCCCCGGTCCCCTCGATGACGCGGACGTGCTCGAGCACGACGGCCTTTGCATCGACCTTCACGAACGGCTGCAGCGCCGCATCGACCGCGATCAGGAAGGCCAGGAACATGGCGGCGCACTCTAGCGTGTCTCCCAAGGCAGCGCGCGGACCACCGCGGCGCTGCGGGACAGCCGGCGCGACCACGCGCCGAGCTAGTCCCAAGGCAGCGCGCGGACCACCGCGGCGCTGCGGGACAGCCGGCGCGACCACGCGCCGAGCTAGAGGAAGATTCCACCGCCTCGGGCGGCGCATCTTACTTCCGCCGGACGTCGCGCCAGTCGCGCCCCGTCCGGTCCGTCCGCAGCGGCCGCACCTCGGGGCCCGGATTGCGGAAGCGGGCGCGGAACACCGGCTGCCCGGTGATCGCGTATCGCCGCTCCCGGGTGGAGAGAATCTCGGGAGGTTGATCGGGGAGCTTTTCGAAGCCCGCCTCCAGCCAGGTCTGCTCGCCCTCGCGGGCGTAGGCGGGCACGTCGGTGCGGAAGTCGACCAGTCCGCCGGGCACCAGCAGGGCGCGCGCCCGCAAGGCGAAGTCGGCGTCCACCATCCGGCGCTTGTGGTGGCGCTTCTTCCACCAGGGATCGGGAAATTGTAAATGCAAGGCGGAGAGGGACCCGGCCGGAAAGAGGCGGGGCACCAGCAGGCGGGCGTCGCCGTGGAGCACCATGAGGTTCCTGACTCCGCGTTTCGCGGCCCGCGCGCGGATCAGCTCGCAGTCGGACCGGCGGGTCTCGACCAGCACCAGGTCGACCTCCGGATGGCGCGCGGCGTGGTCGAGCGCGAACGCTCCCCTGCCAGGTCCGATCTCCAGCTCGAGCGGCGCCTTGCGCCCGAAATCGCGCTCCCAGTGGGGAAAGACCTCCTCCGGCTCCAGGCACCCGATGGGCATTCCGGGGCCGAAATAGCCGTTCCTTGCCACGGATCTCAAGCTATGCTTTGAGGGGCCGACCCTCTGGAGGCTTCGCTATGTGGCAGCGCATGAAGCGCGCGTTTCGCTCGATGTTCGGCTGGATGATCTCCGCCGCCGAGGATCCCGAGCTCATCCTCGAGCAGAACATCCGCGACCTGAACGATCAGGTCCCGAAGATGAACGAGTCGATCGCGATGGTGAAGGCGAACGTCACTTTGCTGGAAAAAGAGAACCAGAAGTACAGGAACGACGTCGTCGAGCTGACCTCCAAGGTGAAGGCCGCCATCCAGGCCAGCCGCGACGACATCGCCACCACCTATGCAACCCAGCTCCAGAGCGTGAAGTCGGCGCTGACCCGCAACGAGCAGCAGCTGATGGCCGCCCGGCAGGCGTTCGAAAAAGCCATGCAGGTCAAGCAGGCGTTCATGCGGGAGAAGGACCGCAAGACGAGCGAGGCGATGCAGGCCTTGCGCGACGCCCGCCGCTCCAAGTGGCAGAGCAAGGTGGCCGACGCGATGGAGAGCTTCCAGGTCGCCGGGATCGACGCCACCCACGACGAGATGCTGCAGAAGATCCAGGAGCAGACCGCGGTCAACGAGGCCCGGATGGACATGGCGATGTCCAACGTCGACACCCAGGGCATGAAGATCGAGGAGGAGGCGGAGAAGATCCGCGCCACTGAGCTGCTCAAGCAGTTCAAGCAGGAGATGGGGCTGGAGGCCCCCGCCTCCGCTCCCGAAGGGCAGAAGACCCTGGGCAGCCGGGAGGGCGTGAAGTCGTAGGCCCCGGATGGCGGACAGCTACGTCAAAGAAGCCTTCCTGATGAAGCCGAACCTGGTCAGCCTGGGCGTCGGCGTGGTCGCCGCCACCATGTTGCCGTTCACGGGGCCGTTGCTCCTCGGCGTGGCCGCCGCGGAGGGCCTCTATCTCTGGTCCATGAGCAAGAACCCGCGGTTCCAGCGCATGGTGCGGTCGCGCCGGGGACCCTAGAAGGCCCAGACGAATGCGATCGCGTTTCTGGGCGCTGCTCCTCCTCGCCTCGGCGGGGTGCTCGCGCTGCGGCGTCAAGAGCGCGGCGTCGGCCGAGGAGCTCCTGCCGGGCCATCCTGCCGGGGCGGTGGTCACGGCTCCGCTGGGCGTCGTCTCGCAGCATCTGGCGGCGCTCGCCAATCGCGCCGGGTCCTTGCCCGGCGGCGAGCAGATCGGAGACACCCGGCGCGCGGTCACGGCGCAGCTCGGCTTCGATCCGCTGACGCGCGAAGGCCTGGCCTCGGCCGGGTTGGACCCGGATCGCGGGGCCGCGGTCGCGCTGCTCGACCGGCAGGAGTGGATCGCAAGCCTTCCCCTGGCCAAGCCCGACGTATTCCTCCAGGCCGTGCAGCGGATCCTGGTGGAGCGCGCCGGATTCACGCCCGCAGCCTCGCAGGCCAAAGGGGCCAAGCTCTTCGAGCGGCGCGGACAGCGCGTCGCGGTGGCGGTCGTGCGCGGCTATGGGCTCGTGGCGCGGATGGCCGACCCCGGCGCGGCCGTCGACCAGGCGGGCATGCGCCCTCCGGAGCAGAGCCTGGCGCAGGATCCGGCCCTCCGGACCGCGCGAGAGCGCCTCGGCGCGCAGGACTTCGTCGCCTGGGCGGCCGGGGGGAGCTCGATGGCGCAAGGGCCTCTCCGGCGCCCGCTGCCCGGCGACGCCGCAGCCGGCGCCCTGAGCTCGGAGCACGGCACCGCCACGCGGCTGTACGTAGAGCTCCCACCCGAGGATGCGCGGCGCGCGCAGGCGGCCCTTCCCGGCGGAGGGGCCTCGCTGGTCGAGCTCCTCCCCGCTGACGCGCCGCTGCGGGCACGCCTGGGCGTCGCGCCCGCGCGGCTGCTGGAGTCGGCGCGAAGCACCCCGGAGCTGGCCGCGATCCTGGACCGGCTCCACGGTGCGGACGCCGAGGCGTTCGCCGCCCTCGAGCCCGGAGCGGCCCTCTCGGTGGGAGTCGCCCGCGGCGCGAACATCGGGGAGGCGATCGACTACGGCCTCGACTGGCGCCGCAAGAGCCCCTTCGACACCGTCCAACTCGTCGCGCTCGCGCGCGTCGCGGACCGGGCGCGGCTTTCCAGGGCGCTGGATCAGATCGCCCGCGCGCTGCCGGATCTGGGCGCGCGCGTGGAGCGCGCCGGCGACGACTTCCAGGTGACCTACCCGGCGGGGCGCGGCGCGCACTTCGGCGTGCGCGAGATCGACGGGAAGCCTGTCGCCTACCTTCTCGGCGGTCCACTCCGCCCCGAGGAGATCCGGCGCACGCCGCGCCCGGTCAGCCCGGAGTCGGCGGTCCTGTACGTGGATCCCGGAGCCGCGGTCCGCGTGGACTTCGGGCGGCTGGCGGCGTCGCTGCGCGAGCTGCCCCAGAGCGCCTACGGCAGCGGGCCGCAGTCCTACGTCGCGCGATCCCTGGTCGGCCAGGTGATCGAGCCGCTGCGCACGATCCGGCTGACGCTCGGCTCCGAGGCGTTCCCGGATCGCATCGGAGGCACCATCGACGTGGAGCTGGTCGCTCCATGAGCGCCATCGAGCTGCGCAACGTCGCCAAGACGTATCCGCCCCGGGAGCCGGGGCTGCCGCCCCAGGATCTCTTGCGCGGAGTGGACCTCGAGGTGCGCCGCGGGGAGTTCGTGGTCGTCGAAGGCCAGAGCGGCAGCGGCAAGAGCACCCTCTTGCACCTGCTCGGTGGCCTCGACCGCGAGTTCGAGGGAGAGGCGCGGGTGCTCGGGTGCGATCTGCGCGCGGTCAGCGACGCGGAGCTGGCCGCCCTGCGGCACACCCAGATCGGCTTCATCTTCCAGAGCTTCAATCTCCTTCCCGCGCTCACCGCGCTGGAGAACGTGCTGTTGCCGGATTTCTTCGGCGACGGCGTTCCGGACGCCGAGCGGCGCGCGCGAGAGGCATTGGAGCGCGTCGGGCTCGCGGACAAGTCCGGAGCGCGGCCGGTGGCGCTCTCGGGCGGCGAGCGGCAGCGCGTGGCCATCGCCCGCGCCCTGGTGGCGCGGCCGCCGCTCTTGCTCGCGGACGAGCCCACCGGCAACCTGGACGCGCGCACGGGCGAAGGCGTGATCGACCTCTTCCGGCAGCTCCACCGCGACGGGATGACGCTCCTGATCGTCACGCACGAGGCGCGCGTCTCGCATGCGGCGACCCGCGTGCTGGTGCTGCGCGACGGGCGGCTCCACGCGGACGGGGCGGAGGCTCGATCGATGGAGACCGAATGAGGACCGGCAAGCTCATCCGGCTGGCCCGCGGCAACCTGGCGCGCGAGCTCGGGGCGCTCGCGGTCAGCGCCGGCGGAGTGGCGCTGGGCACCGGCTGCCTGGTCTTCTTCCTCGCTCTCGGCTCGGGCTTGCAGAACGTGGTCAATGACGTGTTCCCGGTCAGCACGCGGGAGGTCGAGGTGGTGGTCCCGCAGCTCGCCATCGGCAACCTCCTCGGCGAGCAGAAGATCGACGACGCGATCGTCCAGAAGCTCCGCGCCCTGCGCGGGGTCGCCGCGGCTTATCCGAAGATGCAGCTCCGGGTGCCGGCGGTGACCCGCTACAACGGGATGTTCTTCGGGCGCGAGATCCGCATGGGGCTCGAGGTGGTCGCGACCGGGCTGATGCCCGAGCTGGTCGGGCAGGACGCGCGCATGCCGTTCGAGGACCGCGGCGAGGGTCAGCCGATCCCGGTGGTGGTCAACCGCCGCCTGCTCGAGCTCTACAACAAGGTGTTCGCGCCGCAGCGCAACCTGCCGCAGCTCTCGGAGTCGATGCTGGTCGGGTTCCAGATCCCTTTGGAGCTGGGCCGGAGCTGGGTGGTCTCGCGCTCCTTCCCCGGATCGCAGGAGACGTCGATGCAGGTGGTGGGATTCTCCGAGCGCGCGACGCTCGCGGGAGTCTCGATGCCGCTGGCGGCCATCCGGCGGATCAACAAGCAGTTCGGGATGGACCCGGACACGTACTCCAGCGTGCTGGTGCGCGCGCAGAGCGCCGACGACGTAGGCGACGTGGCGGCCGGGGTGAAGAAGCTGGGCCTGGAGATCGACGACACCGAGCGGCGGAATGCCGTGCAGATCGGCAGCGCGGTGGAGATCGTCACGATGGCTTTGTCGCTGCTGGCCGCGCTGATCACCGGACTGGCGGCGGTGAACACGATGCAGGCCTTCTACGCCAGCGTGCGCGAGCGGACGCGCGAGATCGGCGTGCTGCGCGCGGTCGGGGCCACCCGCGGCGACGTCGCCGCCGTGGTGCTGGTCGAGGCCGCGGCCACAGGGCTCGCCGGAGGCGTGCTCGGCGTACTGCTCGCGCGGCTGGCGGGCGCGCTGCTCGACCGGATCGCGCGGACCGGGCTGCCCGACTTCCCGTTCAAGCCGAGCACGTTCTTCCGCTTCGAGCTGACCCACGTGCTGCTCGGCGTGGGCGTGGCGCTGCTCGCCGCCCTGCTCGGGGCGTTCCTGCCCGCGCGCGCGGCGGCGCGGCTGGAGCCGGCGAAGGCGCTGACCGAGAGCTGAGCCCTCGGCTGCGGGCTGGAACCTTCGCGGCCAAGCCGTTAAAAGGGGTGGCCATGCCGAGGAAGTCCCGTTCGCTCTCGCAGGATCCGCTCGCGTCCTTTCCGCCGTGGGCGCGGACGCTCGCCGAGCGCTACTACACCAAGACCATCTCCACCTTCATCCTCCACGGCGACGTCCGCGACCTGCAGCCGGCAGACGACGGCAAGGGAGGCCGCCGCTTCGTCTCCTTGCGCACCTTCCTCGCCGACGAGCTGTTCGGGACCCGCGACCTGGTCGTCTTCTACGACCGGTCCGGAGGCATCCGGCTGGCCAACCCGGAGATGCAGAAGGACTTCATGGCGGCCGTCTCGGGCTACGACACGCTCTTCGGGACCGAGTACGCAAAATCTGTCCCCAAGGATCCGGCACGCGCCTTCCCGCTCCTCGAGTCCTACGCGCGCGTGCGCATCGCCGACGGAAAGAGCGTCGCCATCATCGTCGACTTCGCCGAGACGGTGGCCCCGGCCGGAGACCTGGGCTACATGCCCGGCGAGGACCGCTACTCGCTGGTCACGCTGGTCAAATGGGCGCAGGACCCGCAGTTCCTGACCGCGGACTTCTCCGTCTGCCTGATCGCCGAGAACCTGGCCGAGCTGAACCCCCGCATCGGCCGCAATCCCTACGCCGCGTCGATCGAGCTGCCGCTCCCCAACGAGAAGGAGCGCTATGAGTACGTGGAGTGGAAGATCGCCCAGTCGGGCAAGAAGCGCAGCGAGATCTCCGAGGTGAACGCCGAGGCGCTGGCGCAGATGACGGCCGGCATGTCCCGGGTCGCGCTGGACCGCGTGCTCACCGAGGCCATCGCCGGCCCGAAGCTGACGGTGGACAAGCTGAAGGAGAAGAAGAAGGAGATCATCCAGGCCGAGGTGCATGGGCTGCTCGAGTTCATCGAGCCCTCCTATTCCATCGACATGGTCTCCGGGCACGGCAAGGCGAAGCAGCTGCTGCGGCAGGCCGCCAAGGCCATCCAGACCGGCAAGCGCGACGTGGTCCCGATGGGCTTCTTGATCGCCGGCCCGATCGGGACCGGCAAGACGTTCCTGGCCACCTGCTTCGCCGGCGAGATCGGCATCCCCTGCGTGAAGTTCCTCAACTTCCGCTCGCAGTGGCAAGGCGTGACCGAGGGGAACCTCGAGAAGATCTTCAACTTGCTCAAGGCGATGTGGCCGGTGGCAGTGATCATCGACGAGGCCGACGCCTTTCTCGGCAACCGCAACGCCCAGGGCGACAGCGGCACCAGCGCGCGCGTGTTCTCGCAGATCGCCTCGTTCATGGGGAACACCGAGTACCGCGGGAAGATCGTCTGGTTCCTGCTCACGAGCAGGCCTGACCTGCTCCCGGTGGACCTGAAGCGCCAGGGCCGCGCCGAGGAGCACCTCGCGCTCTTCTACCCGGAGTCGCACGACGAGCGCGTCGAGCTGGTGAAGACCATGGCGCGCAAGGCCAAGGTGAGCTTCGAGGGCGACGTCACCGCCGTCCTCCCGCCGGACCTGCCCAAGATGTCCGGGGCGGACATCGAGGCGGCGTTGGTCCGGGCCAAGCTGCGCGCCGTCACCGATCGGCGGGAGAAGGTCACTGCCACCGACCTGAAGGAGACGTTCGCCGACTTCGTGCCGCCCAGCTATCCGCTGGAGGTGGAGCTGCAGACGCTGGTGGCGGTGGCGGAGTGCACCTCGCGTGAGCTGTTGCCCGAGTCCTACCGGCAGAAGCCCCGCGACGAGATCACGCGCCGCATCCGCGAGCTCAAGCTGCTGCTCTCGGAGCAATGAGCTCGCCGCGGGGCTCTTTGCGAACGCACGCTGAGCGGCCCTGCCGGGGCACGTTCGCCTGACCGCGACGTCGACGTAACGTCTAGCCCACGTCAGGATGGTTCTACGACTCGCGCACCGCGATGGTCTGGCCGACTTGCAGCGACCGGGCGCGCCGGCCGTTGAGGTTGTTCAGCTTGCGCAGCTTGTCCACGGTGGTCGAGAAGCGGTTGGCGATCTTCCAGAGCGTATC
>DASQAS010000049.1:0-44482 GCA_035635635.1 Myxococcales bacterium | reverse complement strand
ACCATCGGTTTGGCATTCCGCTCGAGTCGCTGATCGGCCGGTCGGCCAATGCCCTGGTCTAGGTAGCCGGCGGGATGAATCGAATGGATTGGGGTGGCTGACGGGACTCGAACCCGCAACCCCTGGAGTCACAGTCCAGTGTTCTACCATTGAACTACAGCCACCGCAGGGGCGCCGGATCTACACGATCCGCTAGACCGGCGCCACCCTTGTATAATCCATCGGAGAGCGCCCATAGCTCAGCTGGATAGAGCGCCAGCCTTCTAAGCTGGATGCCGCAGGTTCGAGTCCTGCTGGGCGCGCCACTCTTCGGAAAGTCGGGGCGAGAGGATTCGAACCTCCGACCTCCTGCGCCCAAGGCAGGCGCGCTACCAGGCTGCGCTACGCCCCGCTGAAAAGAGGAGGGGGAAGTACCTCGGTTCCGGCCCTGGATCAAGCTTCATGGCCGCTCCTCCCGGGCAAGCCGGGCAAGCGCTGGCCGGAGCCGCTCCAGGGCCCGCCCCCGGTGGGAGAGGCGGTTCTTCTCCTCCGCCTCCAACTCGGCCAGGGTGCGGCCCGGCGTCTCCGCCGGCAGGAAGAGCGGGTCGTACCCGAATCCGTTCGCGCCGCGGCCGGCGAGCGCGATGCTGCCGTCCACCCGGCCCTCTTCGTGCAGCACGCGCCGCCCGTCCGGAGAGCTGAGCGCCACCGCGCAGAAGAAGTGCGCCCCGCGCCGGTCTTCGGGAACTCCCTGCAGCGCCGCCAGCAGCTTCGCGCGCCGCTCGGCGTCCGTCGGCGCATAGCGTGCGCTGCGGACGCCGGGTCCGCCTCCCAGCGCGTCCACGCAGAGGCCGCTGTCGTCGGCCAGCGTCCAGAGGCCGCTCTGCCGCGCGCTGGCGGTCGCCTTCTGCTCGGCGTTCTCCCGGAACGTCTCGCCGGTCTCGTCTGGAGCGGGAAGGTCGAGGTCGCGCAGCGAAACCAGCTCGAGCGGAACGCCGGCGAGGAGCTCGCGGATCTCGATCAGCTTGCCGGGGTTCGAAGTCGCGACCAGCAGCTTCACTTCGTGAGCGCCCCTGCGATGGCCGCGAGCTGTTTCTGGTGCAGCTCGGCCAGCCCCTTCTGCGCCATGGCCACCATCGAGGTGAGCTGGGCGGGCGTGAACGGCCGCTTTTCCGCGGTCCCTTGGACCTCCAGAAGCTCGCCGGCGGCGTTCCCGACCACGTTCATGTCCACCTCTGCCGCGAAGTCCTCCTCGTAGTCGAGATCCAGGAGCACCTGGCCGCCCAGGACCCCGATGCTCACCGCCGCGACGGGCGGACGCAGCGCCTTTTCCCGCTGCATGCGCTTGAGCGCGATCCCGAGTGCGACGTACGACCCTGTGATCGCTGCAGTCCGCGTGCCGCCGTCCGCCTGAAGCACGTCGCAGTCGATCACCACCTGCCGTTCTCCGAGGGCCTGGAGATCCACGGCCGCTCGCAGCGCCCGCCCGATCAATCTCTGGATCTCCTGCGTCCGGCCGCTCTGCTTTCCCTTGGCGGCCTCCCGGTCGGTGCGCGTGTGGGTCGAGCGCGGCAGCATTCCGTACTCGGCGGTCACCCAGCCGCGGCCGGAGCCCTTCACGTGGCTGGGGACCCGCTCCTCGGCCGTAGCCGTGCACAGCACCCGCGTCCGGCCGAAGCTGCACAGGACGCTGCCCTCCGCGTGCTCGGTGAAGTTCGCGACGAGGGTGACGTTGCGGAGCTGGTCCGCTCCGCGGTCTTTCCGGGGCATGGGCGCTGCGACTTACCGCGTCCGGGCGGGTGAGGCAACCAGGCCGGCGCCGTTCACGGCGGGCGCGTCGGTCTTCTCCGCCGCGGGCGGCCTCGCCTGGGCGACCAGCCGGCGCGACAGGACCTCCTCGGCGAAGTCGCGCACGCCCGCCGCCAGGGCCTGCGCCACGCGGGCCTGATAGCGGTGGCGGCTCATCATCCGCCCTTCGCGCGGATGAGAGATGAACCCGATCTCCACCAGCACCGAGGGCATCCGCGTTCCCGAGAGGACCAGGAAGGGCGCCTGGCGGACGCCGCGGGACTGCGCGCGCAATCCCTTCACCATGTGACGCTGGACGATCTGTGCCAGCACGGCGGAGTCGTTGCGGGCCTGGCCCAGCGCGAGGTCGTTGAGGATCCCGGTCACCGCGTCGGCCGCCTTCGGCAGCGGCACCGCCTCCGGTCCGCCGTTCTCGAGCTGGGCGAGCATGCGCGCTTCGGCGTCGGTGGGGTCGGGCGAGAGGAAGTACGTCTCCACGCCGCGGGTCACCTTGCGGTCCTCGCGCTTCTCCATCGCGTTGCAGTGGATGGAGAGGAAGAGGTCGGCGCCCGCCTCGTTGGCGATGCGGACCCGGTCGGCCAGGGGGATGTCCTCGTCAGCGTCGCGGGTGAGGATGACGGTCGCGCCCTGCGCCTCGAGCTCGGCCTTGGTTCTCTGCGCGACCTGCAGCGCGATCGCCTTCTCGTGCAGCCCGCGGCCTCCGTGGGCGCCGTCGTGCGGCCAGCGGCCGCCGTGGCCCGGGTCCAGGACGACCACGAGGGGATGCTGTTGACCGGCCAGGGACGGCCGGGCGAGCAGGCAGAGGGCTGCAAGCACGAGGGCCTGGCGCACGTCCGCCAGTGTACCCGAAGGCCAACGAGCTCCAAGACTTACAGGGACTCACCCCGAAACGTATCGCGCATCTTCTTGGCGGTCTCCGGACTGAACACGGTGAGCAGCCAGTACACGAGGCCCACGACCAGCAGGACCTTGAGCGCGAAGAAGGCCAGCGACAAGAGCAGGCCGATGAGCCCGCCGGCGAAGCCGAACAGGAGGCGGATTGCCACCCAGGCGGCCAGGACGACGAGAGCGAGCGTTGCTGCAGTCCGGATCATCTGCGTTTCTCCTGTGGAGTTGAACGCACCAGCGAGAGGGAAATTTCACCCCCGACGTCGATGCCGGGAGGCTCGCCGCGGCGGGGGCGCACCACTTCCCCGATCGCGCGCGCGGGCGCCCCGGCCGAGGCCAGCGCGGCGAGGATCTTCGCGGCGGACTTCGCGCTCACGGCGGCGAGCATGCCCCCGTTGGTCTGCGCGTCCGCGAGCAGCAGCCGGTCCGGCTCGGTCATCGCGGCCGGGAACGTGGCGCGCTCCGAGACGAACTGGAGGTTCGCCTTGGTGCCTCCGGAGACCACGCCTTCGCGCGCCAGCTCGCGGACCTGGGGCAGGACCGCGATTGCCGAGGCGTCGATCCGCGCCCGCGTCTTCGAGGCGCGCATCGCCGAGTCCAGGTGGCCGAGCAGCCCGAAGCCCGTCACGTCGGTCAGCGCGTGCACCGACTTCCAGTTCTTTGCGTACACCTCGCCTGCCGCCCGGTTGAGCTGGCGCATCTGCGCGGTCGCCTCCCGGAGCAGCTCCGGCGAGGCCACGCCCTTCTTGATGGCGGAGACCGCGATGCCGGTCCCCAGCGCTTTTCCCAGCAGCAGCACGTCTCCCGGCTTCGCCCCGGCGTTGCTCAGGATCCGCTTGGGATGCACCAGCCCGGTGACGGCGAGCCCGTACTTTGGCTCGAGGTCGTCCACGCTGTGGCCGCCGACGATGGCGCAGTCGGCCTCGCGCGCCACCTCGGCGCCGCCGGCGAGGATCTCGCCCAGCAACTCGAAGGGCTGCGACCGGGGCCAGCCCACCACGTTGAGCGCATAGAGCGGCCTGCCGCCCATCGCGTAGACGTCGGACAGGGAATTCGCGGCCGCGATCCGGCCATATTCACGGGGGTCGTCCACCACGGGCGCGAAGAAGTCCACGGTCGCCACCAGGCCGGTGCGGGCGTCGACCTTCCACACCGCCGCGTCGTCGCGCGTCTCCGTCCCCACCAGCAGCGACTTCGGACGGCGTCCAGGGGTCAGGCCGCGCAGGACCTGCGCGAGCTCCGCGGGGCGGAGCTTGCAGGCTCAACCCGCGCCGTGGCTCAGGAGCGTGAGCCGGACGGGCTTCGGATGTCCGTCCGCCGCCTCGGGAGCGGCGCTGTCTGTTGCCTTGTCGTCCACGCTGGATTCCTCGTTCTAACGCACGCCCGGCCCCGGCGCGTCAGAACCGGCGCAGGTAGCCGCGTTCCATCAGGGATTGCAGCTTGCGGACGACTTCCAGGTCGCTGCCGGCCGCCCGATCGAGCACCGCCTGGACTACCCCATAGTTGTGCACGAGCTGCACGAGGTCCAGCTCGTCGGGCGTGAGCTCGCGCAGCCTGGGCGAGAGCGGCATGGCGATGCCCACCGCCAGCGTGGAGGCGGGCAGTCCGCCGCGGGCGAGCTCGTCGGCCTGCTGCATCGCTTCCGCGATCAGGTGCTCGGTGGGCTCGGCGATCTCGTTGGGCATCGCCGGCAGATCGCCCTCCTGGGGCGCGAACTCGAATCCGCCCTGCGTCCACGAGACCATCCGGTAGAGCGCCTTCTTGGGAGGGAGCGTCGGGTCCGCGTCGATCACCGCGCTCACCAACTTGCCGCTGCGCAGGTGCACCCGCCCGCTGCGATAGCCGCGGATGACGATGGCCCCGGTCTTCTTCGAGGTGCTGAGAAGCTGCAGCAGGTCCACCAGCGGGACCTCCTCGAGGCGGCCCTGCACGGCCGCGGCGCGCGGACCCTGCTTCTTCTCCTGATCGGCCGCGGCGCGATCCAGGTTCTGCTGGGCAGACTTGAAATCCACGGCGGCCGCCGGCCGGGGAACGCTCACCAGCTTGAGGATGCTGGTTCCGATCAGGATGCGGTCGCCCTCCTTCAGCTGCGCGCGCCGCACCTTCTCGCCGTTGACGAAGGTGCCGTTGGTCGACCCCAGATCCGCGATGGTGATCTGGTCCGCCGCTAGCGTGATCTTCGCGTGCTTGCGCGAGACCATGTCCTCGAACAGCACCATGTCCAGGTCGCTGGAGCGGCCGATCACCAGCTCGCCGGCGGCGGCCAGAGGATACTCGCCGCCCTGGTACTTTCCGGAGATGAAGCGAAGCGCGTACGCGCGATCGCTCATGACCCAGCTTTCCGCGCCTGGGTGCGCGCCATCTTCAGATACATGCCCGCCATCCGGTGCTGCGGGTCCATCCGCAGCACCTCTTCCCATTGCTGGATGGCCTCGTCCACCTTGCCCCCGGCGTAGAGCGCCGTCCCCAGCGCCACGCGGGCGGGAACGTACGCCGGCGCATGCTGCACGGCGATGCGGAACTCGGCCACCGCGCCCTCGATGTCATTGGCTTCGCGCAGCGCGTGCGCCAGGCGCAGGCGCAGGTCGACGAAGGTGGGGCAGAGCGAGAGCGCGCGCCGGTACTCGCCGGCGGCGTCGCTCGGCCTGCGGATGGAGAGATAGCCGTCGGCGACCGCGGCGTGCAGGTTGGCGATCTTGCCGCGCGTGTAGCTGTCCATGGGCTCGTCGCCGTTGGGCTCGCGCTTGCCGCGCGCGCGGGCCCGCTGCAGCGCCGCTCCGTACACCTGCTGGGCGCGGTCGTACTGACCGAGGTCGTTGCAGACGATGGCCAGGTTCAGCCCCGCCTCGACGTACGCGGGGTTGATCTCCAGCGCCTTCTGCAGCGCCCGCTGCGCCGCCTCGAACTCGCCCAGGTGGTGGTAGATGACCCCGAGCATGTGATGCACGTCGGCGAAAGCCACGCCGCGCGCCACCGCCTGCTCGAGATGTCCGGCCGCGAGCGAATAGTCGCCTCGCTGGAAGTGCTCTCTGCCGAGGGCGACCAGCTCCCTCAGTTGGTCGTCCATGCGCTCCCCGTGGTGTCTTCCTTACAGGAGCGTACCACGGATTACTTTCCGGACGGCGTTCCCGGCTCGGGGGTCTGGGTCGGGGGTTGCGTGGGCGGCGCCACCGGCCGCGGCGTCTCCTGCGCTGCGGGCGGGACTCCCGGCCCGGACTCGGCCTGGGGCTGCTCCGTGGGCGAGGAGGGCTCTTCGGAGGGGGGTGGGTGCTGCTCGGTGACCTCGCCGGCAGGCTTGCCGTCCAGCCCCAGGCCGGGAGCGTCCGGGATCTGCTTCAGTAGCGCTTCGGCCTCCCCCCGGTGTGGATCCTGCGGCGCCTCCTGGACCAGCCGCTGCAGGACCTTGCGCTCATCGGCGGGGCTGTTCGCGTTCCGGTAGGCCTGCGCGGCCCGCCAGAGCGACTCGCCGTGCACCTTGCCGCCGCGCAGATCGCCGAAGTTGTCGGCCAGCCCCATGTACCTGCCCGCGGCGCCGCGCCACTGCTCGCGCTTCCAATAGAAGTCCGCCACGTAGCGCTCGTGGGCGGCGAGAATCTCCCGGCAGTCCGCGATCATCTGCTGCGCTTTGGGCGCGAACTCGCTCTTCGGGTAGGTGTTCACGAACCGGTTCAGCGCCTCCAGGGCTTGCCGGACCGGGGCCTGGTCCTTCTCGTAGTCTGGCGGGAGGATGAAGACCTTCGAGGGGCGATCGTTGAAGTAGGCCAGCCCGACCCGGAACGCGGCGTAGTCCGCCTTGGGATGCGAGGGATGGCTCTTCACGAAGTCCTGGTACTGCGTCGCGGCGACCGACCAGTCGTCGCGCTCGAAGGCCATGTCGGCGATGGCGAGCTGGGCCAGCGAGGCGTACTGCGAGTACGGGAAGTTGTTGCGCACGTACTCGAAGTAACGGGTGGCCTCCAACGGGTTCTGGTCCTTCTTTTCCTGGAGGCCCTTCTCGTAGGCCTTGGCCGCGTTGCTTGCCTCGGCGCCGGTCACCGGCTTGGTGATGTCCACGCCGTCCTTGCCGCCAGCGCAGGCGCACAGGGCCGCGAACAGGAGGGCGCTAGCCGCTCTCGCGCCGAAAGGCGCGAGTCTGCGGCTACTCCACGCGGAGCGTGACCTCCTAGCTTTCCTCGATCTCATCGTTTCCTTCCCACTCGATGCCCAGCGCCTTGGCCGCTGCCGACGGCCTGTGTCCCTTGGCGACCAACCCCCGGAAGAGCCGCTGCTTCTCCCGCGCGTTCGCCGGGGCGCGGCCGCGCAGGCGCCGGTTCAACGCGCGGGAGGCCAGCTCGTCTTCCCCGGCCCCGTCCGCGGCTCCCGCGGCCGCCGCGCGCGCCTCTCCGTCGGCGATGCCCTGCGTCCGGAGCTTCCGGGCGGCGAGCCTTGGAGCGTCTCCCTGGCCGACCCGCAAGCGGGCACGCGTCCGGGCCGTCTCGCGGTCGTTGATGTAGCCCAGCTCACGCAGGCGCGCCAGCGCCGATTCCCGCTCGGGTTGGGAATAACCGGCCCGGTCCAGCGCCCGTTCCAGCTCGAGCGCCGTCCGGGAGCGGGCGGCGAGAAGTTGCAGGGCCTTGTCCAGGACGGACTGCGCGGGCACCGGGAAAGGATAGCGCGTCCCCCTGACGCGCGGGGATCAGAACCGCTCGATCTGGAAGTCGTCGTCCGAGCCGGGGGATCCACCCTTCGGCGGATTGCTGGCCGGTTTGGCGCCGGGCGGCGGGGGCTTGGAGCCGTTCGCGGGGGTGGTGCGAACGGGGGTCGCCGGCCGTCCCGCCGCTCCACCCGCCGTGGGCGTGTTCTTGGCCGTCTCCTGCTTCTGGCCCTCGAAGTCGTCCCAGGAGGTGTCGCTGGTGCCGCTGATTCCGGAGACGCGCAGCGCGAAGTCGTCCGGGTTCGAGCACTGGCGCAGCGCCTCCTCGTACGCGATCAGGTTCTGCTTGAGGAGGCTCATCAGGGACTGATCGAAGGTCTGCATCCCGTAGGTGGTGAAGCTCTGGGAGATCGCCTGGGTGATCTCCTTGGTGCGCTCCTTGTCCTCGATCATCTCGCGGATGCGGGAGTTGGCGACCAGCACCTCGACCGCGGCCACCCGGCCCTTGCCGTCGGCCCGGGGAACCAGGCGCTGCGAGACCACCGCGCGCAGCACCGACCCGAGCTGAAGGCGGACCTGCTTCTGCTGGTGGGGCGGGAAGGCCGAGACGATGCGCGCGATGGTCTCGGTCGCGTCGAGCGTGTGCAGGGTGGAGAGCACCAGGTGGCCGGTCTCCGCCGCGGTCAGAGCGGTCTCGATGGTCTCCAGGTCGCGCATTTCGCCGACCAGGATCACGTCGGGGTCCTGCCGCAGCGCGGACTTGAGCGCCTGCGCGAACGAGAGCGTGTCGACGCCCACCTCGCGCTGGTTGACGATGCTCCGCTTGTCGCGGATGAGGAACTCGATCGGATCCTCGATCGTCATGATGTGGCAGGTCTCGTTCGAGTTGATGAAGTCGACCATGGCCGCGAGCGTGGTCGACTTTCCCGACCCGGTGGTGCCGGTGACCAGGATCAGGCCGCGCTGCTCGCCGGCCACCTTCTCCAGCACCTTGGGCAGCACCAGCTGCTCGATGGTCGAGATCTTGAACGGAATCACGCGCAGGACCACGCCGATGGTGCCGCGCTGCTGGAAGACGTTGACGCGGAAGCGGCCCAGCCCGGGAACGCCGTAGGCGAGGTCCAGCTCGTTCTGCGCCTTGAACTTCTCCTTCTGGTAGTCGTTCATGATCCCGAACGCCATCCGCGAGATCTCCTCGGGCGGAAGGCGTCGGGCATCCTTGAGCGGGACGAGCGAGCCGTCGACGCGGAACATCGGCGGGAGGCCGGCCTTGAGGTGGATGTCGGAAGCTCCGCCCCTGAGCGCGACCTGGAGGATCTCGTTCAGTTCCATTTGCTCGACGCTAGCATGCGTAGTTTGGCGGTCCCAATGAACGGCCGTGGTGGAAGCTGTGCTCGGATGTGGTGGCTTGGAGGGGCGGGCTCAACCGCAGGCGAAACGACGGCCCCGCCGAAGCAGGGCCGTTCGCAAAACCAAACCGCAGGAATCTCTTACCGCTTCGAGAACTGGAAGCGCTTCCGCGCTCCGGGCCGCCCGTACTTCTTCCGCTCCACGGCGCGGGCGTCGCGGGTCAGGAACCCCGCCTTCTTCAGCGGCGGCCTGAACTCCGGATTGAGCTTCGTCAGAGCCCGGCTGATCCCGTGCCGGATCGCTCCCGCCTGCCCCGACAGCCCGCCGCCGCAGACGTTCACGGCGATGTCCACCTTGCCGAGCTGCTCGACGACCTCCAGCGGCTGCTTGAGGATCATCTTGCTGGTCTCGCGGCCGAAGTACTCGTCCAGGGTGCGGTCGTTGACGACGAACTCGCCCGAGCCCGGCTTCATGCGCACGCGCGCGATCGACTCCTTGCGGCGCCCGGTGGCGGAAACGATCAGTTCCTTGGCCATCTGTCTCGAATCCTCATGCGTTCGCCGCGTCCATCGCGGCGGGCTTCTGGGCGGCGTGCGGGTGCGTGTCGCCGGCGTAGACCTTCAGCTTCTTCATCAGGGCGCGGCCGAGCGCGGTGCGCGGCAGCATCCGGCGGACGGCGTCCTCGACGAGCCGGGTGGGCTGCCGCTGCACGGCCTGCTCCGCGGAGAACTCGACGAGGCCGCCCGGGTACATGGTGTGGTGGATGTACTTCTTGTCCTTCCACTTCTTGCCGGTGAGCCGGACCTTTTCCGCGTTGATCACCACCACGAAGTCGCCGCAGTCGGCGTGCGGGGTGAAGATCGGCTTGTGCTTGCCGCGCAGCACGCTGGCGATGGTGGTGGCGGCGCGCCCCAGCACCTTGTCCTTCACGTCGATGACCACCCAGACGCGCTGGACGGTCTTCTTGCTGCCCATCACCGTCTTCATTGGAAGCGACTCCGAGAACAGAAAACCCCATGCGGCAGGCCGCTGAGGGGCGGCGGTAGATACGCGATTAAACCCAGCGTGTCAACGGGAGCATTGTGTCACCGGATCTTGCGGGGGGGCGGCTGATCGGCTGCTTCCGGTGAGGCGAGAAGCTGGTCCATCGAGGCGAAGAAGCTTTTTGCCTTGGCCTGCTGGACGGCTTTCGGCGCGGCCTGCGGTGGGCCTGACAGATCGATGAAGTCCACGAGCTCCGGGGGGATGTCCTCCAGGAACCGGGAGGGCGTTCGGGGGATGGGCTTGCCCCGCCTCGTCCGCTCCGCCGCCCGGGTCAGCACGAGCCGCTCGCGGGCGCGGGTCATTCCGACGTAGCAGAGGCGCCGCTCTTCTTCGAGGTTCAGGGTGCCTTCCGCGCGCGGCTCGGCGGCCGCGTCGTCGAAGCCTCGGCCGGAGTGGGGCAAGAGGCCCTCCTCCATCCCGCAGAGGAAGACGCAGCGCCACTCCAGCCCCTTGGCTCCGTGCAGCGTCATCAGGGTGACGGCGTCGCCGCTCTCGCCGTCCGCTTCCTTCGAGTCCAGGGCGAGCCAGTTCAAGTACCCGGACAAGCCCGCGGCGAACGGCTCGGCGTCTTCATCCTCCCCCGAGACGGACCGCTCCGCGGCCCGCTGTTCCTCCCGCTTCTCCTGCTCGATGAGCTGCCGCAACAGCGACTCGATCGCCTCCACTTTGCGCGCCTGCGCCGGCAACCCCTGTGCGGCTCGCCGCGCCTCCTCGAAGAGCCCGACCTCCTCGACCAGCTCACGGGCCGCTTCCGAAAACCCCTTCCGCCCCAGGCGATCCCCGTACTTCCGCATCAAGGCGACGAACTCCGCGATCCGCTCCGCCGCGTGGGAAAGCTCCGCGGCAGCGCCGCAGAAGACGTCCCAGACCGTGCACTTGCGCGCCCGCGCCAGCTCCTGCGCCCTGGCGACGGTCTGGTCGCCGATGCCGCGTGCCGGGACGTTCACGATCCGCAAGAGGGCCAGCTCGTCGCGGGGGTTCAGCGCCGCCTTGAGATACGCGACCAGGTCGCGCACCTCCTTTCGGTCGAACATCGACGTTCCGCCCACCACGCGGTACCGCACGCCAGCGAGCCGCAGCGCCTCCTCGAACGGGCGCGCCTGGGCGTTGGTCCGGTACAGCACGGCGATCTCGCGCGGCGGAATCTTCTCCTCGTACGAGACGCGGATGATCTCGTCCGCCACGTGCTTGGCTTCCGCCTCGTCGGACGGCGCCGCGACCACCCGCAGATTGGGTCCCCGCCCCCGGTCGGTCCAGAGCCGCTTCGGCTTCCGGTCCGGATTCTTCCCGATCACCGCGTTGGCGGCGTCGAGGATGTTCCCGTTGCTGCGGTAGTTCTGCTCGAGGAAGATCTCCGCGCAGCCGGCGAACTTCCGGTCGAACTGCCGGATGTGCCGCACCTGCGCGCCGCGCCAGGCGTAGATGCTCTGGTCGTCGTCGCCCACCACGCAGAGGTTGCGCCGCAAGCCGGCGAGCTGCTCCAGCAGCTTGAGTTGCGCGTCGTTGGTGTCCTGGTACTCGTCGACGAGCAGATAGCGGTAGCGGCCCTGGTAGTGCTGCAGCACTTCCGGGTGCTGCGCGAACAGCTTCAGCGGCAGGATCAACAGGTCGTCGAAGTCCACCGCGCCCATCGCCCGCAGGCCGAGCTCGTACTTCGGCAACAGCTCCGCCGCGCACAGCTCGTACTCATCGTCGGGATGCCCCGGCGTCCCGCTCGTTCGCAGCCGCGAGAGGATGGCGCAGAGCCGCCCCACCTCGAACCGCTTGTCGTCGACCTTGACGTCCCGGAGCAGCCGCTTCACCAGCGCGCCCTGATCCCCCGCGTCCAGGATCGCGAACCGCGCCGGCAGCCCGAGCTTCTCGTGCTGCTCCCGAACCACCCGCACGCCGAAGGCGTGGAAGGTGCTGACCAGGACCCGGCGCGACTCCGGCGTCCTGCCGGCCAGCCGCGCGATCCGCTCCTTCATCTCGGCGGCGGCCTTGTTGGTGAACGTCACCGCCAGGATCGCGCGAGCCGGCACCCCCTTCTCCAGGAGATAGACGACCCGGTGGGCGATCACCCGGGTCTTGCCCGAGCCGGCGCCCGCCAGCACGAGGACGGGTCCCTCGGTCGCGAGCACCGCCTGCCTCTGCTGCGGATTCAACAGGGAGAGATCGAGCGCCATCCGGTGCGCCGTAGCTACCGCGACATCTCGCGACGAACCAGACTTGATCTTGCTCCGGAAGCGTGCGTGCTCAGCTGCACCACGCTTCCATCCCCGTCAAGGTGGCCCGGACGGTGCAAATCCAGCGGGCTACGGGCTCCGCAGGACCGTAGCCTTCACCATCGCGACGGCAGCGCGGAATCGTTCGCGAATCCAGCTCGAGGCGCGGCGCGCCCACTCGAACTGAGTCCCGAGCAGGGCGAGCCCGGCGATGATCAGCGGAACTCCCGGACCCGGCAGGACCAGCAGCACGATCCCGGCGACGACGAGCAGGGAGCCACCGCAGAGGATCGCGATGCGCCGCGCGCTGGCGTAGAAGGCTTGCACCTCGAGGATGATAAGGGCCGCCCGCCGGGCGGCCACCCGGACCTACCCGTCCAGCTTTCGCGCGGCCGCGTCGGTGGTTGCGGCCTCGGCCTCTTCCGCCTTCCGCCGCTCCTCGACTTCCGCGCGCCAACGTTCGAGGCGCGCTCGGATTTCGACCTCTTCGCCGTTTTCACCCGGCTGGTAGAAATGCTGCCCGCGCAGCGCGTCCGGCAGGTACTGCTCCGGTACGTAGTTGCCCGCAAAATTGTGGGGGTAGCGGTAGCCGCCGCTGTACCCCATCGACTTCATCAGCGGGGTCGGCGCGTTGCGCAGCTTGAGCGGCACCGGGAGCGGGCCGTGCTCCAGAACCGCCTTGCGCGCGTTCGAATACGTGGTCAGCGTGGAGTTGCTCTTCGGGCAGGTGGCGAGGAAGACCGCCGCTTGCGTCATCGGCAGGACGCCCTCGGGCAGACCCATCAGCTCGAACGCCCGCAGCGCGTCCACCGCCACGCTGAGCGCGCGCGGCTCCGCGTTTCCGATGTCCTCGGCGGCGAAGATCACCATCCGCCGCAGGAGGAACCGCGGCTCCTCGCCCGACTCCAGCATCCGCACCAGGTAATACGCCGCCGCGTCCGGGTCGCTGCCGCGCAGGCTCTTGATGAAGGCGCTGATGGTGTCGTAGTGCGCGTCGCCCGACTTGTCGTAGAGCAGGGTCTTCTGCTGCAGGGCCTCCTCGGCGTCGCGCGCGTCCAGCACGTCGCGCCGTTCGGCCTTGGCGCGGGCCGCCGCGACCTCCAGCGCCGAGAGCGCTCGCCGGGCATCGCCGGAGGAATGCTTCGCCACGTGATCGAGGAACTCGGGCCGGGCCACGAAGGCGCCTTTCAGCCCCCGCTCCTTGTCGGCTAGCGCGCGCTCGAGCAGAACCGTGAGGTCCGCCTCTTCCAGCGGCCGTAGCGCGAAGACGCGGCAGCGGGAGAGCAGGGCGGAGTTCACCTCGAAGCTCGGGTTCTCGGTGGTGGCTCCGATCAGCGTCACCGTCCCCCGCTCGACGTGGGGGAGCAGCGCGTCCTGCTGCGCCTTGTTGAAGCGGTGGATCTCGTCGATGAAAAGCAGCGTCCGCTGCCGGTTCTCGGCGAGCCGGCGCTCCGCCTGGGCCACCGACTCGCGGATGTCCTTGATGCCGCTGTCGACCGCGGACAGCGCGACCAGCTCTCCCCGGGTCGCCGCCGCGATGACCCGCGCCAGCGTGGTCTTTCCGGTCCCCGGCGGGCCCCAGAAGATGAGCGAGGGGACTTGATCGCTCTCGATGGCCTCGCGCAGGAGCGTGTTGGGCCCCAGGATGTGCTGCTGCCCGACGATCTCGTCGACCGTCCGCGGGCGCATGCGCTCGGCCAGCGGCATGAGCGAGGGATCCTTCGCCGCGGTGGCGCGGAAGAGGTCGCTCGTCTGTCCCGTGCGGGCCGGCATGCACGCGAGTGTAACGCTCCGATTTGGTAGAGTCCCCTCGTGGCGACCGTCGGACTGATCCCGCGCCTGGCCAGCGAAGCGGCCGCCCAGCTTGCCCGCGAGATGGTCCGGTGGCTCGCGGAGCGCGGGCATGCGGCCTTCGTGGAGCAGGAGGCAGGGGTCTCGGGCGTGCCCTCCGCGCCGGGCCGGGAGCTCGCGGGGCCGACAGATCTATTGGTCGTCCTCGGGGGGGACGGCACCCTGATCCACGCCGCCGGCCTCTGCAACCACCGGGAGGTGCCGATCCTCGGGGTCAACCTCGGGACGCTCGGGTTCTTGACCGAGGTACCGCGCGACCGGGCCTTTCCCCTCTTGGAACAGGCGCTCCGTGGCGACCTGACGGTCTCGCGCCGGATGATGTTCGAGGTGGAAGTCCGCCAGCGGGACCAGGTCCTGCTCAGCGGCCTGGTGCTGAACGACGCGGTGGTCTCCAAGAACGCGCTCAGCCGGCTGGCCACGCTGGAAGTGACCGTCGACGGGCGCCTGGCCAGCATCTACGAGGCGGACGGCCTGATCGTCGCGACCCCGACGGGCTCGACGGCGTACTCGCTCTCCGCGGCGGGCCCCATCGTGATCCCCGCGATGGACGCGGTCCTGCTCACGCCCATCTGCCCGCACGCGCTCACGCAGCGCCCACTGGTGCTGCCGCCTTCCAGCGTGGTGCGGGTCAAGGTGGCGAGCCCGGGCGAGATGTTCGTCACCCTGGACGGAAGCCAGGGGCGCCCGCTGGAGCTCGGTGACGAAATCTTCATCCAGCAGGCGAAGAAGCGGACGCTGATCCTCCGCAACCCGGAGCTGGATCATTTCACGCTCTTGCGGGAAAAGCTCCGCTGGGGCACGAGGTAATTCGCATCGGACTGCGTTCCCACCCGAAGGAGGCCGCCATGGCCGGTCCCGACAAGCCCCAGACGAAGCAGGAGCTGGAGAAGGCCGTCGAGCAGCTCAAGAAGATCCGCGACGAGATCAAGGTCCAGCTCCACCTCGCCGGCATGGAAGCGAAGGACGCTTGGAAGAAGCTCGAGCCCGGCCTGGCCGAGCTCGAGCAGAAGATGGGTCAGGTGACCGACGCGTCGCGCGCCAAGGCGCAGGAGCTGCTCAAGCGGTTCTCCGAGCTGCGCGACAGGATGAAGCAGCCCAAGAAGTGACCGTTCACTCCCGGGTGTACACGATCTCCATCATCTTGAACTGCTTGCCGCCCGGCCCGGGCCCGTGCATCTCGAAGCTGAAGTGGTTGTCGTCGGTGAAGGTCGTCGTCTCGGTGTACGTCACCATCTTGCCGGCCACCGCGTCCGAGGTCTGGCCCTTGGTCGAACACTTCTTCGCGTCGGCCGGGCACTTGCCTCGCATCACCAGAATGCCCGTGGACATGCTGTCGGCCCAGGTCGCGAACCGCTCCTTCATCACGTTGTCGTATCCCATCAGCCCCATGCCTTCGTACGGCTGGCCGGCCATGGTTCCCTTGACCTCCTGCTGGAGGTAGCGGCCGCCGAAGACGGTCTTGAATTCCGCGGTGCCGTCGTTTTTCTCCGGCGGCGCGCCCGGCGCCATCCAGGCCGTGACCTGCATCTTCCACTTGCCAGCGAACTTGGCGAGCTGCTGGTGCTCGGGCCCGGGCGTGCCGGCCTTCATGTACTTCTCCATGATCGCCTGCTCGGCCGGGGACATCTGCCCCTGGCCAGGCGGCGTTCCGGCATCCTGCGCCCGGCCGGGGACGGCCGACGCGGTGGTGAGCAGCAGCGCGACGAAAGGAAGCTTCGTTGACGTCATGGCAACCTCCGTTGGGCCGCGGAGGATAGCCGACTTGGAAAAAAGCGTTCGCCGCAAAGCCTTTCTTGCGGCCGGCAGCGGCTAATCCCCTTCCAGCAGCGCCTTCACCGCGATGCCTTCCAGCAGCTCGCGATCGTTCTGGTAGAGGTCGACGAAGGCGAGCCCCAGCTCTCCCGGACGGCTCCAGATCACCTGGCCCTGCACCAGCAGCGGCACCTTCCGCTGCGGCACCTTGATCGACAGGTCCATCTGCGTCCCGGCGGGAATCACCTCGGCGATGCGGATGGAGAGCCCGCCCGCGCCCACCGTGCTGGTGGCCAGCGAGACCATCTCGTCGGGCGCGAGGATGTCCACGTCCAGCTCTGCGGGGGCGCGCAGGTGCTGGCGGCGCTCGGCCATTCCTCCCTCGGACCGGATGTTTCCCAGAAGCTGCGCGACCAGCTCGCGCCAGCGAGGGCGCTGGCCGTCGCGCAGCCGGGCGCTGAGGGCGAGATTGGCGAGCTCGAGGATCTCGTCGCGGCGGGGATCGCCCGGGTCGAACATCGGTCCCGAAGCGTAGCACCGTTGTCGGACCCGTCTGCTATTTTGCCCGCCATGCTGGAGCTGCTGCGGGTGCGGGCGTTCGCCATCATCGAGGAGCTGGAGGTGCACTTCGCGCCCGGCTTCAACGTGCTGACGGGCGAGACGGGGGCGGGGAAGAGCATCCTGGTCGATGCGTTGCATCTGGTCCTGGGCGGACGGGCGCAGGCGGACTCGGTCCGGACCGGGGCCGAGGAGGCCGAGGTCCAGGCCCTCTTCCGCCCGCGGGACGCCGCGGAGTGCGATGCGCG
The DNA here is from genome assembly GCA_035635635.1 of Myxococcales bacterium. Taxonomy (GTDB): domain Bacteria; phylum Myxococcota; class Myxococcia; order Myxococcales; family 40CM-4-68-19; genus 40CM-4-68-19. The sequence continues at coordinate 28,166 of DASQAS010000049.1, read as the reverse complement.
CCTGACGGGGCTGGGGCTGCCGGCCGCGGGCGGAGAGCTGGTGGTGCGCCGCACCGTCCAGCGCGAGGGCCGGAGCCGGGCCTGGGTGAACGGGGCCCTGGCCACCGCGGGGCAGCTTCAGGCGGCGACCCGGGGCCTGCTCGACATCAGTGGGCAGCACGAGCACGTCGGCCTTCTGGACGCGGCGCTGCACCTGGACCTGCTGGACGCCCACGCCCAGCTCGGAGAGCTCAAGGCGCGCTTCGCGGAGGCGTTCGCGGCGCTCTCCGAGGCGGAGAAGGCGCGGGCCCAGCTCGACTCGGACGAATCGCAGCGGGCCCAGCGCGCCGACTGGCTCAAGTTCCAGCTCGACGAGCTGGAAAAGGCTGCGCCCGAGCAGGGCGAGGACGAGCGGCTGGTGCAAGAGCGCCGCGTGCTGGCGGCGGCCGAGAAGCTTCGCGCCGGGGCCGAGGAGGCCGAGGCGGTCCTCTCCGAAGCGCAGCCCGCCAGGGCGGCCAAGCGGCTGGAGGAGATGGCGGCCATCGATCCCGCGCTCGAGAAGCTCGCCCAGGCGGTCCGCGGCGCCTGCGCCGAGCTGGACGAAGCGGCGCGCGAGCTGTCGCGCTACGCGGAGCGGGCCGGCGGCGACCCGCAGCGGCTGGAGGAGCTGGACGAGCGCATCGAGGTGCTGCGGCGGCTGGCGCGCAAGCACGGCGGCACGCTGGCCAGCGCGCTGCAGCGGCGCGATCAGATGCGGGGCGAGCTGGCGTCGCTCGAGAACCACGACGAGGAGCTGGCGCGGCGCGAGGCCGAGGTGCAGCGGCTCGCGGCCGTCGCGCGCGGTCTGGCGGAGAAGCTGTCGGAGAAGCGGCGCGCCGCCGCCGGCGCCTTCAGCAAGGCCGTGGCGCAAGAGCTGTCCGCGCTGGGCATGGCTCGATCCGAGATCTCGGTGCGCTTCAACCCGGTCGCCGAGGGGGCCATCGCCGGCATGGGGCCTCGAGGGCTGGAGACGGCGGAGCTGCTCCTCAGCCCCAACCCGGGCGAAGAGCTGCGTCCGCTCTCGCGCATCGCCTCCGGCGGCGAGCTGTCCCGCGTGCTGCTCGCGGTCAAGCGCGTGCTGGCGGAGTCCGATCCGGTGGACGCGTACCTCTTCGACGAGGTGGACGCGGGCATCGGCGGCGCCACCGCCGACGCGGTCGGCCGCGCGCTGGCCGCGGTCGCCCGCCGCCGGCAGATCATCTGCATCACGCACCTGCCGCAGATCGCCGTCTTCGCCGGCAAGCACCTGACGGTGGAGAAGGAGGTGCTCAAGGGACGCACGCACAGTCGCGTCCTGGCGGTCGACGGCGACGACCGGGTGCGCGAGTTGGCGCGGCTGCTCTCGGGAAAGCCTACCGGCGTCGCCCTGGAGCACGCGCGCGAGCTGCTCGCGGCCGCCCGCAGCGGCGATTCGCGAAAGCGCAAGGCGGTGTAAGTTGAACGGCATGGCGAAGTTCCGCAGCGCCGCGCGGACGGACGTCGGAATGAAGCGCGAGCACAACGAGGACAGCTTCCTGGTCAACGAGGACCTCGGCCTCTACGTCGTCTGCGACGGCATGGGCGGGCACGCGGGCGGCGAGACCGCCAGCCGTCTGGCGGTGCAGACCATCGAAAAGGAGCTGATCTCGGCGCGGCTGCGCACGGACGATCCGTTCGCCATCCAGGCGCCCCTGCCGGACAGCCCGCTTGCCAGCGCGCTGCGCGAGGCCGTCGAAGGGGCTTGCGCGGCCGTGTTCCGCACCAGCCGTGCCAACCCGGAGCTGGCCGGGATGGGCACCACCTGCATCTCGCTGCTCCTGAACGCCGAACAGGCCATCGTCGGCCATGTGGGCGACAGCCGGGCCTATCTGGTGCGCGACGGGCAGGTCTGGCAGCTCTCCGAGGACCACTCCCTGGTCAACGAGCAGGTCCGCGCCGGCCTCCTGACCGACGAGGAGGCCCGGCACAGCCGCCTCAAGAACATCATCACAAGGTCGGTGGGGTTCGAGGAGGACGTCCTGGTGGACGTCATCGGGGTAGAGACCAAGGCCGGCGACCGGTTCCTGCTCTGCTCCGACGGCCTCTCGAACCTGATCGACGCCGGCGAGCTCCGCGACGCTCTTACCCACACCGACATCGATAAGGTCCCGGAAATGCTCATCGAACTCGCCAACTCGCGCGGGGGCGACGACAACATCACCGTGGTCGCGGTGCACCGCGTCGCGTGAGGGTGCGTAAACCTTGACGCACCTCTGACTCATCCGATACTGAACCAGGCCCGCCCGCTAATCTGGCTGGCGCACGGTTTGTATCCTCTGCGGGAAGCAGCGGCGGATACGGCCGGTTTGGGAAGAACCGTTCCGCGCCGCTAGGAGGTTCCTTGGACAAGTCGTACACGATCCTGCTGGTTCCGGATCGCGACGCCAAGGTGAAGAAAATCCGCCTCGAGCACCGGATGCTCGTGCGCGTGGGGGTGTGCTTTGGCCTTGTGGTGCTCGCGCTGGTCGGCGCTCTGGCCCACTACTTCCAGGTGGTGGGCAAGGTCGCGGAAAACGAGCTGATTCGCGCCGAGAACCTCGAGTTGCAGAACCGCTGGCGCGAGGCGGAGCAGAAGTTTTCCCACATCAACGACGAGTTGGACCGGGTGAAGCGGCTCAATGCCAACTTGCGCCACATCACTTCCCTGAACGACCCGGACCGCAAGCTTTCCATGCCACAGCCGGAGGCCGGACAGCCCCCCCCGACCGAGTTCGTGGGAGGCGGCATCGCCACCGAGCCCGCCCAGTCCGGGATGGGGGCGGTGGGGATGGGCAAGCGGCTTCCCGCCGGTGGCGAGGGCCGGATGATCGCTGACGGCGACGCCAGGCCGGCGACCGGCGACGAGCCGGATCTCCTGAAGCAGCTCGACAGCCTGGGAAAGAAGGTCAAGGCCCAGGAGCAGGAAGCCCGCGCCCTCAAGAGCTATTTCGAGGACCAGCAGGCGCTTCTCGCTTCCGCCCCATCCATCTGGCCCGTCCGCGGCTGGGTCACCTCGGACTATTCGGCCCGCCTCGATCCCTATACGGGCGAGCGCGTGATGCACGAAGGCATCGACGTCGCCACCAGCATGGGGACACCGGTCCGCGCGCCGGCGGACGGCACGGTGGTGTTCGCCGGCCAGGAAGGCGGCTACGGCCACGTCCTGGTGCTCGACCACGGCTACGGCCTGAAGACCCGCTACGGACACCTGCAGCGGATCGACGTGAAGGTCGGAGAGAAGGTCAAGCGCGGGCAGTTCATCGCGGCGGTGGGAAATACCGGCCGCAGCACGGGGCCGCACCTGCACTACGAGGTTCGTGTCAACGGTCTGCCGGACAACCCGCGAAAGTTCATCCTCGAAGAGTGACGGACCGGCCGCTGAAGGTTGACAACCACCGGGTGGGCCTTAGGCTTGCTCGAATGCGCGGCAGGATCGCGGCGGCGTGTGCGGCGGTGCTGGTGGGCCTCTCGCCCGCCGGAGCGCTGCCGCTCGCCTCGTTCGCTGCCGCGGCGGCGACCTCCGTGGATGCGGTCGCGCAGCGCGTCGAAGCCCTCGGACCGCGCGCGGCCCGCCAGCCGGTCACCCAGGGGCTCCGGGTCGAGCGGCGAGCGCAGCGGGTCGAGGTGGTCCGCGTGCCGTCGATCTTCCGCTCGCCCGCGGGTCCCGCGCCCAGCCAGGCGCCCCCGGCCGCCTGAAGCCAGCCGCCCTCCGGGTTCGCTTCCTGTGCGCGCCGCGCGCACCCTCTTTTCGCAAGGCAGACCAATGTTCAACTACGTTCTCCGCAAGATCGTCGGTACCAAGAACCAGCGTGAGCTGAAGCGCATGCACCCGATGGTCGCGCGCATCAACGAGCGCGAGACCTGGGCGAAGTCGCTCTCGGACGAGCAGATCCGCGAGCAGGTGCGCGCCTGGCGCAAGGAGGTCGCGGACGCGGCCGCGACCGAGAAGTCCGCGGTGCTCGAGCGGGTCCTCCCCGACGTGTTCGCGGTCACCCGCGAGTCCAGCGTGCGCAGCGTGGGCATGCGCCACTTCGACGTGCAGCTGATCGGCGGAATGGGCCTGCACAAGGGGATGATCGCGGAGATGAAGACCGGCGAGGGCAAGACGCTGGTCGCGACGCTGCCCTGCGTGCTGAACGCGTTGGAGGGGAAGGGCGTCCACGTGGTCACGGTCAACGACTACCTGGCCAAGCGCGACGCCGAGTGGATGGGCCGCATCTACCGGCAGATGGGCCTCTCGGTGGGCTGCGTGGTGCACGGCCTCACCGACCGGCAGCGCCAGAAGGAGTACGGGGCGGACATCACCTATGGCCAGAACAACGAGTTCGGCTTCGACTACCTGCGCGACAACATGAAGTTCCGGCTCGCCGACTACGTCCAGCGCGAGCTGCACTTCGCGATCGTCGACGAGGTGGACTCCATCCTCATCGACGAGGCGCGCACCCCGCTGATCATCAGCGGCCCCTCCGAGGAATCGACCGACAAGTACTACAAGATCAACAAGGTCATCCCCGGGCTGGTGCGCGACCGCGACTTCACCGTGGACGAGAAGGCGCGCTCAGTGGTGCTCACCGACGAGGGCGTGGAGAAGGTCGAGTCGAGGCTGGTCGTTCCCAACCTCTACGACCCCGAGCAGATCGAGACGCTCCACCACGTCGAGCAGGCCTTGCGCGCGCACACCCTCTACCGCAAGGACCACGAGTACGTGGTGAAGGACGGCGAGGTGATCATCGTCGACGACTTCACCGGCCGTCTGATGCCAGGGCGGCGCTGGAGCGACGGCCTGCACCAGGCGGTGGAGGCGAAGGAGAACGTCAAGATCGAGAACGAGAACCAGACGCTCGCCACGGTCTCGTTCCAGAACTACTTCCGCCTCTACACCAAGCTGGCCGGCATGACCGGCACCGCGGACACCGAGGCGTCAGAGTTCGCGCAGATCTACAAGCTGGAAGTGCTGGTGATCCCCACCAACCGCGTCAACATCCGCAAGGACCTGCAAGACACGGTCTACAAGACCGAGCGCGAGAAGTTCAAGGCGGTCTGCGACGACGTCGAGGAGCGCTGGAAGAAGGGACAGCCGGTGCTGGTCGGCACCGTCAGCATCGCCAAGAGCGAGGTGCTCTCCGGCCTCCTCAAGAAGCGCGGCGTGTCGCACGACGTGCTGAACGCGAAGCAGCACGAGCGCGAGGCGGAGATCGTGGCGCAGGCCGGACGGAAGGGCCGCATCACCATCTCCACCAACATGGCCGGCCGCGGCACCGACATCCTCCTCGGCGGCAACCCCGAGTTCCTCGCCAAGCGCGAGGTCGGGCCGGAGCCGAGCCCGCTGGAGATCGAGGGGCGGCTGGTGCAGGAGCGCGTCGCCAAGGCGAAGGCGGAAGGCGACGGAAAGTTCCCGCCGGTGACGGCCGCGGAGGTCGAGCAGGTCTACCGGGCCGAGCACGCGCAGTGGAAGGAGCGTCACGACGCGGCGGTGGGGAAGCACAAGGAGTTGTGCACGAAGGAGCACGACGAGGTGGTCTCGCTCGGCGGCCTGCACATCCTGGGCACCGAGCGCCACGAGTCGCGGCGCATCGACAACCAGCTGCGCGGTCGGTCCGGCCGCCAGGGCGACCCAGGCTCGTCCAAGTTCTACCTGTCGCTCGAGGACGACCTGATGCGCATCTTCGCGAGCGATCGGATCGCGAAGCTGATGGATACATTTGGAGTTCAGGAGAACGAGCCCATCGAGCATCCCTGGCTGACCAAGGCGATCCAGGGCGCGCAGGAGCGGGTGGAGGGGCAGAACTTCGACATCCGCAAGAACCTGCTCGAGTACGACGACGTGATGAACCAGCAGCGCAAGACCATCTACGGCATGCGCAAGGAAGTGCTGGCCGCCGGGGCGGGGACGCCGCTGATCTGGTTCACCGAGGACCCCAAGACCAAGAAGAAGACGCGGCACGAGAAGATGGTCTCCTGGAAGGACCAGGAGGAGCACCTCTACGACCTGATCGAGGACCTGATCATCGAGATCGTCGACGAGGCGGTCCCGCGGTCGAAGAACGAGGAGTTCGATCCCAAGGCGCTGCAGCAGCGGGTGCGCGAGCAGTTCAACGTGGACATGAGTTTCGACGGCGCAACGCAGGACCAGGAGAAGCTGCAGCTCGACACGTTCAACGTGGTCGAGAAGAAGTTAAAAGCAAAGTTTGAAGCGTTGGGCGACGACTTCCGCCTCTATACCCAATGGCTCTACCTGAACACCATCGATCAGCTCTGGAAGGACCACCTCTTGCAGATGGACCACCTGCGCCAGGGCATCCACTTGCGCGGGTACGGCCAGAAGGACCCGAAGATCGAGTACAAGAAGGAAGGCTTCGAGCTCTTCCAGATCATGAAGGGCCGCATCGCGGCCAGCACCATCTCGATGGTGATGCGGGTCGAGCCGGTGCAGCCGGCAGCCGCGACCGCCCAGCCGGCGCAGGGCCGCGCCTCGGGGACGCTGCCTCCGGTGCCGCAGCGGCGGCAGCAGCAGATGGTCGAGACGCACGGGGAATCGCCGGCGGCGTCCGGCGGGCAGGGCGGGGCCGTGCAGAACCCGACTGCGCCCATCGTGCGGGCCGGACCCCGCGTGGGCCGGAACGACCCGTGCCCGTGCGGGTCGGGGAAGAAGTACAAGAAGTGCCACCTGCCGCTGGAAGAGGGCGGCGCGAGCGCGGCGGAGTAGTCGGTCTCGGGAAAGACTGTCGCCTAGCGCACGTGCACGGTCAGCGACTGCACCGCGTTCGCGCCATAGCCCAGCGCGTTCCAGCGCGGCAGGTCCGGCTGCACGTTGCCGCATTCGTCGGTCGCGCGGCAGCGAAGCACGTGGCGGCCCCGCCAGGGCGGCACCCACGTGACCTCCCACCGTCGCCAGGCGTGCTTCTCCACTGGTCCGGTGAGCCGCGCTTCAACCCACTCCGCTCCACCGGCGAACGCCACCTCCACCTTGGCGATCGGCGCCATTCCCGACCAGGCCACGCCGGACACGAGAAGCGGGCCCGGTCCCACGGCTGCTCCGGGCAGCGGCGATGAGAACAACGCTTTGACGCGCATCTCGCGCACCGGCCGGGGAGCCTCTCCGTCACCGACGAAGACGTATCGCTCCGACTGGAACCACCCCGAATGCGCGGATTCGAGCGCCGCAATCCGGGCGATCCATTTCACGCTCGCCATCCCATACCAGCCGGGAACGACCAGACGCACGGGAGCGCCATGCGCCGGCGCGAGGGGCTTTCCGTTCATCTCGAGCGCGAGCAGCGTGTCCGGATCGAGGGCCTTCTCCAGGGGGAGCGAGCGCGCGAAGGGCGTCTCGCCGGACGCGACCCGTCCGCGGTCCGCGCCCTCGGCGAGGATCTCGACCGCCCCGGGCCGCAGCCCGGTGCGCTCGAGCAGCGCCGCGAGTGGAACGCCCGTAAAGGTTCCAGTGCTCACCGCGTTCCCTTGCCACGGCTCCCCCGGGGGAAGGGGCGAGAGTGAGGTGCGGTGGTTGCCCGCGCATTCGGTCGTCACGACCAGCGTGCGATGAGGCATTGCCCGCAGGTCGGTGAGCCCGAGCGACAGCGGACGGATGACCGCGCCGCCCACCTCGACCTTGTGATTGCGCGAGTCGATGCGCGGGACGCCGAAATTGGAGCGGAGGAACCGATCGGCCGTGGGCGTGATGAACAGGTCGAGCGCCTCGGTCGCGATCTCCGCGTTGTGCGGCGTCTCGCGGACGAGCACGAGGCCGCGGCTCCGCGACCTCGAACGTCCACGACCGGTGGCATGGCGCAGGCGTGGCAAGGCTTCCCCCCGCCTTCCGCATCGCAGCGAGCTGGATGCGCTGTCAAACCACCACGCGCTCGCGTTTCACCACTCGGGCATACCGGACGGCAGCCGCCCTTTCTTGTACACCCTCGAATGCGCCGGCTAAGTTCGTCCTGTGGGGCCCGGAGTCGTCGCCCCGGACGGGGGAAGAACATGAAAGCCTGGATCGCTGCCGCCGCCGCCATGGTCGCGGCCGGACCTCTGCGGGCCGAAGAGGCACCGCTTACCTTCATCACCACCGACCAGCTCGCCGCGCGCACCGCGGCAGCGCCGCACGCCCGCTGGAACTTCACCGTGATCGATGCGAGGACCCGGGTGGAGTACGAAGAGAACCACATTGCGGGCGCGGTCAACTGCCCGGCATCCCAGGCGCAGGCGCTGCTGCCGAAGCTGGTGAAGGACAAGTCGCGCGAGCTCGTCTTCTATTGCAACGGCCCGAAGTGCACGAAGAGCCAGAAGGCCGCCCGGGCCGCGCAGGCGATGGGCTACCGCAAGGTGATCGAGTACAACGAAGGCCTTCCCGCCTGGAGCAAGGCCAGCCTGCCCGTCGCAGGCAGCCCGCTGCCGCCCGTCGAGATGGATTCCGTCGCGCCGGAGGCCCTGTGGAAGAGCCTGCAGTCGGGCAGCGGGCCCGCGGTGATCGACGTGCGGGACGCGGTCGAGTTTGCATCCGTGCGGATCGCCGGCTCCATCAATATTCCGCTCGACGAGCTGGAGAAGCACGCGCGCGAGGTGCCCGCGGGCGCAGTTGTGCTCATGGACCACGGCGGCGGTCAGGCCCTCATCGCGGGCCGGGTGCTGCAGAAGGCGGGCCGGGTCGGCCTGCAGCGTCTGGAAGGCGGGCTCCTCGCGTGGCAGCAGAAGGGCCTTCCGGTCGAGGAGAAGGCCGTGGCCGACCGGCGCTGATCGAAAGGAACGGCAATGCGCCTTCGCATCGGCACGCGGGTCCTGCTCTACTTCGCCTGCGTGATCGGCATCGTGGTGGCCCTGGGCGTCCTGGGTTTCACCACCATGTCGCGCCTCTCGGAAGAGCTGAAGGGCTCTCTCGGCGAGGCGTTCAGCGCTTCGGCGGAGCTCGCCGAGCTCCGCCTGCTCGCGCGACAGGCGCGCCTGATCCTGGCGGCCTCGGCAGCGGCGGGTACCACCGCCGACCTGAAGGCGGCCGACGAGCTGGCCCGGCGGTTCTCCACGCGCCTCGCCGAGCTGGCTCCGCACCTTCCGCCGTCCGTTGCGGCTGGCGAGCTGGCGCAGTCGATGAACCTGGCCGTGTCCACGGGCCGCGAATACGCCCAGGCCAACGCTCTCCAGCAGTGGAACCGCGCCGGAGAGCTCGGCCCACGGTTCTCGAAGGCCGGGGAAGTCCTCGAATCCCGCCTGGAGCAAGCGCAGGGTGATGAGAGGAGCTGGGTCGAAGGCCGGCTGGCGACGGTCGCCCGGAGGATGCAGGTCCGCGGCATCGTCTTCGCTGCCGGAATCGCGGCCTGCCTCGCTCTGGCCGCCCTGCTGGGGCTCTCGCTCCAGCGGAGGCTCATCGTCCCGCTCGGCACCCTGAAAACCGCGACCGCCCGGATCGTGGAGCACGGGGACCTCGCCCAGACGATCGAAGTCAGCAGCAAGGACGAGATCGGAGAGCTGGCGGCCTCGTTCGCACGTCTGGTGGAGAAGCTGCGCGAGATCCCGGTCAACCTTCACGAGGCGACCGAGACGCTGAGCAATTCGGTGGGCTCCCTCAGCGTCAGCGCCGGCGAGCAGAACCAGGCGATCCTCAAGCAGGCGGCTTCGCTGCAGCAGACGCAGATCACCGCGAACGAGATCCGCCAGACGTCCGCGACGGCGGCGCAGAAGGCCGACCACGTCCTGCAGGCCATCGCGCGCGCGGACGAGGTGAGCAGGCAGGGCGAGGCCTCGGTGGAGAGGAGCCTGAGCGGCCTCTCGGAGATCGGGCAGGGCGTGGTGTCGCTGGCGGAGAAGATCGACGCCCTCAAGGAGAGGATGCGGCAGATCGACGGGATCAACCTGACCGTGAAGGATCTCGCCGACCAGTCCAACATGCTCGCCCTCAATGCGGCGATCGAGGCGGTCCGCTCGGGCGAGCACGGCAAGGGTTTCGCCGTGGTGGCGCGGGAGATCCGCAACCTCGCGGACCAATCCATCCAGGCGACCGTGCGAATCCGGGAGATCCTGCTCGACATCACGGTCTCCATCAACGAGACCGCCAAGATCAGCGCAACCGGGCGCCAGCGCGCGGAGAGCGGCCTGGCGGAAATCCGCGCCTCGGGCGAGACGCTGCGCGCGTTGTCCGCGATGGTGAAGGACACCTCGGACGCAGTGCGGCAGATCACGGCTTCCGTCGCCCAGCAGAACGCGGGCATCTCGCAGATCTTCACCGCGGTCAGCGACCTGAGCGACGGCATGCAGGACACCACGCGCCAGCTCGAGTCGACCGGAGAAGCCATCGACCGCATCCGCACGGTCAGCGATCGGGTCTCCGGGATCGTTCGGAGCTACCGGACCTGACTAACGCCACGACCAAGGGAGCGATCGTCCCCTCACCAAGCGACTCGCGCAGCACCAGATCGAGCGGGGCATCCGGGTGAATTGCGTCGCGCCAGGCCCGGTCTGTACGCCGCCAAGGGTCGCGTCGCTCAAGAAAGAGAAGAACGAGCAGTTCGGCAAGGGCTACCCGATGAGCGGCCAGCGCAGCCCGCCGGAGCTGCCCCCCGCGAACGTCTTCCTCGCCTCGGACGAGTCGCCTACATCGTGGGCGAAGTGCTCGGGGTGACAGGGGGAAAGCCGCTCGCCTGAGACTTGCTTCAGGCCCTTGATCCTGTTAGATCGCCCCTCCCTTTCCGGGATCGTTTCCGGAGAGGCCCGCAGTTCCGTCTCACAAATACGCACACCTCCCGATCAGGGCGGGGTTCCCGCGTGGGCCCGCTTTGGCGCGACGGGGGTGGAGGAGAAAAAACGAATGATGTCCGAGACTATCGAGTCGAACGCACCCATTCCCACAACGCCCGGGCCGCCCGCAGGCGCGGACGCCACAGGCATGCAGCAAGCGATGACGCCCGCGCAGGGCATCACCATGCGCCAGCTGCTCGAGGCCGGCGTCCACTTCGGCCACCAGACCAAGCGCTGGAACCCGAAGATGAAGCCGTACATCTTCGGCGCCCGCAACGGGATCTACATCGTCGACCTGCAGAAGACCGTGCGCCTCGCGCGCGAGGCCTTCAAGTTCGTCAGTGACGTCTGCTCGCGCGGCGGCTCGGTGCTGTTCGTCGGCACCAAGAAGCAGGCGCAGGACGCGGTGGTCGAGGAGGCTACCCGCTCGGGCCAGTTCCACGTCACCAATCGCTGGCTGGGCGGCACGCTCACGAACTTCAAGACCATCAAGAGCGGCATTGATCGGCTCAAGACGCTGGAGAAGATGTCGACCGACGGCACCTTCGAGAAGCTGCCCAAGAAGGAAGTGGCGATGCTCCAGAACGAGATGGAGAAGCTGAAGAAGAACCTGGGCGGCATCCAGGAGATGACCCGGCTTCCCGGCTGCCTCTTCGTGATCGATCCGAAGAAGGAGCACATCGCCATCCACGAGGCGACCCGGCTCGGCATCCCCATCGTCGCGTTGGTGGACACCAACTGCGACCCCGAGGGGATCGACTACGTGATCCCAGGCAACGACGACGCCATCCGCTCGATCCGGCTGTTCTGCGGCAAGATCGCAGACGCGGCCATCGAGGGCAAGGCGCGCTACCAGGCGCACCACGCCGGCGAGCCGCAGCAGGCCGAGGCCGAGGACGGCGAGGGGGACCGCGACACCGCTTCCGAGCGGCGCGGCCGGCGCGATGGCCGGCGCGGCGGAATGCGCGGGGGCCGCGGTGGAGAGCGCCGGCCGCCGATGCGCTCCGAAGCCGAGGCGGCTCCGGGCCCGATCGTGGAGCACAAGCCCACGCTGGCCGTCGGCGGCGAGGCCGCCGCGGGCGAAGAGAAGACCGAGGAGTAATCTGAAATGGCGGAAGTGACTTCGGCGATGGTGAAGGACCTGCGCGAGAAGACCGGCGCGGGGATGATGGACTGCAAGAAGGCCCTCCTGGAGTCGGGTGGCGACGTCGAGAAGGCGATCACCTGGCTGCGCGAGAAGGGCCTGGCGACAGCGGGGAAGAAGGCCGGCCGCAGCGCCACTGAAGGCGCGGTGGGCTCGTACATCCACCTGGGTGGGAAGATCGGCGTGCTCGTCGAAGTGAACTGCGAGACGGACTTCACCGCGCGCAACGAGAAGTTCCAGGCGCTGGTGAAGGACGTAGCCATGCAGATTGCCTGGAGCGATCCGGAGTGGGTGCGGCGCGAGGACGTTCCGGCGGACGAGCTGGACAAGGAGAAGAGCGCCATCCGCGGCGAGCTTCGCGAGCAGGGCAAGCCCGAGGCCATGTGGGAGAAGATCCTGCCCGGCAAGCTGGAGAAGTTCTACGCGAAGCATTGCCTGCTCGATCAGGCATTCTTCCGCGACCCGGACGGCAAGCGCACCGTCAAGGACGAGGTCACCGCGGCCGTGGCGCTGATCGGCGAGAACATCCAGATCCGCCGCTTCATGCGCTACGCGCTGGGCGAGGGTCTGACCAAGCAGACGAAGGACTTCGCCGCCGAAGTGAGCGCGGCGGTCACCGGCCAGAAGTAAGGCCGCGCCGGCGGTTCGTGCGAAAAGCGGGCCCTGCGCGCCGGGAGCGCCAGGGCCCTTCGCGTTCGCGCGCTCACGGCGCCGGCCACGCGCAAGCGTGTTGACGGTGGTAGGAGTGGGGGGACATGGCTGCGTTTCGTGTGGAGGTGGAAAATCGCTTTCGCGAGCTGCGCGACCGCATCGTCGCCCGGCTGGAGGAGCTCGAGGGCGGCGCGAAGTTCCGCCGCACCTCCTGGGAGCGGCCCGGCGGCGGCGGCGGAGAGATGAGCGAGCTTCGCGGCGAGCTCTTCGAGAAGGGCGGCTGCAATTTCTCCGCGGTGCACGGCGCGAGCTTCCCGGCCGCGCCTCCCGGCGCCGCTCCTGCCGCGCACGGCGACGAGGTGCGGCCGCCGCGGCCGGACGAGATCGCCGGCAAGCCGTTCTTCGCCACCGGCGTCTCGCTGGTCATGCACCCGAAGAATCCGTTCGTGCCGATCGTGCACATGAACGTCCGCTACCTGGAGGCGGGCGACGTCTCCTGGTTCGGCGGCGGGATCGATCTCACGCCGTTCCGCCCGTTCCCGGAGGACACGGCGCACTTCCACGGCGTGCTGCAGCAGGCCTGCGGAGCGGATCGCTACGCGCGGTTCTCTCAGTGGGCACGCGAGTACTTCTTCATCACCCACCGGAATTCGGAGCGCGGCGTCGGGGGAATCTTCTTCGACTATCTGCGCGGGAACGAGCACTTCGGGCTGGCGCAGTCGGTGGGCCAGTCGTTCCTCCCGGCGTACGTGCCCATCGTCGAGCGCCGCCGGGAGCTGCGCTGGACCGAAGCGGATCGCGCCGCCCAGCTCCGCTGGCGGGGCCGGTACGTCGAGTTCAACCTGCTCTACGACCGCGGCACGCTCTTCGGCTTGAAGAGCGGCGGGAACGTCGAGGCCATCTTCATGAGCCTGCCTCCGCTGGTAAGCTGGTGACCCGATGGGCGGACTGGCGTCCATGATCGATCACACCTTGCTCAAGCCCGGTGCGGCACGGGAGGATCTGATCCGCATCTGCGCGGAAGCGCGCGAGCACGGATTCGCCACCGTCTGCGTCCGCCCGGAGAACGTCGCCTTCTGCGCGCGGGAGCTGGAAGGGAGCAACGTCAAGCCAGTCTCGGTGGTGGGTTTTCCCACGGGCACGGAGACCACCGCCGCCAAGGCGGCCGAAGCGCGAGCGGCCGTCGCCGCCGGCGCCGCTGAGATCGACATGGTGCTCCACGTCGGCAGGCTGAAGGCGAAGGACTACGGGTACGTGGAGGCGGACATCCGCACCGTGGTCGAAGCGGCCGACGGGCGCGCGGTGAAGGTCATCCTGGAAGCGGGTGCTCTCAGCCAGGACGAGAAGATCGTCGCGTGCGCCCTGGCGAAGGCCGCCGGCGCTGCGTTCGTGAAGACGAGCACAGGCTTCGGGCCGGGCGGAGCCACCGTCGAGGACGTTGCGCTGATGCGGAGGATCGTCGGCGACGACGTCGGCGTGAAGGCGAGCGGCGGGATCCGGACCGCGGCGGATGCCCGCAGCATGATCGCGGCGGGCGCAAGCCGCTTGGGCACCAGCGCCGGCGTGGCCATCGTCACCGGGAAGGCATGATGGGGCGCTTCGTGGTCATCGTCGTCGATTCCTGCGGCGCCGGCGCGCTGCCGGACGCCGCCGCCTACGGCGACGCGGGCGCCAACACGCTGGGCAACTGCGCGCGCGTCGTGGGAGGACTGAAAGTCCCCCACCTCCAGGAATGGGGCCTCGGCAACATCACTTCGATCGCGGGCTGCCCGCCGGCCCCGGCGCCGCGCGCCGCGTTCGGGCGGATGGCGGAAAAGTCGGAGGGCAAGGACACCACCACCGGCCACTGGGAGATGATGGGGATTGTGCTGAGGAAAGGGTTCACGACCTTCCCCAACGGTTTCCCCCCGGAGCTGTTGCAGGAATGGCAGCGCAAGTCGGGGGCGCCTGGCGCGCTCGGCAACAAGCCCGCGAGCGGGACCGTGATCCTCGACGAGCTCGGCGAGGAGCATCTCCGCACCGGCCTGCCCATCGTCTACACCAGCGCCGACAGCGTCTTCCAGATCGCCGCGCACGAGCAGAGGGTGCCGCTCGAGACGCTCTATTCCTGGTGCGAGGCGGCGCGCGAGGCGGGAAAGCGATACGGCCTCGCCCGCGTGATCGCGCGGCCGTTCGTCGGCGACCGCCGCGGCAGCTTCAAGCGCACCTACAACCGGCGCGACTTCTCGCAGCCTCCCCCGAAGGGGACGGTGCTCGATCGGCTGGCGGACCAGGGCGTGCGCACCATCGGCGTGGGGAAGATCCCCGACATCTACGACGGGCACGGCATCGCCGAAGCGATCCACACCGAGGGCAACGCCGACGGCCTCCGGCGCACCGGCGAGATCCTCGACCGGATGTCCTCGGGGTTTCTCTTCGTCAACCTGGTGGACACCGACATGCTGTACGGCCACCGCCGCGATCCGGCGGGCTACGCGCGGGCCCTCGCGGAGATCGACGCGGCGCTGCCCGGGATCGCGGGACGGCTGCGCAAGGGAGACCTGCTGGCATTGACCGCCGACCACGGCTGCGACCCGACGTTCCCCGGGTCCGATCACACGCGCGAGTACGCGCCGCTTCTCGCCTGGTCGCCCGACAGGCCCGCCGGCGCCGATCTCGGCGTGCGCGAGAGCTTCAGCGATCTGGGCGCGACCGTGGCCGGGTATTTCGGTGTCACGGAGTCCCGCGGCAAGAGCTTCCTCCCGGCGATTGGCTGATGGACGAGCCCCGCGAGCAAAAGCCGGTCCTCGAGGAGCTCTTCCGGTTCACGCACGGACATCGCGTCCGGTACGACGAGGTGGACGCGCAGGGTGTCGTCGGCAGCGCGAGTTGGCTCAACTTGTTCCAGCTCGGCCGCATCGAGTACCTGAGATACCTGGGCCTGATGCTCGAGGGCGGCTCACGGACGCCGGTCCAGGCGGTCGTGCGCCGCGCAGTCGTCGACTTCCTTGCGCCGGCCCGCTTCGACGATCCCCTCGCCATCCGCGTCCGTACGGCCTGGCTCGGCCACCGAAGCGCCCGCCTCGAGTACATCGTCGACAACGTGGAGACCGGCCTGCGCCCGGCCGTCGGCGAGACCGTCGTCGTCTGCGTGGAGATGTCCAGCCTGCGCGGCATGACCTGGCCCGAAGTCTGGCGCCGGCGCGTTCTCGAGCTGGAAGGCAGCAACGTCCAGGTCGGCCAGGGACTGTAGCCCGTCTACGCGCTGCCGTCGGGACTACGTCCGGGCTTCGGGGTCGTACGGGATGCCGTCGGCGGCCGGGGCGCGGGTGCGGCCGATGCCCAGGGCGAGCACCAGCAGGGTCAAGGCGTAGGGCAAGGCGAGAAAAAGGCCGTCCAGCCTGAGATCCGCCGCGTGGAGCGTCAGCGAGAGGTGACGCTGGAGGGCGTCCGCCGCCGCGAAGAAGAACGCTGCCCCGGCGGCTCCCAGCGGCGTCCACCTCCCGAAGACCACGGCGGCCAGGGCCATGAATCCCTGCCCCGCCGGCATGCGCGCGTCGAACTGGCCGAGGATTCCCACCGAGAGCGTCGCGCCGCCGATTCCGGCCAAAAGGCCGCTGCAGACAACGCAGACCGCCCGCAGCGGAAGCACCCGGACGCCGAGCGTCGCCGCGGCTCGCGGGTGCTCGCCCACGGCGCGCACGCGCAGCCCCGCGGGCGTGCGCGAGAGCCAGAGCTGGAAGAGAACCGGAACGACCAGCGCCGCATAGGCGAGCGCGGTGTGTCCGAACCGATCGCGCGGCAGCGACGGCGCCTCCGGGCTCACGCCGGCGGAGCCGAAGATCGACTGGAGCAGGTAGGTGACCAGGCCGAGCGCGACGAGGTTCAACGCGATCCCGCTCACCACCTGGTTGGCGCGAAACCGCAACGACAGCAGCGCGTGCAGAGCGGCGGCGGCGGCGCCGGCGAGCGCGCCGCAGGCGAGACCGATCCACGGCGACCCGGAAGCGATCGCGCCGGCCGCCGCGCCGAACGCGCCGAATCGCATCATGCCCTCCAGGCCGATGTTCACCACGCCCGCGCGCTCGCTCAGCACGCCTCCCAGCGCGGCGAAGACGAGCGGCGCGGCGAAATCCAGCACCAGGTTCACGGCGGCACCGCGTCCCTTCCGCGCAGCCGGGCGAGCAGCGGCTGGAACATCCGCGGCGCCGCCACCAGCAGCACCGCGAGCCCCTGCGTCAGCTCGGCGAAGGAGGGATGGATCCCGACGAGCTGCAGGCGGGTCGCCCCGGCGCGCAGGGCGCCGAAGACCAGCGCCGCGATCGCCGTCGCGGCCGGGCTGCCCCCGCCGACCAGCGCCACCGCGATTCCGTCGAATCCGTATCCGGTGCGGAACACGCCGGGATACCGGTGCTCGGTGCCGAGGATGAGCAGCGCGCCGCCGATCCCGGCGAGCGCTCCCGACAGCGCCATCCCTTCGCAGATGCGCCGCCCCGCCGGGATGCCGGCCGCGAGGGCCGCGTCCGGGCCCGCACCGACGGCCCGCCACTCGAACCCGCGGCGCGTGCGCGAGAGCAGGAACCAGACGCCAAGGGCGATCAGCAGGGCAAGCGGAAATCCGAGATCGAGACGCGTGCCGGGCCAGAGCCGCGGCAGCCAGGCTCCCCGCTGGATCGCCTCGGTGCCCGCCACGCTGACGTGCGCCCCCGACCCGGTGGCGGCGAGCGGTCCTGGCACGAGCCATCCCTGGATCAGGTGGATGGCGATCCAGTTCAGCAGGATCGTGCTGATCACCTCGTGCACTCCCCGCCGCACCTTCAGCCATCCGGCGATCAACCCCCAAGCGCCTCCAGCGAGCGCTGCCGCCAGCAGGGCCAGCAGCATCACGCCGGGAACCTCCAGCCGTCCGACCACCGCGGCGGCCAGGGCTCCCCAGATGAGCTGACCTTCCGCGCCGATGTTGAACAGCCCGACGATCAAGGCCACGGCGACCGAGAGACCGGTCAGGATCAGGATCGATGTCTTGAGCGCCGTCTCGCCCAGCGGTCCGGGCCCTCCGAAGGCGCCGGAGAGCAGGTGCCCGAAGCCGTCCACCGGGTCGCGTCCGCTCGCCGCCATCGCCACGAAGCTGACCGCGAACGACGCGAGCAGGGCCGCAGCGGCGCCCCACGCAGGATCGCGCGCGGGTCGAAACAGGCGCGCGCGCAGGTCAGGCACGCGCCGGTTCCTGTCCGAGCATCATCCGGCCCAGCCGATCGTCGCCGGCCTCGGGTTCCGCCTCGCCGGCCGACCGGCCTTCGAACAAGACCAGGATCCGATCCGCGAGGGCGCGCAGCTCGTCGAGATCGAGCGAGATCAGGAGAACGCCCGCGCCGCGGTCGCGCGCCGCCCGGAGCGCCTGGTGGACGCGGCGCGCAGCGAACGGATCCAGCCCCCGCGTCGGATGGACCGCGACGATCAGGCGCGGCGGCGGCCCGCCCGCGAGCTCCCGGGCAGCCACCAACTTCTGCTGGTTGCCTCCGGAGAGGGCCGCGGCGCGGGCCAGTGGATCCGCCGGGCGGACATCGAAGCCTTCGATCAGCTCGCGCGCCTTCTCGCGGCGCCCCGCGCGGTCGATGAGCGGCCCTCGCGCATACGGCGGCAACGCATGGTGGCCGAGCGCCAGGTTCTCCTCCACGCTGAGCGGCAGGCAGAGGCCGCGCCGCTGGCGATCCTCGGGCAGGTGCGCCACGCCCGCGCGCCGCGCGGCGGCGGGGGAACGGTGGAAGGAGACGTCGTTCCCCAGCGAAGCGGTCCCGTCCGCTCGCCGCAGCCCGGTGAGGACCTCCGCGAGCTCCGATTGTCCGTTCCCGTCCACGCCGGCGACGCCGAGGATCTCTCCGCGCTGCAGCTCGAACGACAGTCCCCGGAGCGCGGGGCGTCCGCGGTCCGAGGCGCAGGAGAGCTCGCGGACCGTGAGGAGAACGGGTCCGCGCTCGCCTTGCCGGGCGGATGCTTCCGGCGCCGTTGCGGGCCCTTCGATCAGCGCGCCGGCGATCTTGTCCGCATCGGTCTCACTCCGCCGGCTGATCTGGACGAGCCGCCCGCGCCGGAGGACCGCGATCCGATCGGCCACGTCCAGCACCTCGCGCAGCTTGTGCGAGACGAAGACCACCGCGCGCCCTTCCTCGGCGAGCGCGCGCACCGTGCGCAGCAGCGCCGCGGATTCCTGCGGCGAGAGCAACGCCGTCGGCTCGTCGAGGATCAACACCCGGGCCCCGCGCCAGAGCTGCTTGACGATCTCGACGCGCTGCTGTGCGGCCACGCCCAGCGTCTCAACGCGCGCCTGGGGGTCGACGGCCAGCCCGCACCGCTCCGCCCCCTCGGCCACCTCCCTGCGCGCCCGCGCCGCATCGATGAACCCCCGGCGCCGCGGCTCCCGCCCGAGAACCACGTTCTCCCAGACCGTCAGCGGTCCCACCAGCATGAAGTGCTGGTGGACGGCGCCGATCCGCGCCTCGATGGCCGCCCGTGGATCTCCTGGCGGCAGCTCGCGCCCGAACGCGCGGACCGACCCCGAATCCGGCCGGTACAGCCCGCACGCCACGGAGATCAGCGAGGACTTGCCCGCGCCATTCTCCCCGACCAGCGCCAGGACCTCACCCTCCGCGACCGCGCACGAGACTCCGTCCACCGCCGCGACGGCGCCGAAGCGCTTGCGGATGCCCGTCAGCTCGAGCGCATTCACGGATGGGCCGCCGCGAACTTCGCCAGCTGCTCGAGGGTGGCGGGGACCTCCAGGCGTCCAGCGACGATCTCCTCGCGCAGCCGGTCCGCCTCCTTGAGGGCCGCCTTGGCCTCCGCCGGCGCGACCATCGGGCCGAGCGGCGCCAGGGTCAGCCCGCCTTCCTTGAGACCCAGCGCGACGTCGCCGCCCGCGAACCTTCCTTCCAGGACGTCCTTCACGGCCTGGTAGACCGCCACGTCGACGTGCTTGACCATGCTGGTGAGGACGTTGTCGGGCGCCACGTGCGACTGGTCGCTGTCCACGCCGATCACCCACTTGCCGGAGTGCTGCGCCGCCTTGATCACGCCCAGCCCATCGAGGCCGGCGCCGTGGAAGACGATGTCGCATCCGCGCGCGTAGAGGTCCTGGCCCACCTCGATGCCCTTCTTCTCGTCGTCGAAGCTGCCGGTGTACGCGACCATCACTTCCGCGGCGGGGTTCACTTGCCGCACGCCGGCGCGGTATCCCGTCTCGAACTTCCGGATCAGGGGAAGCTGCATCCCTCCGACGAAGCCGACCTTCCCCCGCGTGAGCCTTCCGGCGAGGGCGCCCGCGAGGAAGCTGCCTTCGTGCTCGCGGAAGACCACCGCCCGGACGTTGGGAGCGGTGGTCGGCTTGCCGGACGCATCGAGCACCGGGCTGTCGATGAGCAGGAAGCGCGCATTCGGGTTGCGGGCCGAGACCGCCCGCGCGGCCGGCTCCATCATGAAGCCGACCGCGACGACCAGGACCGCCCCCTGATCCACCAGGAGCTGCAGATTCGGCTCGTAGTCCTCCTGCGCCTTGCCGGACAGGACTAGCGGAGGCGGGATCCCCAGGTGCGGGAACGGGCTGCCGCGCAGGTCTGCCGGCAGCAGCTTGCGGTAGTCCGCCTCGGCCAGCGGCTCGTATCCCTTGGCGGTGTAGCGCAAGCCCGCGGCCATCGCCTCCAGGCCGCGCAACGCGCCGTCGTTGAAGGACTGATCGCCCCGGCCCCCGACGTCCAGCGCCAGCCCGACGGTGCGCGGGACCTGGCTCCTCTTGCAGGCCGGCAATGCGCTCAGGCAGGCGCAGAGGCAGAGGGCAATCCGGCGCTCCATGGCTCCCTTCCTCAAGGGCGCTTCACCACGCGTCCTCCTTTGACCACCAGCGAGACCCGCTCGACCGCCGTGGGATCCTGCAGGACGTTCCCCGGCACCGCGATCACGTCCGCCAGGAAGCCCGGCGCGAGCTTGCCGATCCTGTCTTCCATCTGCAAAAGGCGCGCATCCACCACGGTGGCCGCTTGCAGCGCCTGCGCCGCCGTCATGCCGTTCTTCACCATCAGGGTGATCTCGTGCGCGTTGAACCCGTGGTGCGAGACGCCGCTGTCCGTCCCCATCCCGATGGTGACGCCGAGCTTCACCGCGGCTTGGAAGGTCTTGGCGAGCGACCCGGCAGCGGCCATCGCCTTTTCCGCGATCAGCGGCGGCAGCTTCTTCTCTCGCGCCCGGCGCTCGACATCCTCCACCGCCATCAGGGTCGGGATCAGGACCGTGCCCCGGCGCTTCATCTCGGCCAGCGTATCGGACTTGAGGAACGAGCCGTGCTCGATGGAATCGACGCCTGCCGCGATGGCGATCTTCGCCGCCTCGTCGCCGTGGCAGTGCGCCGCCACCTTGCGCCGCCAGGCGTGCGCCTCGCTCACGATCGCCGCGGTCTCGTCCGCCGTGAGCTGCGGGACGTCCACCGGGTCGGTGAGCGAGAGCACGCCTCCGGAGATCGCGATCTTGATCACGTCGGCGCCGTACTTGAGCTGCCAGCGGACCGCGTCGCGGCACTGGTCGGCGCCGGAGCAGATCCCCTCGGGCACGCCGCGGGGAACCAGATGGCCGGGCGGGGCCGGCGACCCGTCGGTGTGGCCGCCGCGGGAGCCGATGGGGTGCTCGGCCACCAGCAGCCGCGGCCCTTCCGCGAACCCCAGCTCAATCCCGCGCTTGAGCCCGAAGTCGGTGAGGTCGGGAGCGCCCAGGATGCGCGCGGCGGTGATTCCGCCCAGCAGCGTCCGCTGCGCGTACACGCGCGCCGTCAGGGTCTCCTCGGTCGGGAACCGCATCACGTTCTCGACGTAGGCCTTGGCGAAGTCGTCCTGCGATTCGTTGGTCAGGTGGACGTGCGCGTCGATCAGGCCAGGGAGCAAGGTGGAGTTTCCGAGGTCGATCACCTGCGCGTCCGGAGGAACTGCCACGTTTGGCCCGGCCGCGACGATGCGCTCGCCTTCGATCACCACGGTGGCTCCGTCGACCAGCGCCCCTGCCGCTGAATCGAACAGGTGCGCCGCGCGGAGCGCGAGCTTCTGCGGCGGCGCCGGCCGCGCGCCGTTCAGGAAGATCTGCCCGCCCTTCATCACGAACGACACTCTCTGGATCGCCGTGATGTCGCGAAGCGGATCGCCAGGGACGGCGATCACGTCGGCGAGCTTGCCCGCCTCCAGCGAGCCGGCGTCCACGCCCACGAGCTGCGCCGCGGTGACCGTCGCGCTCTGCAGCGCCTGCGCAGGAGTCATCCCCCAGCGCACCAGAAAGGTAACCTGCTCGGGATTGGTCTTCCCGTGCATGCCGACCCCGGCGTCGCTCCCGAACGCGATGCGGACGCCGACCCGCTGCGCGTTGCGCAGCATCTCCGGCCAGGCTTTCACCGCTGCGCGCGCCTTCTCCACGATCGCGGGCGGGAACTTCTTCTCGAAATCGGCGGGGAGCCCGGCCGGATCCTGGATCGGCCCGGGCATCAGGAAGACGCCCTTGCGCTGCATCAGCGCCAGCGTGTCCGGCTTGAGGAAGGTCCCGTGCTCGATCGAGTCGACGCCGGCCTGGACCGCGCGCTTGGCCGGCGCGTCGCCGTGGCAATGCGCGGCGGCCTTCCTTCCCCAGGCGTGCGCCTCCTGGACGATGGCGTCCATCTCGGCCTGCGTGAGCTGCGGGTTGTCCACCGGGTCCCCCAGCGAGAGCACCCCGCCCGAAGCCATGAACTTGATCACCCCCGCGCCGTACTTGGTCTGCCAGCGCACTGCTGCCCTGCACTCCTCCGGCCCGTTGCAGATGCCGCGCTCTACGCCCAGCGGCGGGACCCGATGCGCAGGGTAGGGGTCCAGGTCGGCATGTCCGCCGCGAGATCCGATCGCCGCGAGCGCGAAGATCATGCGCGGCCCCGGGACCGCGCCGGCCTCGATCGCCTTGGACAACCCGAGGTCGAGGGAATCGTAGGCGCCGAGATCGCGGATGGTGGTGAACCCCGCCTCCAGCGTCCGCCGCGCATACTCGGCCGCGTACTGCGCCTGCTCCGTCGGCCAGCGCAGCAAGAGATCCATGCTGTCGCGGTACCAGCTCGCGCCCGCCTCGAACGTGACGTGCGTGTGCGCGTCGATCAGGCCAGGCAGGAGCGTCGCGTCGCCGAGGTCCACGACCTGCGCCCCGGCGGGAACTGCTCCGCCGACCCGCGCGATGCGCTGCCCTTCGACCAGCACCAGCCCGGGTTGCACCACCACGCCCGTGCGCGCGTCGAACATGCGCGCGGCCTTGAGCGCGATTGGATTTGCGGCGAGGAGCAGCGCCAGGATGGGGATCATGCAACCTCCGGTCCGGCGCTCCTACCACACCACCGGACCGGAGGCTCAAATCCAGCTATTGCTTGTTCGGGTCGTTCGACTTGCTGTCCGTGCCGCTCGGGCTGGTGGTCGGCGAGGTGCTGGTCGACGAACCGGTCGTCGCCGAGTTGTCCGTGGACGTCCCCGTGGTGGGGTTGCCCGTGGTGCTGCTGCCCGTCGTCGGGTTCGTGCTGGGCGACGTCGGGTTCGTGCTGGGCGACGTCGTGTCCGTGCTAGGCGACGCCGGGTTGGTCCCGATCGAGGTATCGCTCCCGGTCCCGGTCGTGCCGGTGGTGGATCCGCTCACGGAGCCCGGCTGCCCGCGGGTGTCCTCGCCCGTGGTGCCCATGGTTCCGGCGGAGCCGCTCCCCGTCGCTCCGGTCGCGGTCCCGGTGCCGGTGCCCGATCCGGAGGTCCCTGTCGTCGTACCCGCGCTCGTTCCGCCGGTGCCGCCGACCGAGCCTGAACCCGTCCCTCCGCCCGTCTGCGCGAACGCACCGGCCGCCGCGAGCGCCCCCGCGGCGAGAATGGTTACTGCGTAGTTCCTCAGCTTCATCACGTCCTCCTTTGGGGACGACTGTGGCCACGGCGCGGTCCCGTGTGAACCCGCGAAAAATCATGAAAAATTGGTCGGCGATCAGCCGCGCGGTCCGCCGTCCAGCGACGCGGCGAGCGCGAGAGGCTCGGTCACCGGGAGCTGGCAGGCCCCCTTCACGCAGACGTACGCGGTCGCCTTGCCGTCTTTCGCCGGGCGGTCTCGCGCCAGCGGGGTCGCGGGAGGAGCGCCCTCCTCGTGCCGCACGAGCACCTGTGAGGGCGCGAACCGCTTGCGTACCTCGTCCAGCAGCGTCTCGTCGCTCATCTGCGGTGGCCGGACGAGGACCACCTCGCGCGGCTCGGAGAGCAGGAAATCGAGCGCCAGCAGCATTTCTCCCAGGGCGGCCGGCGCGCCCCCGAGCAGGGCGCCGAACGAGGCGAGCAGCCTCTCGGCCTGCTCCCGGAACGCCGCCTCGCCGGTCAACGCCTCGAGCCGCAGCAGCGTAAGCGCGGCGACGGAGTTTCCGGTCGGCTCGGCGCCGTCGTATGCCGGCTTCTCCCGAGCGAGCAGGGCCTCGTGATCGTCCGGCGTGCGGTAGAACCCGCCCTCGGGGTGCGCGAATCGCCGGGCGAGCACCTCGTGCAACCCGCGCGCTCCCGAGAGCCAGCGCTCCTGCCCGGTCGCCTCGTAGAGATCGACCAGGCCCGCGGCGAAAAACGCGTAGTCCTCGAGAAGGCCCGGATGACGTCCCGTGCGCCGCAGCCTTCCTCCTTCGAGGTGCGCGCGCAGGACCGCGTCGGCCGCGCGCGCGGCGCGATCGACAAGGTCGGCGCGGCCGCAGGCGAGACCCGCGCGGGCGAAGGCGGAGATCATCAGGCCGTTCCAGGAGGTGAGGATCTTGGTGTCGGTCAGCGGCGGTGGACGCCTGGCGCGCGCCGCGTAGAGTTTCGGCTGGATCGCGTCGAGGAACGCCCGATCGTCGGCCTGCGGGATCGCTGCCAGCGAGAGCACGTTACGCCCCTCGAAGTTGCCGGCATCGGTCGCCTGGAACAGGCGCGCGGCCCGCTCCCCGTCCGCCCCTCCGAGGACCTCGCGAAGCTGCGCCGGAGTCCAGACGAAGAACGTCCCTTCCTCTCCTTCGCTGTCGGCGTCGGTGGCCGACCAGAACGCGCCCGACGGGTCCGTCATCTCCCGGGCGACGTAGTCCAGCACTTCCGTCGCGATCCTTCGGAAGAAGGGGTCCTGCGTGGCCTGCCACCCCTCGGTGTACGCCATCGCCAGGAGCGCGTTGTCGTAGAGCATCTTCTCGAAGTGCGGCACGAGCCAGCGCGCGTCGGTGGAGTAGCGGTGGAAGCCGCCGCCGACCTGATCGTAGATGCCGCCGAGCGCCATCTTCTCCAGCGTGAGCTGTGCCATCCGCAGCGCCTGCTCGTCGCCGGTGCGCTTCCAGTACCGGAGCAGGAAGCGCACGTTGAAGCTGGAGGGAAACTTCGGAGCGCGACGGACCCCGCCCTCGCGGGGATCGAACACCTGCGCGTAATAGCTCATCGCGGCATGCAGGGCGTGGAGCTCGGGCAACCCGGCCGGAGCGTCGGCCGAGAGGCTCTGCCGCACGGACTCCGCGATCTGGTCGGCGGAGCCGGCGGCGCGCCCGCGCTCCTCGCGCCAGATCCGGTCGAGCTCGTGGAGGATGGTGAGGAACCCGAACCGCGCGCCGCGCTGACCGTCGCGAGCAGGAAAGTACGTGCCGGCGAAGAAGGGCTTCCCGTCCGGCGTGAGGAAGACGCTCATCGGCCAGCCGCCCTGCTGGGTCATCAGCTGCACGGCCTGCATGTAGATGGCGTCCACGTCCGGCCGCTCCTCGCGATCCACCTTCACCGGCACGAACCGCTCGTTCATGAAGCGCGCGATGTCTTCGGACTCGAACGACTCCTCTTCCATCACGTGGCACCAGTGGCAGGTCGCGTACCCGACGCTGAGGAAGATCGGCCGGTCGAGAGCGCGCGCAGCCGCGAACGCCTCGTCGCCCCAGGGCCGCCAGTCGACCGGGTTGTGCGCGTGCTGCAGCAGATAGGGAGACGACTCCATCGCGAGGCGATTGGTCCAGCGGGGACTGCCGTCCTCGCGCAGGTGGTGCGTGCGGAACTCCTTGCGCCCCGAGACCGCGCCGGCGAGGCGCGCCTCCAGCTCGGTTGGAAAGGCCTGCGCCCCGGGTCCCGGCTCGATGGTCACGCCGGCCTTTTACCCCTCGGGCACCGGGGTGGAAACCTCCGCGGATGAAGATTGACGCTCGGCCGCCGTTCGGCCACCCTGCCGGCAGGGATGCGCGCCTACGACCTGATCCGCAAGAAGCGGGACGGCGCCATCCTCCATCCCGACGAGCTGCGCTTTCTCGTCCGCGGCGCCACCACCGGCGAGGTCGCGGACGAGCAGCTCGCCGCTTTCCTGATGGCGGTGTTCTTCCGGGGCCTCGACCTGCGCGAGGAGCTGCCCCACTGGCTGGAGGCAATGCTGCGGTCCGGCGAGGTGCTGGATCTCTCCCGCATCCCCGGACGCAAGGTGGACAAGCACTCCACCGGCGGCGTCGGCGACAAGATCTCCATCCCGCTGGCGCCGCTCGTGGCCGTGTGCGGCGTCCGCGTGCCGATGATCTCCGGCCGCGGCCTGGGCCACACCGGCGGCACGCTCGACAAGCTCGAGAGCATCCCGGGGTTCCGTGTCGATCTCCCGACGCAGCGGTTCTGCGAGCTGGTGGAGCGGCTCGGGCTCTGCCTGATCGGCCAGACGGCCCAGATCGCTCCGGCCGATCGCAAGCTGTACGCCTTGCGCGACGCGACCGCGACCGTGGAGTCGATCCCGCTGATCGCCTCCAGCATCCTGAGCAAGAAGCTGGCCGAAGGCATCGACGCCCTGGTGCTCGACGTCAAGGTCGGCCGGGGCGCGTTCATGAAGACGCGCGACGACGCGCGGCTGCTCGCCCGCACCATGGTGGACCTCTGCCGCGCCATGGGCCGCGGCTGCGTTGCGCTGCTCACCTCCATGGACGCTCCGCTCGGCGACGCGGTGGGCAACGCGGTCGAGGTGCAGGAGTCGATCGAGGTCCTGCGCAACCGCGGGCCGGCGGACGTGAGGGAGCTGACGATCCGGCTGGGGGTCGAGATGTTGCAAGCCGGCAACGCCGGCGAGGGTGACGCCGCGCGCGCCCGACTGGAGGCGGCCCTGGCCGACGGCACCGCGCTGCGGCGGTTCGCCGAGCTGATCGACGCGCAGGGCGGAGACGCGCGCGTGGTGGACGATCCCTCGCGCCTGCCGCAACCGCGGCGCCGGCGGATCGTGCCGGCCGAGCGGTCCGGCATTCTCTCCACGCTCGACGCCGAGCTGGTGGGCCGTGCGGCCGTGGAGCTAGGAGCCGGGCGCGCGCGAAAAGAGGAGGCCGTCGACCCGGCCGCCGGGCTGCTCTTGCGCAAGCGCATCGGCGATCCGGTTCGCGCGGGCGAGGCCCTGGCCGAGTTGCACGCGTCCGACGAGTCGCGTCTGGACGCGGGCGAGGCCCGGTTCCGGGCCGCGGTGGCCATCGGCGAGGCTCCACCCCGTCTGCCGCCGCTGGTCCTGGAACGAATCGCATAGGAGACTCGGGCTCATGCGCATCCTCTACGGCGTGGTCGGCGAGGGCATGGGACACGCCATCCGCTCGCGGGTGATCCTCGACGAGCTGGTCCAGCGTCACGACGTGCAGGTGGTGGTCTCGGGCCGCGCGCACGACTACCTCGCGAAGCGGGCGAACGACCACCTCCAGGTCAAGAAGATCTGGGGCTTCACCATCGTGACCGAGGACAACGAGGTCCGGAACTTCCGCACGCTGCTCGAGAACGTCAAAGGCGCGCTCACCGGCGGCTGGCCGCAGAACATCAAGACGTACTTCGAGATCGCCGACACCTTCCGTCCCGAAGCGGTGATCAGCGACTTCGAGAGCTGGAGCTACCTCTACGGCGTGAACCACGGGCTGCCGGTGATCTCGGTCGACAACATGCAGATCGTCAACCGGTGCCGCCACGACAAGGACGTGATCGCCGGGTACGAGGCCTCGTTCCAGATCGCGAAGGGCGTGGTCAAGGCCAAGGTGCCGGGCGCGTACCACTACCTGATCACCACCTTCTTCCGGCCCCCGGTGCGCAAGCAGCGCACGACTTTGCACCCGCCGGTGCTGCGCCCGGAGATCCTCTCGGCGAAGAGCGAGCCCGGCCGGCACCTGCTCGTCTACCAGACCTACACGACCAACCAGGACCTGCCGGAGCTGCTGCGGAGCACCGGGCTCGAGTGCCGGATCTACGGCTTGCGCCGGCACCTGCGCGAGGAGGAGCGTGAGGGCAAGCTGATCTACAAGCCCTTCAGCGAGGAGGGCTTCATCGAGGACCTGCGCACGGCGCGGGCGGTGGTGGCCAGCGGGGGATTCACGTTGATGGGCGAGGCCGTCTACCTGCACAAGCCGATGCTCGCGGAGCCGGTCGCCAAGCAGTTCGAGCAGATCCTCAACGCCCGCTATCTGGAAAAAGAAGGGTACGGCCTTCACACCGACCGGGTCGACTCGGGAACGCTCACCGGGTTCCTCTCCCGCATCCCGGAGTTCGAGCAGAACCTGGCGCGCTACTCCCAGGACGGAAACCGGGATCTGCTCTCGAAGCTGGAGTCGGTACTGGAAGCGGCGGTCAAAGGCATCCCCGCCGAAGCGGAAGTCTGATCGGCGTAC
>DASQAS010000048.1:0-23747 GCA_035635635.1 Myxococcales bacterium | reverse complement strand
TCGACCATGCGGTCGAGCTTCAAGCGGTAGATGTGATCGTCGGGCAATTGGGTGCCGGCGCGTAGGGACGTGCGGGAGCCGGTCTGGGGGTTCCAGAGGACGAGGCCGGTGCTCGCGCCGGCCAGGACGAGCCTGCCGTCGGGCAGGGCGACCATGTCGCGGAGGTCGGACTCCGACATGCCGGCGTCCTTGCGCGGGTCGAAGTACCTGAAGGACTTTCCGTCCCAGGCGGCGAGGCCCCGGGGAAAGTCGTTCGTGGTCGTGCGGCCGCTGGCGAACCAGACGCGGCCGTCCGGAGCTACGGCGACGGCCTGCACGGAGATGAAGTCGCCCTCCGCGGGAACCATGAAGACGGGTTGGTTGCAGTAGCTCGAGCCGCAGGGACCGCGGTAGGGGTCGCCGAAGGCGACGGCGAAGATCTGGTTGCCGGGGCGGTCGATCCAGCTCTCCAGATCGTTGGTCCAGCGGATCTGGCCGCCGGTCCAGCGGCCGCCCACCCAGAGGTTGCCGTCCGACGAGAGCGCCAGGCCTTTCCAGTCGCCCAGGCGGAGATCGCTCTCCGAGGCGTCGCAGGCGCGGTGGTAGCAAACCTGGGGGTGCAGGTGATCCGACAGCCATTCCTTCGTGACGTTCAGGAACCACTCGCCCTTGTTCGGAGCGCGGTACTTGTCCGGCCAGACGCGGTCGACGCCGTGGTTGGTGCCGACGTAAAGCTCGTGCGGGTGCTGGAAGTGATCGTAGAGCATCCGCTGGACGGTGCGGTTGTGCCAGAACTCGGCGGTCGTGGTGGACACCAGGTCGAAGCGGTCGACCTGGAGCGTTCCGGTGCTGGTGAGGCGCACGCGGTCGAGCTTGCCGGTGTGGCGATTGGGATCGCTCCAGTCGCTGGAGCCGTCGTCGATCCCGAAGTAGCCCACGAAGACCTCGCCGGTCGCGCCGCCCTCGATCTCGCTGATGCCCGGTTCCGCAGCCGCGCCGGCGATGGGGCACATCCGGTCGCCTCCGGTGAAGTCGCGGTCGCAGTACTGGACCGCGTTTCCGGGAAGGTGCAGGCCGTCCGAGGCGGTGAACCTCCGGAAGGACTTCTCGCCCGGCTTCATCAAGTAGAGCGCAGAGTGGGTCGCGACCCAGAGGTTCTGCGCCTCGTCGGTGGTCGCGCCGACCACCGGCTGCTCGCGGATGCCCTCGGCGGCGCCGTACTTCGCGTTCGCGGTTCCCCAGGGGCTCGGGCCGGACTGCACGCCCGAGCCGCCGGATCCGCCGCCGAGCAGGGACTCCGGAGGGCTGCCGCACGCCGCCGCGAACAGCGCGGCGGCGAGCAGGTTCCTCAAGGCAGCACCCTCAGCACTGCGGCTCCCCCGCGCGTCGCCACCTGCAGCGCCGGGGGGTCCACCATCATGTCGAGCTGGATCCGCATCACGCCATCGTCCGGGATCCCTTGACCCGCGCGCACCGTCGTGTGCTTGCCCGTGGCGGGGTCCCAGAACACCAGACCGCCCGACAGGCCCGCCACCACCAGCCGTCCGTCAGGCAAGGCGATCATGTCGCGGATGTGACTTTCGGACATGCCCAGGTCGCGGACCGGATCGTAGTGGGTGAACTGGTGCCCGTCGTAGGAAGCGATGCCGTACGGCACGTCGGCGGGATCGTTGTAGAGGGTGCCGCTGGAGAACCAGACCTTCCCGTCCTTGGTCACGGTGATGGCACTGATGTTGACCGGGTCGCCTTCTTGTGGTGGACAGAAGGCGGGGCAGCTCCCGTCGCCGAAGGCGGGCTTCATCGCCTCGATCTTGTCGGGGCGAGGCGTCAGCCACCAGATCCGGTTGTCCGCGACGTAGCGGATCTTCCCCGTCGCCCAGCGGCCGCCGACCCAGAGGTCGCCGTTGGCGTCCACCGCCAGCCCGCGGAAGTCGCCGAGCATCTGCGTATACTTCTCCCCGTCGCAGAGATGGTGGAAGCAGGCCTGCGGGTGCAGGTGATCGCTCATCCACAGCTGCTGGTTCTGCGGGAGCAGGAACCAGGTGCCCTTGTCGGGTTCCTTCCACAGGTCGGGTGTGATCTTGTCCACGCCGTGGTCGGTGCCGACGTAGAGCTCGTGCGGGTGGCTGACCACGTTCCCGACGTCCTTGATGCCGTGGTCGTAGACCATCTTCCACACCGACTTGTTGTGCCAGAACTCCGGGCTGTTGTTGGAGACCATGTCCATCCGCACCACCTGGAGCTTGCCGTCGGAGCCGAGCCGGACGCGATCCAGCTTCCCGCTGTGCATCCAGGGATCGGTCCAGGTGCCGTCGTCCAAGCGGCTCCAGTCGTGGTACCCGTAGTAGCCTACGAAGACCTCGTTCGGGCCTCCTCCGACGATCTCGCTGATGCCAGGTTGGGCCGCATCGCCATTGGGACACGGTTTGTGCGTGCCCTGTGCGTCGTCACACGATGCCGCCGGGAATCCGGGCAGGTGCAGGCCGTCGTGCCCGTCGAAGCGGGTGAACTTCTTGGCGCCCGGACGGAGAAGGTACAGGGCGGAGTTGGTCGCGACCCACAAATTCTGCGTCACGCCGCCGTCTGCCGTGGTCACCGGCTCATCGGTGGAGACGCCGACCACCGGCGACTCCAGGATGCCGTCGGCATATCCGTACTCGACGTTCGCGACGGGCCAGGGGCCGGGTGTGCCGAACGTGATGGTGCCGGCCGTCGGCCCGGCGTCGGCCGGTCCAGCATCCGTCGGGCCGGCATCCGTCGGTCCCGCATCCGTCGGTCCCGCGTCTGCAGGACCGGCATCCACTGGACCCGCGTCCGGCGGCGTGACAACGCCCGTGTTTCCACCGCCCGGGTCCGCTACGCCCTTCGCGCAGGCCGCTCCGCAGAGCGCGACCGCAACCGTCCACTTCCCGACCTTCCCCACGACGCCCTCCCAGCCCCCCCCGGCTGCACGGGGCCCCAGGTCCTTTGCGAGCGCCGGGCCAAGGGGCGGAAGGCCGCTCGAGGCTTCCTCAGGGATCCTTTTGCGCGGATCTCCGGGTTCCGGAGAACGGGCCTTCCGCCGGAAAGAAGCGCCTTTCCCACCCCTGCACCGTCTGCTACTCCTGCGTTGGTCGATGGTCACCGGACTTCCCTTCGGCGCCCGCGCCCAAAAAGCCCAGCAGACGCGGATCCTTCGCGTCGCCCTGGCCGCAATCCGCTCCGATCGGCCAGCGGCGGCGTTCGACCTGGACAGCACGATCCTGATCAACCGGCAGCGCCAGGCGCGCATCGTGGGCGAGTACGGCCAGCTTCACGGCGAGGCCCGACTCGCTTCCTGTCCTGCGGACGCGGTCCGGAGCTGGGACCTGCGCGACAC
Organism: Myxococcales bacterium; assembly: GCA_035635635.1. Taxonomy (GTDB): domain Bacteria; phylum Myxococcota; class Myxococcia; order Myxococcales; family 40CM-4-68-19; genus 40CM-4-68-19. The sequence goes on along the minus strand of DASQAS010000048.1, from coordinate 20,410 downwards.
CCTGCGCTTCTGCGGCCTGGGCGACCCGGACATCGACGCGATCGTCGCGGACCTGCGCAAGTTCTGGCTCGAGCGGTTCTTCACCAGCGAGTACTGCAAGGACGACACGCCGGTCCCCGGCGCGCGCGACTACCTGCACGCGGTGCTCGCCGCCGGCGGCGAGATCCTCTACATCACGGGCAGGCCGAAGGAGATGGCGAGAGGCACCCTCGAGGCCTTCCGCAGGGCGGGCTATCCGCTCCCGGAGGGCGAGCGGGTCCAGCTCTGGCTCAAGCCTTCGCTGGCGGACGACGACGATCGCTGGAAGGAGATCTGCCACGCCCGCCTGCGCGAGCTGCGCGCCCTCGCCTGCGCGTTCGACAACGAGCCGACGCACGTCAATGCGTACAAGCAGAGCTTCCCGGACGCGGTGGTCGTCCATCTGGACACGGACCATTCCCGGAGGCCGGTCGAGGTGCACCCGGACGTTCCTTCGATTCACGACTTCGTTATGGAGTCCGAAGAGTGAAGGGGCGCCCCCGCGGCAGCGTCCTGGCCGTCGTCGACGTCGGGTCGAACGCCATGCGCCTGCAGATCGCGCAGGTCACCCCGGATGGGCACGCCCAGGTGCTGGCCGAGGATCGCGCCGCCGTCCGGCCGGGCGAACAGGTCTTTCGCACCGGCCGGCTCTCCTCGGCTGCCATCGACCGGACCGCGGTGGCGATGGAGCGATTCGGCAAGCTGGCGGAGCGCGCCGGTGCCCAGACGGTGCGCGCGGTGGCGACCAGCGCCGTGCGGGAGGCGTCCAACCGCGCCGTCCTGGTGCGGACCATCCGCGAGCGGGCCGGCATCGGCCTGGAGGTGATCAGCGGCGCCGAGGAAGCGCGGCTGGTCTGTCTCGGCGTGCTGCAGGGAGAAGCTTCCTCGCAGCGCTCCTTGATCCTGGACATCGGGGGCGGCTCGACCGAGGTCATCAGCGCGCGAGGAGAGGAGCCGTACTCCGCCACCAGCGTTCCGCTCGGCACGGTCCGCCTGACCGAGTTCTTCGTCCAGAGCGACCCCGTCGCGAGCAAGGAAGCGAAGCTGATCGACGAGGCGGTGCAGGACGGCCTGGGGCAGGTCGACCCGGTCCTGATCGGCAGGCACCGAAGCATCATCGGGGCCGCCGGGACCACCGGGGCGGTGGCCCAGCTCGCGCGCAGGTTCGCCGGCAACGACGGAGCGGGGAGCGTGCCGGTCACCTACGCGCAGGTGCGCAGGGTGCTGGAGCGGCTGCGCTCCTCCACCGCGCGGGACCGGCGCAAGTGGGGGGTGGACGACCAGCGGAGCGACATCATCTACGCCGGCAGCGCCATCTGCGAGGGCGTGATGCGGCGGCTGCGCGTCGACCAGCTGGCGATCACGAACCGGGGGCTGCGCGACGGCCTGATGGCCGATCTGATCCGGCGCACGGTGCGCCCGCGCGGAGCGCACCTGCACCAGGAGAGCACGGTGCTCGACGGCCTGCGCGCCTTCGGCCGCCGCTGCGCCTACCGGGAGGAGCACGCGGAGCAGGTGGCGCAGCTCAGCCTCTCGCTGTTCGATCAGCTCTCCGACCTGCACGGCCTTGGCGAGGAGGAGCGCGCGATCCTGCACGCGGCAGCCATGCTCCACGACGTGGGGGCATTCGTCTCGTACAACCGCCACCACAAGCACAGCTACTACCTGCTGTATCACGCGGATCTGCCCGGATATACCGACCGGGAGCGGGAGCTGATCGCGACCATCGCGCGGTATCACCGGCGGAGCGCGCCGAAGGAGGGGCACGAGGAGTTCCAGCGGCTCACGCCGCGGGAGCGGACGGTGGTGCGGAAGCTGGCGGCGATCCTGCGGGTGGCGGACGGGCTGGACCGGGGGCACCGCAGGCACGTGCGGTCGGTCACGGCGCGGCAGCAGAGGAAGGGAGTGAACATCGAGGTGAATGCAGAGAAGGGGAGCGACCTCGAGGTGTGGTCGGCGAATCAGAAGGCGGACTTGTTGGAGGAGATTGCAGGCGGCAGCGTGAGGATCAAGCTGATGGAGGGGTAGCGGCGCGGCGCTGCGGTACGCTTGTCATTGTGGTGAGACGCGCCACGGTGTGCCGGCCGGATTGCCGCCGGCGTCGCGGCGGACGAAGACGAGAGAGCCGTCGGGGGTTTGCAGGATGGTGGCGAAGCCCCATTTGCCGCCGGCGCCCCCGAGGCCCACGACCGTGGAGCGGCCCTGCCAGGTTTCGGTGTCGTGGCGGTAGTCATGCTCGTGGGCCGTGAGGATCAGGGAGTACTTGTGGCGCTTCAGGATCTCGAGGATCTCTGGAGAGCCGGTCTGCGAACCCTGGACGGGATGATGGCGCGCGATGATGGTGTAGCGGGCACGCGCGTCCGCATCCGCCAGAGCGCGATCCAGCCAGTTGGCTTGTGACGTATTCCACGAGTCGTCCGCGATCACGACGAACCGTGCGAGGCCCAGGGAAGTCTGCACGTCGTTGGCGTAGTAAGGCAGCGGCCGCTTCAGGGCGGACAGGAAGGCAGCGAAATTGGCGTCGTGGGGGCCGTCCACGAAACAGGAGAAGGGGTACTTGTCGCTGCCGCACTCGTGGTTGCCCATGGTCATCCACCAGGCGAGAGGTCCGCGGGCCACGGCGCCCATGTAGAAGCCCATCTGCTGGCGGGCTTCGGCGTCGCTCTGGTTGCAGACATAGAGGTGATCGCCCAGGTCCACGGTGAACTGGACCCGCAGCGCGCGCATCGCCGCGGCGATCTGGCCGATCGCTTCCTTGGGATATGCGTTGGTCTGATCGCATTCCGGCGGGCGCGTGTCGCCGGTGGTCGCGAACCAGAGCCGGTCTACGGTGCCGCCGTTCGCGCCCACCGTCCCCGAAGGCACCACGCCGGGATCAGGCGTTCCGGGGAGGGCGCCGGTCCCGCCGTCGGAAGGGCCGCAGGGATCCACCACGTCGGGCCGGGAAGGACACAACGGCTGCCCGCCCGGATTGCAGGCCAGGATTGCCGCCGCGATCAGGAGCCGCCGCATGGCGGATCATTCGAGCACCCGCACCGGCAGGATCACCATCGGTAGACCGGCGAATTGCAGCCGTCGCTGGATCTGATTCGCGGTCTCGTTGTGCAGGAGCCGGTCCCACCAGCGCTCCCGCTCGAAGATCAGCTTGCCGGCGAAGAAGATGGCGCGCTCGTATTCCTTCGCCAACTCGGCGGCCAGCTTCTCGCTCTCGCTCACCGCCTCGGTCGCCATCGACATCCGGTAGTCGGCGGGGATCCCCATCCCGCGAGCCAGGTCCACGTACCTGCGCAGCCCTTCCTCCGTCCGCTCGCGGACGCGGTCCACCTCCTCCACGCCCTGGAAGGTGGCGCTGTCCACCACGCCCACCGACATGAACACCACGTTCACGAAGTACCGGGGGAACAGCTTGATGACGTTGAGGAGCGAATGGATCCCCAGGCCCGAGAAGCCGGCCACCAGCAACACCGCGGTGGGCTTCTTCTTCTGCAGCACCAGCTCCTTCTTCGGCGGCTCGTTGGGCAGCGCGGCGATGATCTGGTCGAGCCGCTTCAGCCGCTCATAGACCCCGTTGTAGTGCCGCTTGATCAGCATGCAGAGCGTGATCACCGCGCCGGTGACGATCACCGTGAGCCAGGCGCCCTCGGTGAACTTCTCCAGGACGTTGACCACCAGGATCCCGAAGCAGAGCACGAAGCCGATCACGTGGATGGGCAGGTGCCGCGCCCAGTCGGGGTATTTCTTGCGCGTCTCCTTCATCCACCAGTAGCGGATCATGGCCGCCTGGCTGAGCGAGAAGGTGACGAAGACGTTGATCGAGTACATCACTACCAGGGCGTCCACCGACCCGCCGGTGTGCCAGAGCATGTAGAGCGAGGTGGCGCCCATCAGGATCACCCCGTTCTGCATGGTGAGCCGGTCGCTGAGCGCGCCGAAGCGGTGGGGCAGCCAGGAGTCGTGCGACATGTTCGCCATCACCCGGGGGCCATCGATGAAGCCGGCCTGCGCGGCGACGAACAGGAGCAGCGCTTCCGAGGCGAGGGTGATCACCACGAAGCCGTGGCCCACCGGCAGGCCGAGCAGGTTCCAGGTGCCAGCGAGCTTGTCGGCGAGGACGGCGTTCATGGTCTTGCCCTCGACCGGATGGACGCCCATCAAGAGGTAGCCGAGGATGATGCCGCCGGCGGTCAAGGCGAGGCTGACCGCCATGTAGACCATCGTCCGCTTCCCCGTGGCGACCCGCGGCTCGCGCATGATCTGCAGGCCGTTGGAGACCGCCTCGATTCCGGTGTACGTGCCGGCGCCCAGCGAGTAGGCGCGCAGGAACAGCGCGGCGGTGGCGAAGAAGCCCAGGGTGGCCAGGTCGTGTCGCAGCCCGCCGCTGACGCTCTCCACCACCTCGACGGCGCGGCCGAGGTGGAAGAACACGGACCCGACGATCATCACCGCGTGCGTGAGCAGGAAGACGAGGAACACCGGAACCAGCGTCCGCACCGACTCCTTCACCCCGCGCAGGTTCAGCACCGTGAGCAGGCCGATCACCGCGTATTCCACCGGCAGCTTGAGGGACTGGAGGCTGTGGGGAAGGCTGGAGAAGACGGCGTCGCCGCCCGAGGCGATCGAGGTGGTGATGGTCAGGACGTAGTCGACGAGCAGCGCCGACCCGGAGACCAGTCCCGCGCGCGGTCCGATCAGCCTGCTGGCGACGACGTAGCCGCCGCCCCCGAACGGGAAGTGCTCGATGATCCGGCTGTACGCCGCGGCGATGATGATGACCGTCAGCGCGGTCAGGGCGGCGAGGAAGACGGCCAGGTACTGGTGGTTGCCGAGGTTCTTGAACGCCTCCTCGGGACCGTAGGAGCTGGAGGAGAGGCCGTCCGCGCCCAGCCCCACCCAGGCGAGGAACGCCGCGAGCGAGAGCGAATGGAAGAGATGGGGGTCCTGCAGGTTCTTCGGCCCGCCCAGGACCGCCCGGCTCACCCGCTTGAACGCGCGCTCGCGCGGCGGCGGTGGGGGCGGCTCTGACGTGGCGTCCATCTATTCCAGCACCCGGACAGGCAGGATCACCATGGGCAGCCCGTCGAATTGCAGGCGGCGCTGGATCTGGTTCGCGGTCTCGTTGTGCAGCAGGCGGTCCCACCACTTCTCCCGCTCGAAGATCAGCTTGCCGGCGAAGAACATGCTCCGCTCGTATTCCTTGGCGATCTCGCCGGCGAGCCGCTGGCACTCGCTGACCGCCTCGGTGCCCATCGACATGCGATGGTCCGCCGGGATGCCCATTCCCCGGGCCAGCTCCACGTACTTGCGCAGCGCTTCCTCGGTCTGCTCCCGGACCCGATCGACCTCCTCCACGCCTTGGAAGGTGGCGCTGTCCACCACGCCCACCGACATGAAGACCACGTTGGCGTAGTAGCGCGGGAACAGCTTCATGATGGTGAGCAGCGAGTGGATCCCCAGGCCGGAGTAGCTGCCCACCAGCAGCACCGCCGTCGGCTTCTTCTTCTGGACAGGGAGGATCTTGGTGGGTGAGCTCACCGGCAGCGCGGTGAGGATCTGGTCCAGCCGCTTGAGCCGCGCATAGACGCCGTTGTAGTGGCGCTTGATCAAGAGGCAGATCACCACCAGCGTGCCGGTGATGATCACCGTGAGCCAAGCGCCCTCGGCGAACTTCTCGAACAGGTTCACCACCAGGATGAAGGTGCAGAGCACGAAGCAGGTGACCGCGATGGCCAGCGGGCGGCCCCACTCCGGGTGGCGCTTTCGCGTCTCCGGCCGCCGCCAGTAGCGGATCATCCCGAGCTGGCTGAGCGCGAAGGTGACGAAGACGTTGATCGCGTACATCACCACCAGCGCGGCGACGGAGCCCTTGGTGTAGAGCAGCATCAGGAACGAGGCGCAGCCCATCAGGAGCACCCCGTTCTGCATGGTGAGCCGGTCGCTCAGCGCGCCGAAGCGGTGGGGGAAGTACGAGTCCTGGGCCAGGTTGGCCATCACGCGCGGGCCGGCGATGAATCCCGCCTGCGCGGCCACGAACAGGAGCAGCGCCTCGGAAGCGATGGTGACGATCACGTACCAGTGCCCCAGCGGGACCGGCCCGAGGTACACGTTGCCGGCGACCATCTGCGCCAGCATGTAGTTCATGGTCTTGCCGGGCACCGGGTGGACTCCCATCAGGAGGTACCCGAGGATGATCCCGCCCGCGGTCACGGCGAGGCTCACCGCCATGTAGACCATGGTCCGCTTGCCGGTGGCGACCCGCGGCTCGCGCATGATCGAGAGGCCGTTGGAGACCGCCTCGATGCCGGTGTACGTGCCGGCGCCCAGCGAGTAGGCGCGCAGGAAGAGCAGGATGAGCCCGAGCAGGCCCATGGTGCCGAGGTCGTGCGAGAGGCCTTGGGAGACGCTCCTCGCCACCTCGCCCGTGCGGCCCAGGTGGAACCCGACCCCCACCACGATCAGGATCACGTGCGTGGCCAGGAAGGTGACGAAGATGGGCAAGAGGACGCGGATCGACTCGCGCACGCCGCGCAGGTTCAGCACGGTGAGGATGGCGATGACGCCCAACTCCACCGGCAGCTTCCAGACGTGCCATTGCTCGGGGAAGTTGCTGAAGATCGCCTCGCCGCCCGCGGCCACCGAGGTGGTACAGGTCAAGACGTAGTCGATGATCAGCGCGGCGCCGCTGACCACGCCGGCGCGGGGGCCGATCAGGCGGGAGGTGACGATGTATCCGCCGCCACCGAACGGGAAATGCTCGATGATCTTCGTGTACGCCGCGGAGATGACCAGGACGGTCAGCCCGGTGGCCAGCGCGAGGAAGATGGCGAGGTACTGGTGCTCGCCCAGGTTCTTGAAGGCTTCCTCGGGACCGTACGCGCTGGACGACAACCCGTCGGCGCCCAGCCCGACCCAGGCGAGGAATGCCGCCAGCGACAGCGAGTGGAAGAGGTGGGGGTCCTGGAAATCCTTGGGCCCGCCCAGCAGGATCCGCTTGAAGCGCTGCCAGTTCGTGGCCGGATGGACCGGGCCGGGAGGTTCGGACGGCGGGTAAGGGGGGACACTGCTTGGCCCCGGCGCGGGCGCCCTTTGCTCCATGGCCGGCCATGTCCCTAGCACGAAACCCGACGGGGGGTCGTCAGACGGTTCTGTCGCGCGCTGAAAGCGACCTTGTTTCAAGAACTTGTCGCACCAGGCGAGCGAGCGCCCGGGCATAGAGGCGGCAGTCGTTGATGGCGTTCGCCACCTCGTAGCGCTCGATGCCGGCCCTCTTGGCGATCCCGGCGAGCAGGATCCGCTGCTCGTGCAGCGTTTCGATGTGGTCGGAGACGAAGGCCACCGGAATGACGAGGACTTCGCGGACTCCCTTGCGCGCCAGCTCGGGCAAGTGATCGGCGGTCGCCGGTTCCAGCCATTTCACCGGCCCGACCTTGCTCTGGTAGCTCAGCGACCACGGCTGCCCCGCGGGAAGCCGCCCGAGCAGACCCTGGACCGTGGCATGGATCTCCCGCTCGTAGGGATCGCCGCGGCGAACCAGGCTCATCGGGATGCCATGCGCGCTGAAGAGGACGTGGACGCGCGCGGGATCCGGGAAGCGGCGCAGCGCCTCGTGGACGGTGCTGGCCAGCGAGTCGAGGTATTCGGCGTCCTCGGGGTACCGGTCCACCTCGGCGAGCGGGAGCGAGCCGGCCACCGCCTTGCGCAGATCGTGGAAGATGGACTCGGTGGTGGCGGAGCACCACTGCGGAAACAGCGAGACGCCCACCAGCCGGGTGCAGCCGTCGCGCCGGGCCTGCGCCACCGCCTCGCGGACGTAGGGGGTCCAGGCGGCGAAGGCGACGTAGCAGCGGAAACCGGGTCCCAGCTCCTCCTCGAGGCGGCGCGCCTGGGCGGCCGTCAATGGACCGATCGGAGACCGGCCGCCGATCTCGGCATAGAGCTGTCGGACGTGGGGGGCGCGCCGCCGGGCCACGGCGTGCGCGAACCAGCGGCGGAACGGTCCCTTGAGGAAAGGGATGCGGATCAGGAACGGATCCCGGAAGAGGTTCTCGAGAAAGGGCTCGACCGCATCGAGCGAGTCGGGCCCGCCCAGGTTGAGCAGCAAGACGCCGGTGTGGGGGGAGGGGGAAGGACGCCGGAGCGGGATCACTCGCGGGTGTTTAGCAGGTGCTACCCGCCGTTGCAGCCGCCTCGAATCCCCGATTTCCCAGACCCGATCCCAGAACGCGAACCCCGATCCCGGGGTCAGCGTTCTGGTTTTGGGGTGGCCGCTCGAATCGGCGCCTACCGCTTCACCGGCTCCGGCGCGCGGCCCTTCGCCGTCCCCCGATCCGCGCTCTTCGAAGCCTTGTCCGCCAGGTCCTTGTGCTGCTCGAGCACCGGGATGGTGTTGTCGACCAGTTCCCGGATCGGAGGCGAGACGTGCGTCTTCGCGTCCTTCAGCATGGAGATCATGTGATCGTGGTCGCGGCTCATCTCCTGCGCGAAGGCCTTGTCGAACTCGGAGCCGCTCAGCTTCTTCATCTGATCCATCTTCTTCTTGTCGGTCTGCTGCATCTGCTTGTCGTGCGCGCTGAGCGAGCTGGGGTTGGGCTTGACGCCCGCCTTGTCGGCGGCGGCCAACACGTCGTCGTCCGCCTTGGTGTGGTCGGCCACCAGCTTCTCTCCCAGGTTCTTCACGTCGGCGCTGGTGCCTTTCTGCTGCGCGAGCTTGCCGGCGGCGATCTCCGCCTGGTTGGTCTGGTGGAGGATCGTGACCAGCCGCTCGTCGCTCATCGTGGCGTTTTCCGCTTTTTTCTCGGAGGCGAACGCAAATGCCGGCGCGAGCGCCAGCGCGAAAACGAGGGTCTTTGCGGGCACCTTCTTCATGGGCTCTCCTTGGAGGGTCAGCGGACCCCTGCGCCCGCGTCGGATCCGGCCGGGGCATCATGCGGGAGTTCCTGCGTCTTCTGGCTGGCGGGCTCGAGAGGCTCCCGCGCGTTCTCGCTGCCTTTGACCTTCACGGCGTCGCGCCGCTCGGGCGGACCGGAGAAGAAGACCATCCCCGTCCCAGGCAGGCAGACCGTTCCGCCGAGGAGCCGGACCCCGCCCCTCGCGGCTCCGGACTCGAGCGCCGGTCCGTTCTCGATGCGGACGGGCGCGTCGGCCTTCGCTGGAACCTGCGCGCCCGAGGACAGCGCCAGCCCGAGCGCCAGCGCAGCGCCCATGACCAGAGATGCTCCCAGGACTGCCATCTCTTTGAAGCTGTACAGAAGGCGCGGCGACGCAACTCCACGGCCTGGAGGGCGTCCGCCTGCCGTCGCTCAGCGAACGGGCTTGTGGGCGTGCACCTGCCGGACCAGGGCCTTCACGTTCTCGACCGGCGTCCCGACCAGGACGCCGTGGCCCAGGTTGAAGATGTGTCCCGGCCCGGCGTGATCGGCGTGCTCGAGGACCCGCGCCACCCGTTTTTCCAGCGGGCCGGGCGGCAGGAAGAGCGCGGCGGGGTCGAGGTTCCCCTGCAGCGCGACGGCGGGCCCCACCCGGCCGCGCGCTTCGTCGAGCGGCACGCGCCAGTCGACGCCCACCACGTCCGCCCCGGTGGCCGCGAGCTGCGGGAGCAGCTCGCCCGTCTCGACCCCGAAGACGATCACCGGCTGCGGCTCGCGCAGGTCCCGCTTCAGCCCCGCGATCACCCGCGCCACGTAGGGCGCTCCGAAGCGCGCGTAGTCCTCCGGCCCCAGCGCTCCCGCCCAGGAGTCGAAGATCTGCAGCGCGTGGGCGCCCGCGGCGAGCTGCCCGTTCAGGTATCCGATCAGCGAGTCCGAGATCTTCGCCAGGAGCTGGTGGGCGAGCTGCTCGTCCGCGAAGAGCATCGCCTTCGCCTGCTCGAAGCTGCGGGAGGTCTTCCCCTCGATCATGTACGCCGCGAGCGTCCAGGGCCCTCCGCAGAAGCCGATCAGCGGCACCCGCCCGTCCAGCCGCCCGAGCGAGTGGCGGATCGCCTGCATCACGTACCCGAGGTCGCGCCCGGCGTCCGGAATCCGCAGGCGTTCGACGTCCGCCTGCGAGCGCAGCGGCGCGGGGAACTGGGGACCCTGGTCATCCAGGATCAGCTCCATGCCCATCGCCTCGGGCACGACCAGGATGTCGCAGAAGAGGATGGCGGCGTCGACGCCGAGAATGTCGACGGGCTGGACGGTGACCTCCGCGGCCAGCTCGGGGCTCTTGCAAAGCTCGAGGAACGAGACCTTCGCGCGTACGGCGCGGTACTCGGGGAGGTAACGGCCCGCCTGGCGCATCAGCCAGATCGGCGTCCGATCTACCGGCCGCCGCCGGCAGGCTTCGAGGAAGCGGAAGGCCATCGCGGGCGGTGTATCACGACCGCCGCGCCACCTGCTGCAGCTCGAGCACGGCCTGGCCGCCCTTCCACACCCGCACCGTCCCGCTGCTCTGCGAGACCGAGATCGCCACGGCGCTGGTCTCCACCGTGATCGCCGCGGCCGCCGCGTGGCGCGCGCCCAGCCCCAGCGGGAGCTCCACTTTGCCTTCTCCGACCTGGAGATAGCGGCCCGCCGCGAGTACTACGCCGTCCTCGCGGATCACGAACGCCCCGTCCAGCACCGCGAAGTTCTTGATCGCCTCGCGGATCTTCGGGTCGAGCACGTTGCGCTCCGCCTCGGAGATCCCCTGGAACGGATTCAGCGTGAGCTGCTGGCTCCGCTCCATCACCGCGGTGGAGTCGCCCAGCACGAAGATGGTGCCGATGGGATGTCCCTCGAACCCCTCGTGGCCGATGGCCATCGCCAGCGAGACCAGCGCCTCCACCACCTGGGGGCTGAACGCGTCGCCGAGCCCCTGCGTGTCGATCGACGCCTTCTCCTCGAACCCGCGCCCGATCTGCAGCCGCACCACGGTGTCCGGGAGGCGGGATCCGGTGCGTCCCGTAAGGCAGAGTACGTCCTCGCCGTCGCGCAGTGCGTCAGCGGTTACGGCGGCCACCAGCGCCACCTTGACCTTCTCGATGCGCGAATAGTCGTAGGGTGGAACCGTCACGCAGGTGTATCCCTGCTTGCGGAGGGTCTGCGCGAGCTGCTCCTCGCTAACGGCATAGATGACCTTCTTCTTCAGCGGACGGCCGCGCAGGTCTTCCTTCGAGAGCGGTACGTCCGTCACCATCAGCAGGTGGTCGACAGCGGGCTTCGCCGCGAGCGTGAGGATGCTGCGCAGGAACTCCCGATCGAGCTTGCTGTCGGCCATGCTAGGTTCGCCTTGACGGGACCCTACTGGGTTCCTAGTATTCCGCCTCTTTTTTGCCGGGCCATCGCCGGAGCGAAGAAACCATGGCAACCAGTCGGGCAGCAACGATTCGCGGGGGCGGCACCTTGAACCAGAAGGACCTGAAGCGCTTCAGGAAGATCCTCGAGGAATCGAAAAAGAACCTCTTGCTCAGCGCGCGCAAGACGCTGAGCGAGGAAGCGGCCTTCGACACCGACGATCTGCCGGACGAGATCGACCTCGCTTCGTCCGAGTACACCCAGAGCATGGTGTTCCGGCTCCGCGACCGCGAGAAGTTCCTGCTCAAGAAGATCGACGACGCCCTGGCGCGGATCGAGAACAGCACGTTCGGGATCTGCGAGATCTGCGAGGAAGAGATCTCGGTGAAGCGGCTGGAGGCGCGGCCGGTGACGACCATGTGCATCCGCTGCAAGGAAGAGCAGGAGAAGCAGGAGAAGAGCTACGGCTAACATTTTGGCGCGAAGGCGCCAAGATGTGAGCCGCGCGCTTCCAGGGGCGGCGCTAGGCAGTCGCAGTTGCAGTGGCGGCGTGCCCTCCGGCCGCTGCAGTCGTTCGCCGGGGCGCAATCGCGCAGCTCGCCTCCGTGTACTCCGGCAAGAGCTCCCGCATCGGGTGATCCCCGCACGCCGGGCACTCCGGGTCCCGCGCGTACCTCACCTCGCGGAACTTCTGCTCGAGCGCGTCGTAGAGCAACAGCCGCCCCACCAGCGGCTCGCCTTTCCCGAGCAGCAGCTTCACCGCCTCTACCGCCTGCACCAGCCCGATGATCCCCGGCAGCACGCCGAGCACGCCTGCCTCCTGGCACGAGGGCGCCAGCTCGGGCGGCGGCGGCTCGGGGAACAGGCAGCGGTAGCAGGGCCTCCCGCCTCCCGGCACGAACGTCGTCGCCTGGCCGTCGAAGCGGAAGATCGAACCGTGCACGTTGGGCTTGCCCAGAAGAACGCAGGCGTCGTTGACCAGGTAGCGCGTCCCGAAGTTGTCCGACCCGTCGACGATCAGGTCGTACTTCGCGAACAGCTCCAGCGCGTTCTCGCGCTGCAGCCGCAGGCGGTGCTCGTCCACCGCCACGTCGGGATTGAGCGCCTGCAACGTCTTGCGCGCGGACTCCGTCTTCGGCATCCCCACCCGGTCGGTCGAGTGCAGGATCTGCCGCTGCAGGTTCGACTCGTCCACCACGTCGTCGTCGACGATCCCGATCCGCCCCACTCCCGCCGCCGCCAGGTAGAGCGCGATCGGCGATCCCAGCCCGCCGGCTCCGATCAACAGCACCTTCGACTTGAGCAGCTTCGCCTGGCCTGTCTCGCCCACCTCCGGAATCAAGAGGTGGCGGCTGTACCGGGCCCGCTGCGCGTCCGTGAGGCGCACGGGCACGTCCAGCGGAAGCCCCGCGTCCTTCCAAGCCGAATATCCGCCCGCCAGGCTACGGACGCGCGTGTACCCCATGTCCTGCAGCGTCCGCGCGGCCAGGAGCGATCGGGTCCCGCCCGCACAGTAGAGGACCACGTCCGCGCCGCGGTCCGGAACAGTCTCCTCGATGCGCAGCTCGAGAAAGCCGCGCGGAACGTGCCTCGCGCCCGCCAGCATCCCGGCGTCCGTCTCCGATTGCTCGCGGACGTCGAGGATCACTGGCCTGGGGGACTGTCGCGAAAGCTCGGTGGCGGTGACCTCCGGCACCTGCTTTCGCGCGTCCTTGAGTAACTCCGTTTTTGTCTTCGTCATCGGCATGTTAGCTCGTTGTGCGTCGCGTCATGCAAGGCTTGTCCGGTCCGGGACGGCTGCACATTGTGTTCGGCACGGAGGGGGGATGCACGAAAGACCGCCGGGTTCCATCCTGCGTCGCGCCCGGCCGTTGTTGCTGGCGCGCCTGGGGGTTGCAGCGTTCACGTTCGCCATTCCCATGGTCCTCGCCCGGATTCTACTCCCGGCGAGCTACGGGACGTTCAAGCAGGCATGGCTGCTCTCCAATACGCTCTTTCTCGTCCTGCCGCTGGGGCTGAACCAGAGCCTGGTCTACTTCGTCCCCCGCGAGCCCGATCGGAAGGCGGCCTGGGAGTCGCACGCCCTGCTGCTCACCACCGGGCTGGGCGTGCTGGCGGCGGCCCTGCTGCTCGCCTTGGGACCGCTCGTCTCCACGGCATTCCACAACCCCGAGCTTGCCGCGGTGATGCCGACGGTCGCCGCATTCACCGCCTTCCGTCTCGCGGGCTCCTCCTTCGATCTCGCGCTGATGGCGGACGGGCGGATCAAGGCCAGCGCGGTGGTGCGGATCGCATCCGAAGGCTTCTACACGCTCTGCCTGCTGGCCGGAGCGCTCTGGACGCGCTCGGTCGCCGGCGCGTTCGCGGGCGTGATGGTGGCGACGTTCGCGAAGGCCGCGGCCTGCTGGATCGTCCTCGCCGGCCACGGGCTCCGGATCTCGCCCGGCGATCTGCGCCGGCAGCTCGCGTATTCGCTGCCGTTCGGCGCCGCCTTCGCCCTGGTGATCCCGCAGCAGCAGTTCCACAGCTACCTGGTCAGCGCGACCGTGACCTCCGCCGCCTTCGCCATCTACAGCGTGGGCTGCTTCCAGCTCCCCATCGTGGACATGCTCTACACACCGGTCTCCGAGATCCTCCAACTCGGCGTGGCCGAGCACGACGCGCGGGGCGACGCCGAAGGGTCGCTGCGGCTGTTCCGCGAGGCGGTGGCGCGGCTCTCGTTCGTGTTCGTGCCCACCATGGCCATCCTCGCCATCTGCGCGCCCACGCTCATCCGGTTCCTCTTCACCGACCGATACGTGGAGTCCGTCCCGATCTTCCGCCTGGCGCTGGTCTCCATTCCCATGGCGGCCCTGCCGCTCGAAGGGCTGATGCGGGCGCGGGCGCAGAACCGGTTCATGCTGCGGATCAGCGTCCTCAAGCTGGCTCTGACCATGCCGCTGGCCTGGGCCGGGCTGAAGCTGTTCGGGCCGATCGGCGCGCTCGGCGGCTGGATCTGCGCGGAGGAGACCTGCCGCTTCATCCTGCTGCGCCGCGCGGCCGCCCTGTTCGGGACGGGCGTGCTCGGCGTGCTGCCGCGGGAGCTCTGGCTCCAGACGCTGGCGGCCGCGATCGCCGCCGTGCCCGGCGCGGTCGCGCTCCACTTCGCCGGAGGTCCGCTGCTCGCGCAGCTCTGCACGGCGGGGCTGGCGTTCGCCGCGTGCTACCTCCTGGCGCTGCGCGCGATGGGCGTGCTGCCGCCGCTCCGCGCCTGGCTCCCGCAGAAGAAACCCGAGGTCCTGGTCGTCCGGGAGGCGACCTGATGCGAATCGCCTACGTCAACTACGGCAACCAGAGCGGCGTGACGCCCAACGTGATGAAGTCGCTGCTCTCGCTCGGCCACGAGATCGTGCGCGTCGATCCCACCGGGGTGCTGGCGTTGCGCGATCCGCGCACGCGCCTGCCGCGGCCGACGCCCCGGGTCCTGCTCTCGCTCGCCGCGAGCGCGCTGCAGCACGGGCCGCAGGCCATGCACCACCGGTGGAACACCGTCTTCGCCTTCAACCAGCACACCCGGCAGACCGGCCTCCTGCTGGACCGGCTCGAAGAGCCGCCCGACGTCGTGCTGCAGAACGGCGCGCTGTTCGCTCCCGGCGATCCGCCGCGCTTCCCCTACGTCCTCCTGCTCGACAACACCTGCCTGCTCGCGGAGCGCCAGCCGCCGGTGCCGGAGGCGGACATCGGCAAGCACATCGCCTTCGGGAGGACCTGGCTCGAGCGGGAGCGCGACACCTACCAGGCGGCCACGGCGATCGCGACCTTCTCCAGCGTGGTGCGCGAATCGCTGATCTCCGACTACCAGGTCGATCCGGCGCGCGTGCAGGTGGTGGGCGCGGGCGCCAACGTGGTGCGCGAGGCGGGGCTGCAGCGCGCCGACGACGGGCGCACGCTGGTGTTCGTGGGCAAGGACGGATGGCGGCGCAAGGGCGGCCCGGTGCTGCTCAAGGCCTTCGAGATGCTGAGGCGGTCGCGGCCGGATCTGCGCCTGCTTCTCGCCGGACCCATCGAGACGATCGCGCTGCCGGAGGGCGCGGCCAACCTCGGCCTCGTGTCGCTGGACGAGGTGAAGCGCCTGCTCTCGCGCGCCACGGTCTTCGTCCTGCCCACGCTGCGCGAGCCGTTCGGCATCGCTTTCCTGGATGCGATGATGTGCAAGGTCCCGTGCGTCGGGACCCAGGTCGGCGCAGTCCCCGAGATCCTC
The DNA here is from genome assembly GCA_035635635.1 of Myxococcales bacterium. Classification (GTDB taxonomy): domain Bacteria; phylum Myxococcota; class Myxococcia; order Myxococcales; family 40CM-4-68-19; genus 40CM-4-68-19. The sequence goes on along the minus strand of DASQAS010000048.1, from coordinate 4,903 downwards.
GCGGGGGCCGGCGTCTGCGTCCCGCCGGCGGATGCCGGGGCGCTGGCGCAGGCCACCGCGGAGCTGCTCGACGATCCTGCGCGGCGGGCCGTGCTTGGGGAGGCCGGCCGGCGGCGCGTGATCGAGCAAGGCTGGCTCTGGCCCGAGGTCGGCAAGCGGATCTCCGCGCTGCTCTCCAGCGCAACAACCCGCAAGCGCGCCGCCTAGGTACCCGGATCAGGCGACCCACGAGCCGGCCACCAGCATGAGGGTGTACGCGGTGGTCACGGTCCAGGCGGTGAACAGCGACATCGGGAACAGCCAGTCGCGGACGTCTTTCAATACGGTCATGGCGTTGCTCCTTTCGACATCCCTCTGGAGCGAACTTCGTGCCAGCCCGACGTCGAGGGAAGGAAGGTCGCGGCTGACCCTGGTCCGGGAAACTGCGTCCCAGAAATGAACAAGGCTTGCGGCAGAGGTGCGCCGCAAGCCTTGTTCTGTCCTTCTCAAGAGCTGTGCGTTACGCGCCCTGCCGTCGCGCCTGCCGGCGCCGCAGCGCGAACAGCGCCAGCACCGGGATCGCCAGCCAGGCAGACTGGACGCCGCTGCTCGAGCAGCCGCCGGACGGCAGACCCAGGCTCCCGGTCTTCACGGGCGGCGTGTCCGGGGCGCCCGTCGGGTCGGTGCTGCACGCGGTGGTGACGCAGGCGCCGGAGTCGCCGCTGCCACCTCCACCGCCGTTGGACGGCTGCGTGTCCTTGCCCAGCGCGTGGAGGATCAGCGCGGCCAGCTCCGCGCGGGCGCTGTCGATTGCCGCCGGGCTGGTCGTCGCCTGGTACGTCTTGGGATAGACGCCCTGCGCGATGGCCTTGGCCTGGTCGCCCAGGCCGAGCTGCTTCGCCAGGTTCAAGAGCTCGTAGTCCTCCATGCCGTCGCGGATGCCCTTGAGCCGCAGCGACTCGACCGGGATCTCCGTGCTGCCGCCGATCTTCGCCGGCGTGCCCGGATAGAAGAGCGTGCCGTCGCCGGTGCCGCCGAACGCGGACTGGTTCACCCACGGGTCGCCGTTGAAGTACGACATGGTGACCTCGTAGTAGAGCTCGCCGCTCATGTCGTACGAGAAGGACATCCACTCCATCGCGCGGTTGCGGGTCGCGTCGGAGTCCACCGCGTAGGTGGGCCAGCCGGTCTCGCCGCTGCCGTCGAGGCCACCGCCCACTCCGCTGCAGCCGAACGACATGCAGCTCTGGTACCACCAGCTGTTGGCGGGGAAGCGCGAGCGCTGGTTTCCGGCCAGCGCGTTTCCGGGCTTGCCCTCCACGAAGTTGATCACCGGCACGAACAGATCGATGCCGCTGACGCCGTGGCTCTGCGCGTCCCAGGTGGTGGTGGTGACCAGCGTCGGCATGGCCGAGTCGCCCGCGCGGACCTGCGAGATCCGGCCGGGGATGTCCGACCACTGGCAGGTGAGCGGCGGCTCGTCGCAGACGTAGTCGAAGAGCGTGGGGGTGCTCCAGCTCTTGGACTTGAAGTGATTGGACCACGCCTTCACCACCGCCGCGGTGGTCGCCCCGTTCACGCTCACCGAGGTCAGCTTCGCCCCGCGCAGGCGCGTATTCGCGGTGCCGTCCAGGAACGGCGCCACGTACTGATCGAAGGTGCCCCAGTTCTCGTTGCCGGACGCGTCCACCGTCGAGGTGAAGTACGGCTGGTGCAGCGAGATGTGGTTGTCCAGCGCCGCCTGCACGTAGCGGGCGCGCAGCTGGAAATCGGAGTCGCCGCCCTTGCAGCCGCCGTCGCCGTGGCCCATGCAGGGGCCGTTCCAGGCCATGCCGAAGGCCGAGCGCAGCGTGGAGGTCGAGGGCACCTCGAAGTCCCACACGGTCAGCTCGACGGGCACGTCCTGCGTCACGCCGCCCTGCACGTGCAGGGTGCCGGTGTACTTGCCGGCTGCGGTGCCCTGCGGGACGTGGATGTCGACCAGCACGGCGCGGCTCTCGTTGCCGGGAACGTCGAACGGGAACGCGTTGCGCTTCTCGCCCGCGATCGGATCGACGTCAGGCACCAGCGCGTCCGGCCACCAGCCGGCGGCGCCGTCGCCGCCGGTCTGGCTGGCGACGTTCAGCAGCGCCTCCCGGTAGAGGACGATCTCGCGGCCGGAGATGGTGTGGCCGTTGCCGTCGTTCAGGCCCTCGAAGCTCATCGAGACGCCGGAGGCCTGGCCGGTGATCACCACCTGGAAGGCCTCGAATTCGTTCTTCGCGGCGGCGAGGCTCGCGGCCGCGGTCGCGCCAGCGGGAGGCTGGACGGAGGGACGGATCTTCTGCGCGGCCGGTGCGACCCAGACCTGGGCGGCGGATGCGGAGCCGGCGGCGAGCAAAGCGACGAACAGGGGGAGCGTCTTCAAGCTGAGTCTCCTTGGTTGGTTGCTTCCCGGAACGGCGGGTGCTGTCCGTTCCGGTTGGCCAACTCAGGAGGCGTGCCGCTTATTGCACAGTCGCTGTACGGCTCCATGCCCAAAGCAGGGTGCTGGTCGGGTGAGCGCGGACTTGTGCGGACGTCCACCTACAAGGCAGCACCTCGCCGCCACCTGGAGCACAAGGTCGAGGATCGCCTCGAAGCTCGAGCCTGCGCCGGATCTGTCGCTCCTCGGTCAGGAGGAGGCACCCCCGATCGGCGAGCGGCCCGACGGGCAGGTGCCCGGCTGGTTGCCGCCTCTCCGACGCAAGGCGGTTCCACGAGGGCCTGCCCTCCCTGCGCTGGAGCGCTTTGTGGTTCGGCCTGCGGTGTCCTTCAGCGAACGCTGCCGGGGGTCGTCGCGCCAGGCGGGCGATGCTTAGGTTGGCTCGCGTGCAGACCGCAGCCTTTCAGAGCGTCCCCGATGTAGCGGCGCGCCGATGGCAGGCGGAGAAGGCGGCCCAGGTCGCGTTCTTCGCCACTGCTCTCTTCGCCGCCCAGCTGTACCTCTCGCCCGCGGTGTGGCTCCCGGCGCTGGAGCCGGTGCACCACGCGGCCATCATCTCGGCGGTAGGGCTCGCTGCGCTGCTGGTGCGCCGCGTCCTGACGAACCAGCCGTTCTGGATGGGATGGAGGACGGCGTTCCTGGCCGTCTACACGGTGACCGCGCTGCTCTCGCCGACATGGTCGCTGTCGCCGAAGGACTCGGTGGACGGCGCCCTCGAGGTGGCGAAGCACTTCCTCTTCTTCCTGGCCCTCGTGAACGCGGTGGACACGCCGCGCCGGGTGCGGATCGGGCTCGCGCTCTACGCGCTCGCGGCGGTCGTGCCGGGTTGGGGAACCTTCAACAACTGGATGCACGACCAGCTCCTGGTAGAAGGATTCCGCGGCCGCTGGCTCGGAGTGATGGCGGACCCGAACCACGACGCGATGGCGCTGGTCGGCGCGCTTCCCATCCTGCTCTTCTTCTGCACCGCCCACGGGCAGAAGTGGCCGCTGCGGATCGTCGCCGCGTTCGGCGCGGCCGCCTGTCTCGCGGGTATCGTCGCCACCCACTCCCGCGGAGGCACTCTGGGCCTCGTGGTCGCCGTCCTGGCCTTCGCGCTGCTCTCACGGCGGAAGGCGGTCGCGATGGCCTGCGTCCTGGTCGCCGCCGCGGGCACGTTCCTGTTCGCGCCCATCAGCTATTGGCAGCGGAACGAGACCGACACGATGCTGAGCGAGGACCTCTCGATCGTCGGGCGCCTCGAGGCCTGGCAGGTGGCGGCCCGGATCTTCGAGGAGCGGCCGCTGCTCGGCGTCGGCGAAGGCGCGTTCCTCGCCGCCTGGGGCCAGTACGCGCCGATCGACTCGAACCGGGTCTTCGGTCACCGCTATGTGGCGCACAACCTGGTGCTGGAGGTGCTCGGCCAGCTCGGGCTGGTGGGCCTCTTCGGGATGCTGGGGTTCATCTGCGCCTGTCTCTGGTCGGCGTGGAAGGCGCGCCGCGGGGAGCTGGGCGCCGAGGCCCGGGCGGTCCTGGCCGCGCTGATCGGATACCTGGTCTGCCAGATGTTCGCCGGCGCCTCGAACAGCTGGTTCCTGTTCGCGCTCTGCGGCTTCGCAACTTGTTGTCAGGCGTGGGCACACCGGAGTCCTCAGGAGACGGTGTGAACCAGCCCGTTGGCGTCCTGCGGCTCGTCGACCCCTTCCGGGCCGGCGACGCGTGGGTGCCGCTCGCGCCCCCGGGGTACCGGGTGGCGGTGGAGCAAGTGTCCTGGCCGCCGCGGGTGGCGGACGTGACGCGGCTCGCGGCCGCGGCGGCGCGCGAGGGCGCGCGCATCGTGCACTCGCATGGGAGGTGGGCGAACCTCTTGGGCGTGCCCGCGGCGCGCCTCGTCCGAGCAAAGGTCGTCTGCACCCGGGGGCCGGTCTGCGGACTCGCGCAGTCGGCGGCGCTGCGGGCGGCAGACGCCCTGATGTGCGCATCGCAGGAGGAGCGCGACCGCTGCGTGAGGCGGGAAGGCATTCCGGCAGCGAAGGTCTGGGTGGTGCACCCCGGAGTGCAGGTGTCGAGGTTTGCGGCGCGCGATCCCGCACCGGGACCGCTGGTGGTCGCGCTGGGCGCGCTCTTCGCGCGCAACGGCCACCTGGACCTCCTGGAGGCGGCGGCCCGCATGCGCGCGTCCGTGCCCGGCTTGCGGGTGGTGTGCGCCGGCGAGGGTCCGCTCCGGCCCGTCCTCGAGCAACGCATCCGCTACCTCGGCCTGCGCGAGACCGTGGAGCTTCCAGGTCACGTCGCGGACGTTCCCGCACTGCTGGCGCGCGCGCACGCAGCCTGGGCTCCGGGAGTGGTTGCAACGATCGAAGCACTGGCGGCCGGCGTTCCCGTCGCCTCGCCCTGGCGCGAATTGATTGGGGCAGACCTCGCGGTGCGTCGGCACGACCCCGCCGGCCTTGGCGACCGGCTCCTCGCGCTGATGCAGGA
>DASQAS010000047.1:0-42233 GCA_035635635.1 Myxococcales bacterium | reverse complement strand
GCGAAGCCGCGGAAGATCCCCAGCGGCCGCAGCCCCCGCTTCTCCGCCAGCTTCGCGTCCATCACCACGCAGGCCGACGCGCCGTCCGAGAACTGGCTGGCGTTCCCCGCCGCCACCACGCCCCCGGGCAGGGCGGGCTTGATCTTCGAGATCGCCTCCACCGTCGTGTCCGGCCGGATCCCTTCGTCGGCCGAGAGCGTCACCTCGCGCGAGGAGAGGCGGCCCGAGTCCTTGTCCGCCACACCCATCAGCGTGGTGAACGGAACGATCTCCTCGGCGAACCGCCCCGCCGCCTGCGCCGCCGCGGCCCGCTGCTGGCTGCGCGCGCCGTACTCGTCCTGCTTCTCCCGAGAGATCCCGTAGCGCTTCGCCACGTTCTCGGCGGTCTCGAGCATGGTGATGTAGATGGCCGGCTTGTGCTCGACCAGCCACGGATCCCGGAACATGTGCTGGTTCAGCTCCTGCTGGACGCAGGAAATCGACTCGATGCCGCCGGCGACCATCGCCGGGACGTGGTCGACGATCACCCGCTGGGCCGCGATGGCGATGGCCTGCAGGCCGGAGGAGCAGAAGCGGTTCACGGTGGTGCCCGCGGCCGTCACCGGCAGGCCGGCGCGCAGCGCGATCTGCCGGGCCACGTTGCCGCCGGTGGTCCCCTCGGGCAGCCCGCAGCCGATGACCACGTCCTCGACCTCCGCGGGATCGAGCTTTGCGCGCTCGACCACCGCGCGTACGACGTGCGCTCCCATCGTCGCGCCGTGTGTCATGTTGAGGGCCCCGCGCCACGACTTCGCCAGGCCGGTGCGGGCGGTGGAGACGATCGCTGCCTCGGTCATGGCGTGCTCCCGGAGCTGAACGACTTGCCTTCGGCGGCGAGCCGGGCCAGAAGCGGCGCGGGCTCCCAGACCGCCGGATTGCCGTGCGGGTTCCCCGCCAGGCGGTGCATCGCGCGCACCACGCCGAACAGCCCCAGCGTGTCCGCGTAGTGCATGGGGCCGCCGCGGAAGGGCGGAAATCCGTAGCCGGTGAGGTAGACCACGTCGATGTCGGAGGCGCGCAGCGCGATGCCCTCCTCGAGGATCTTCGCGCCCTCGTTGACCAGCGCGAGGATGCAGCGCTCGACGATCTCCTCGGCCGGGACCTTGCGCCGGGTGACGCCCATCTCCCGCGAGGCGGACACGATCAGCTCGTCCACCACCGGATCCGGGATGGCGTCCCGCCGCCCCGGCTCGTACCGGTACCAGCCCGCCCCTGTCTTCTGGCCGAATCGGCCCATCTCGCAGAGCCTGTCGGCGATCACCTGCCGCCGCGCCTTCGGATCCTCGGTATAGCGGCGCTTGCGGATGAACCAGCTCACGTCGCCGCCCGCGAGGTCCGACATGCGGAACGGCCCCATCGCCATCCCGAACTTCTCCATCGCGGCGTCGACCGACGAAGGCAGCGCTCCTTCTTCGATCAGGAGCAGCGCCTGCTCGACGTACCGCGCCAGCATGCGGTTGCCGATGAAGCCGTCGCAGACGCCAGAGACAACGCCGGTCTTGCCCAGCTTCCTGGCCAGCCCGAGGACCGTGGCCAGGACGTCCTTCCCGGTCTCGCGCCCGCGCACGATCTCCAGCAGCTTCATCACGTTGGCCGGGCTGAAGAAGTGCGTGCCGATCACGTCGGCCGGACGGCGCGTGAAGCCGGCGATCCGGTTCAGGTCGAGCGTCGAGGTGTTGCTGGCGAGGATGGCGCCCTTCTTCATCACCTGGTCGAGCTGGCGGAAAACGCCTTCCTTCACCGGCAGGTCCTCGAAGACCGCCTCGATCACGATGTCCGCCTGCGCCAAGTCGGGGTACGAGAGCGTGGGCTTGATCAGCCCCATCCGCTCCTCGACCTGGGCGGCCGTGAGCTTTCCCTTCTTCGCGCTGCCCTCGTAGTTCTTGCGGATGGTGGCGAGCCCCTTGTCGAGCGCGTCCTGTTTCACTTCCAGGAGCCGCATCGGGATGCCGGCGTTGGCGAAGCTCATCGCGATGCCGCCGCCCATGGTACCCGCGCCGATCACCGCCGCGTTGCGAACGGGGCGCGTGGGCGTGTCCTCCGGCACGTCGGGGACCTTCGAGGCAGCGCGCTCGGCCAGGAAGACGTGCCGGAGCGCCTTCGACTCCGGCGAAGCCATCAGCTCCAAAAAGAGCCGCCGCTCCTCGGCCACGCCCTCGTCGAACGGCTTGATCGAAGCGGCCACCGCCTCCAGGCACTTGAGCGGCGCCGGGTATCCCTTCGCCACCGCCGTCACGCTGTTGCGCGCGAACTGGAGGAACGCCTCGGCGTCGGGATGCGCCACGCGGCGCTCGCGCAAGAGCGGCAGCGGGCGTTGTGCGGCCACCCGGTTCGCGAAGGCGATGGCGCCGGCGAGCAGGTCGCCTTCGATCATCTCGTCGAACAGGCCGGCCTTCGCCAGCTTCTCCGCCGGAATGGAGGCGCCCGAGACGATCAGGTTGAGCGCCGCCTCCAGGCCGACCGCGCGGGGCAGCCGCTGCGTGCCGCCGGCGCCCGGCAAGAGACCGAGCTTCACTTCCGGCAAGGCGATCTGCGTGCCGGACACGGCCACCCGGTAGTGGCATCCGAGCGCGAGCTCGAGGCCGCCGCCCATGGCCAGACCGTGCATCGCGGCGATCACCGGCTTCGGGCTGCGCTCGATCTCGCGGATGACGGTGAGCAGGGTGGGCTCGAGCACCAGCCTCGCCGTGCCGAGCTCGTTGATGTCCGCCCCCGCGGAGAACGAACGGCCGGCCCCGCAGAGGACCACCGCCGAGACCGCCGGGTCCGCGTTGGCGCGGTCCAGCCCGAGAAGGATGCCGGCGCGCACCGGGTGCCCGAGGCCGTTCACCGGCGGATTGTCGAGCTGGATCACCGCGACTGCGCCCTGGGTCGTGTAGCCGGCTCCGCTCATGTGGCCTCCGCCTGCGCGCTCGCCGCCACGAACTGCTCCAGGTGGTGCGCCGTGTCGCCCAACAGGAGCTCCAGCGCGGTCAGCCGCCGGAAGAGATGGCTCACCGCGATCTCGTCGGTGACGCCCATCCCGCCGTGCAGCTGCACCGCCTGCTGGCCGACGAAGCGGCAGGCATTGCCTACCGCCACCTTGGCTGCGGAAAGCGCCCGGCGGCGCTCGTGACCCGGTGGTTCGGCGGCGCGCATGGCGGCAAGATAGCTCATCGAACGCGCCTGCTCGACGTGGATGAGCATGTCGGCCATCCGGTGCTGCAACGCCTGGAACCGGGCGATGGGCACGCCGAACTGTTGCCGCGTCTTCGTGTACTCCACGGTCGCGTCGAGGGTGGCCTGCAGCGCGCCCACCGCCTCGGCGCAGACCGCGGCCAGGCCTTGATCGAACGCCGCCGTGAGGCCCGCGAAGGCGGAGCCCGGAGCGCCGATGAGCGTGCCGGGCGCGTCGGCCAGCTCGACGTCGGCGGCGACCACGCCGTGCGGAGTGCGGTACGGCGAGAGAGAGACGCCGGAGCCTTCTCGGGCCACGGCGAACAACGAGATTCCCGCGGGATCGTCCACCGCGCCGGAGGCTCGCGCCGAGACCAGCAGCAGATCGGCCGCCGGCCCGTGCAGCACCAGGGACTTCTGTCCCCGGATCGTCCACCCGTTCCCGCTCCGCCGCGCCGCGGTGGCGACGCGCCGCAGGTCGAAGCGGGCACCGGGCTCGAAGTGCGCCGGCACCGCGATCCGCTCGCCGGTGGCCATGGCGGGAAGCAGCTCCTCGCGTTGGGCGGCCGAGCCCAGCTCGCGGATCAGGACGGTGCCGAGGATGGCGGAGGAGAGGAACGGTTCGAGCAGCATCGCCTTGCCCATCGCGGTGGCGGTCAGGAGCGTCTCGACCACCGCCGGCGCCATGCCGCCTTGCGCCTCCGGGACCTGAAGGGACAAGAGCCCCAGCTCGGCCAGCTTCGACCAGATCTCGCGGCTCCAGCCTTCGCGCGAGTCGAGGATCTTGCGCCGCGCGTCGAAGCCGTACTGCTCGGAGAGAAACCTCTGCACCATCTCGCCGAGCTGCTGCTGCTCGGGCATGGGGGAGAAATGCATGGAATGCTCCTAGAGCCCGAGGATCGTCTGCGCGATGATGTTCTTCTGGATCTCGTTCGAGCCGCCGTAGATCGAGGTCTTGCGCAGGTTCAGGTAGGTGGCAGCGAGCGTGCCGCCGCGCGCGGACAATGCTCGCGGCCCCGCCGCGTGCATCATCAGCTCCGAGATCGCCTGCTGGATCTCGGTCCCCTTGATCTTCAGCAGCGATGCCTCGGGCCCGGGCGAGCGGCGCTCGGCCTCCGCGGCCAGCACGCGCAGGTTGGTGATCTCCAGCGCCATCAGCTCGATCTCCACCTGCGCCACCCGCGCGGCGAAGCCGGGGTCCGCGATCAGCGGCTTTCCGTCCTTCCGCTCCTCGGAGGCGATGCGCTTGAGCCGCAGAAGCTCGCGCTTCGAGGCGCCGACGCCGGCGATGTTGGTGCGCTCGTGCTGCAGGAGGAACTTGGCGTAGGTCCAGCCGCCGTTCTCCTCGCCCACGCGGTTCTCCACCGGGACCGCGACGTCCTCGAACCAGACCTCGTTCACCTCGTGGCTGCCGTCGAGCAGCGTGATCGGCCGCACCGTCACGCCGGGAGTCTTCATGTCGATGAGCAAAAACGAGATGCCGGACTGCTTCTTCACCGCCGGGTCCGTGCGCACCAGGCAGAAGATCCAGTTGGCGTGCTGCGCCAGCGTGATCCAGGTCTTCTGCCCGTTGACGAGGTAGTGGTCGCCCTTGCGCTCCGCGCGCGTCTTCAACGAAGCCAGATCGCTGCCGGAGCCCGGCTCCGAGTATCCCTGCGCCCACCAGTGCTCGCCGGAGAGGATCTTCGGAAGGAAGCGCTTCTGCTGCTCGGTGTTCCCGAAGCGCATGATCACCGGCCCCACCATCTTGAGCCCGAAGGGCAACAGCCGCGGCGTCCCGGCCGCCGCGCTCTCCTCCTCGAAGATGAGCTGACGGACCGGATCCCAGCCGGTGCCGCCGAACTCCCTGGGCCAGTTGGGCCCGCCCCAGCCGTTCCCGTGGAGGATCCGCTGCCAGCCGATGGTGTCGTCGCGCGAGACCTCCAGCCCTTCCAGCACCTTGCGCCGGGTCTCCGCCGGCACGCTCGCCGTGATGAAGGCGCGGACCTCGTCGCGGAAGGCCACCTCCTCGGCGGTGAAGTTCAGGTCCATCGAGCGCGGCCCTCCTTGCCTGCCCTGTTTCGTTCTGCGAAACTATGTTTCATGCCCCGCACTCCGCGTAGCATGGCAAAAAGCGACGTGGCAAGCGCGGTCGACCGCAAGTTCATCACGGCGCTGGGACGGGGGCTGGACGTCCTGCGCTGCTTCGGTCCCCGCGATCGCTGGCTCGCCAACCAGGACATCTCCGCCCGCACCGGCCTCGCCAAGCCGACGGTCTCGCGGCTGGTGTACACGCTCACCCGCCTCGGCTTTCTCCGCCACGCGCACTCGCCGCGCAAGTACGCGCTGGGCAGCGCCGCGGTGAGCCTCGGCTACTCGGCGCTCACCCAGATCGACATCCGCCGCGCCGCGCGCCCCTTGTTGCACGCGCTCTCGCAGCAGACCAACGCGTCCGTGCACCTGGCCATCAACGACGCCCTGCACATGCAGGTGATCGACACCTACTGGCACTCCAGCGCGTTCGTGATCGACATCGGCTCGCGCGTGCCGGTCGTCACCACCTCGCTGGGCCGCGCCTATCTCTGCGCGATCCCGGAGGACGAACGGAAGGCGCTGATCGACGAGATCCGCCTGCGGCGTCCGGCGGACTGGCCCCTCAACCGCAAGCGCCTCGAGGCCGCGTTCCGCGACTACGAGCAGTACGGCTTCTGCCTCGCCCTGGGAGACTGGCGCCGCGACGTCAACGCGGTGTCGGCCCCGTTCGACCCCCGCGACGGGACCAAGCCCGTGGTGGTGGGCTGCAGCGGGGCGGCGTTCCAGCTTGCCCCTGATCTGCTCAAGCGGGAGATCGGGCCGCGCCTGCTGGCGCTGCTGGGGAATCTCCGCTCGAGCCTCCAGCAGGACTGAGCCCGGCCTTCACGGAGTGGGCGCCCAGACCGCGCACTTGTGGTCCGCCGCAAATGCGGATTCGACCGCCGGGACGGGAGGCGCCAGCGACTGGAACTGGTCCGTGGCCCGGTCGTACGCCGGCCAGAACGGCGTCCCGAACCAGTTCGGATTCCCGGTGCGGGCGAAGTTCGTCCAGTACGCCACCATGGCCTGCGAGAGGCCGCGCTGGGCGGGCGTGAGGTCCGGGTGGGGAACCTGCGATCGCAGGTCGAACAGGTACTGGATCTCCGAGGCATGCGCCGACCCGTAGGGGAAGCTTACCGGAGGCAGGAAGAGCTGCGGCGCGTCCTCGTCGTTGAACTCGTACGCGTGCGTGGGCACGAACTGCGAGAGCAGCCGCACCGCCTTGCGCGCGTTGCAGGCGAAGATCGCGTCGGTGCCCAGGGCGGAGAGCGCGAGGTCCGGGCTGGGATAGGCGGCGAGCGGATAGAACGACGCCAGGGCCGCCGCCGTGCCCGGGGGAACGCCGAGCGTGGCGGCGATCGCGCCGACGTATCGCGCGGCCGTGAGCGGGCCGCTGACGAGGTCGATGTTCAGGGCGACGAACAGCCGCCACTCGTCGTGATTCGAGCCTTCGATCACCGGCACGCGGTTGAAGCTGCCCGACGTGAACGCCGCCTGGATCGTCTGCGGCAGCACCCTGCCGTCGACGTCCGGAACCACGGTGGCGACGGTGAGCGCGGCCAGCAGCTTGTCGACGGGGGCTGCGCGCAGGCAGGAGGCGGTCTGATCGTCGCAACCCGCCCTGGAGGCGACCCCGGTCCCCTGCGCCTCCGCCGCGGCGAGCGGCGGCTGGGTGAGCGCATACGCTCCGCTCTCGACGATGGCGCGGTGGAAGAGTCCGGCCGAAAGCGGGGAGGCGAGATGCGAGTGCACGCTCAGGCCTCCGGCCGATTCGCCGAAGATGGTCACCCGCCGCCGATCTCCGCCGAAGCGCGCGATGTTCCGCTGCACCCAGGCGAGCGCCGCCTGCTGGTCCATGAGCCCGTAGTTTCCCGAGGCATGGTCGGGCGACTCCGCGCTCAGCGCGGGATGCGCGAGGAAGCCGAACACGCCCAGGCGGTAGTTGATGGTGACCACCACCACGCCCTTTTGCACCAGGCGGGTGGCGTCGTAGTCGTCGCTCTCGCCAACGAGCAGCGCGCCGCCGTGGATCCAGACCATCACCGGCAAGCGCTCGTCTTCGTCCTCGCCGTCGTCCTCGCGCTCGCCGTCGTCGCCATGCTCGCCGCGCCCCGGCGTGAACACGTTGAGGAAGAGGCAGTCCTCGCTGGCGCTGGCGAGGCCGAAGGGCGAGGCGCGCTGCGCGCAATGGGCGCCGAATGCCGACGCGTCGCGCACTCCGGTCCAGCGCCCGTGCGGCTGCGGCGGCCGCCAGCGCAGGTCGCCGGCGGGAGCGGCGGCGTACGGAATTCCGAGGTAGCGGTCGATCCCGTCCGATGAGATGCCGCGTACCGGCCCGTCCCTCGTCGCCACCACCGGCCTTCGCGGCGCGGCGCGGGCCTGGACGGCCGCGAACGCGATCCCTGCGACCAGGACGCCTTGCAAAGCGGAGCAGCGGAAGTTGCGCATGGCTCGAACCCCCTCGCGGATTTCGCTCTGCGAAACGCAATACCGCACGCGACCCGCGGGCGCGGAGCCTAGCGGAATCCAATCCCGGATTGAAAGCGACGTCCGTCAGCGCGGCTTCACCGCCACCTCCGGCTTGAAGGTGTACGGGTCGCTCGGGCTCCGCTGCTCGAGCAGGTCGCGCAAGCGCAGCTCCACCGAGGCCAGCATCTTCGGATGCGTGATCACGTAGAAGCGATCCTCGCGCACCGCCTCGAACGTCATGCGCGCCACCTCGGCGGCGCTGAGCCGGCCGGAGGCGATCGCCTTCTCGGAGCGCACGCGGGCGGCGATCTGCGACGGGGTCGGGGGCGCGTCGTCCGCCAGCTCCGCCGGCCGGTTGCGCTCCGAGCTGCGGATGTTGGTGGGAACGTAGGCCGGGCAGAGGACGGAGACGCCGATCTTCGCCTTCGCCACCCGCAGGTCGTGGAAGAGCGTTTCGCTCAGCGTCACCACCGCGTGCTTGCTGGCGTTGTACGCGGACATCAGCGGAGCGGAGACCAGGCCGGCGGCGGAGGCGGTATTGACCACGTGGCATTCGCAGTCCTGCTTCAGCATCCGCGGAACGAACGCGCGGATGCCGTGGACCACCCCCATGAGATTCACTCCCAGGATCCACTTCCAGTCCTTCGCGCTCGACTCCCAGACGTAGCCGCCGCCGCCGGCCACGCCCGCGTTGTTGAAGAGCAGGTGCGCTGCGCCGAATCTGGCGAAGGAGCGCGCGGCAAACTGGTCCACGTCTTCAGCCTTGGACACGTCTGCGCGGACTCCGAGCGCGTCCGCACCGGCGGCGCGCGCCTCTTCGACAGCGGCGTCGAGCGCGTCCTGCTGCACGTCGGCGAGCATCAGCTTCATTCCCTGCGCGGCGCCGATCCGCGCGAACTCCCGTCCGAACCCGCTGCCCGCGCCGGTGATTACGGCAACCTTGCCGGAGAAATCCCTCATGACCGCGCCTCCCTGCGAGCCTCGCTGTACCACGGACGGACGGGCGAGCAGTTCCGCTCTGCGGAACCACTCCCGGGGGGCTGTTGCGAAAGAAGCCCCACGTTGAGTAGATGACGACGACCCCGATTGCGGGAGGGGACTTCCGCCGCATCCAACAATAAGAGGAGGGAGTGCATGGGTACTGCCCTGACACGAGAGAACTTCTTCAAGCAGGCAGCGGTCGCCGTCCTCGTCTGCGGTCTCGCCGGCGCCGCGTCCGCGCAGCAGACTCCTCCGAGCACCACGGGGGACAAGCCGCCCGAGACGGCGCAGGCGGCTCCGCCGCCTTCGTCGTCGCCTGTCCCGACGTTCGCGGTGCTGGGCCCGTCGCGCGAGATCAAGCTCGGCGAGAACACCTGGTTCCGCTTCGGCGCGCAGGTCCAGGCCTGGTGGAAGGCCTCGCAGGACCGCCTCGTCCAACCGGACGGCGGCGACGGCGGCTATGCGATGGACTTCTACTGCCGCCGGTGCCGCTTCTTCGCCACCGGCTCCGTCGTTCGCAACGTGTTCTTCAACGTCCTGTTCGAGGCCGGGAACTTCGGAAGGGTCGACCCGGCTCCGTCCCCCAACCAGGCGACCGGCACCAAGACCAACGGAACGCCGCAGATCCTCGACGCCTACGGCCAGGTGAAGTTCGTCGACGCGTTCTGGATCAGCGGCGGCAGCATCCTGATGCCCTTGACCCGGAACGGCCTGCAACCGACCACCACCTACGTGAGCATCGACACCTCCAACGTCGCCGCCACGCCGGTGGCGCAGGTCAACAGCTTCGTCCTCCGCGACCTCGGGTTCCAGGCCAACGGCTTCTTTCTGGCGAACCACCTCGAGTACCGCGCCGGCGTGTTCCAGGGCAGCCGGCAGCCCCCTCCTGTTGCCCAGAGCGCGAGCCACAACGCGCCCCGGTTCGTCGGCATGCTCTCGTACAACCTCTGGGACACCGAGACCGGGTACGTGAACGGCGGTCACTACTACGGCGCCAGGCGCGTTCTCGGCGTGATGGTCAACGGCGACTACCAGATCCTCCGCAAGGCCGGCCCCGGTCTGCCCGCTCCTGGCTCCGGTGCCAACCAGGTTGCAGCGATTGGCAAGGACAAGAACGCCTACTGGGGCGTCAGCGGCGCCATCTTCCTCAATTATCCGATCAACGGCCCCAATCCCAAGGGCGGCGACGAGATCGTCGGCCTCTTGCAGTTCGGCTACTACGACGGCGGCTTCAGGCAGAACACCGCCGCCCCCTCCGCGATCACGAACGCGGGGACCTACCCCAACGTCCTGCAGCAGAACAACTACCTGGCCGAGGCGGGGTACTACAACCACAACGGGCACTTCTCGATCTTCGGGAAGTTCGAGAAACGCAAGATCAGAGACTATTATCCCAACCCGCTGAGGATCGCGCAGAATCAGACCTGGATCGCGGGCGGCGTGAAGTACTACATCGCCCCCTTCAACTTCATGAACTTCGCGCTGCAGTACGAGCGGATCATGAACAACGACGCGGATCTCCTGGCCGCCGCGCATCAGGACGGCACCAACAACATCACGTTCCAGATGCAGACCTTGCTCTACTAGCCGCGACAGGGGGGTCACGGCAGAGGAAGAATGAGCTCCCGAATCGTCAGCCGTCGCGACCTCGTGTTCCAGCTGTTCGAAGTCCTCGACGTGGAGTCGCTGCGCGAGCGCCCGCGCTTCGCGCAGCACTCCCGCGAGACCCTGCTCGGCGCCATCGACACCGCCCTGGCCATCGCCGGGGAGAAGTTCGCGCCGCACAACCGGAAGGCAGACGAGCATGAGCCGACCTTCCAGGGCGGACGCGTCCATCTCATCCCCGAGGTGAAGGAGGCGATCGACGCATACATCGCCGCCGGGTTCCTCTCCGCGGGGGAGGATTTCGACAAGGGCGGCATGCAGCTGCCGACGGCGGTGCGCGCGGCGTGCCAGTCCATCTTCGCCGCCGCCAACGTGAGCACCACCGCGTACCTTTCGCTGACCACGGGCAACGCCGCGCTGCTGACGGCGTTCGCCTCGCCCGAGCAGAAGGAGCGCTACCTGAGGCACCTGCTCTCGGGGCGCTTCTTCGGCACCATGGCGCTGACGGAGCCGCAGGCCGGATCGTCGCTCTCGGACATCCTCACCACCGCCACGCCGAATCCCGACGGCAGCTACTCGCTGCGGGGGACGAAGATCTTCATCTCCGCCGGGGACCACGACCTGGCCGAGAACATCGTCCACCTCGTGCTGGCGAAGATTCCCGGGGCTCCCCCGGGCGTGAAGGGCATCTCCCTGTTCGTCGTCCCCAAGTACCGCGTGAACGCCGACGGCAGCCTCGGTCCGGCCAACGACGTGACGCTCGCGGGCCTGTTCCACAAGATGGGCTACCGCGGCACCGTCTCCACCCAGCTCAGCTTCGGCGAGAAGGGGGAATGCCGCGCCGAGCTGGTGGGCCAGCCCAACCAGGGCCTGACGTACATGTTCCACATGATGAACGGCGCGCGCATCAGCGTGGGGATGGGCGCGGTGATGATCGGGTACACCAGCTACCTGCACGCGCTCGACTACGCGCGCGAGCGGCCCCAGGGGAGGCCGCTCTCCGCCAAGGACCCGCGCAGCCCGCAAGTCTCCATCGTGGAGCACGCCGACGTGCGCCGCATGCTGCTCGCCGCCAAGTCCTACGTGGAGGGCGGGCTCGCGCTCGGCCTGTACGCGGCCCGGCTCGACGACGAGCTGGACACGGCGGTCTCGTCGGAGGCGCGGCGGGACGCGGAAGCGCTGCTCTCGCTGCTTACGCCGGTGGTGAAGGCCTGGCCTTCGCAGTACTGCCTCCTGGCGAGCGATCTCGCCATCCAGGTCCATGGCGGTTACGGATACACGCGCGAGTACCCGGTGGAGCAGTTCTACCGGGACAACCGGCTCAACCCGATCCACGAGGGCACCAACGGCATCCAGGCGCTGGACCTGCTCGGGCGCAAGGCGCTGGGCGGCGGCGGGACCGCGCTGGGGCTGCTCATGCGCGCGATGTGGCCCGACATCGAGGCTGCCGGACAGGTGGAGGCGCTGCGCCACTTCGGCGACGAGCTGGGTCAGGCCGCGGAGCGGTTGGTCGCGACCACGCGGCGCCTGGGCGACGCGGCGAGGAACGACGTGGAGCGCGCCCTCGCCAACGCCACCGTCTACCTCGAGGCGATGGGGCACGCGATCGTCGCCTGGATGTGGCTGCGCCAGGCGCTGGCCGCGACCCGCGCGCTGTCCGGCGCGAGCGCCGCGGACGCCGACTTCTACCGCGGCAAGCTCGCCGCCTGCCGCTACTTCTTCCGCTGGGAGCTGCCGCGCATCGGCCCGCAGCTCGCGCTGCTCGATTCGCTCGATTCCACGGTGCTCGAGACGCAGCCGGCCTGGCTGTGAGAGGACCGCGATGATCGCGGACGCGCACTACCACCTCGATCCCCGCCTGGAGAGCGTGGAGCGGCTGCTGGCGCAGATGCGCGAGCACGGCATCGCCAAGGTGGCGCTGATCGCGGCGCCCTGCGATCCGCTCCATGTCGGCAAGGCGGGAGTGGTGTTCATGCGGGCCATGCGCCGCGCGCTGGAGGGCGCCGCGCCGCGGCTCGGACGGTTCCTCTACCGGTGCACGGTGCACCGGTCGGGGCGCGTGTCGTTCCTGAGCCCCAGCGCGCCGGTCTACCCGCAGCCCGACAACGACGCGGTGGAGCGGGCCTTCTCGGCGCACCCGGACGCGTTCGTGGGATGGCTGTTCCTGAATCCGCGCGCGAAGGCGCCGGTGGAGGAGGCGGAGCGCCGCCTGCGGAACCCGCGTTGGATCGGCGTCAAGGCTCATCCCTTCTGGCATCGCTATCCGGTCTCGGCGCTGGACGACGTGGCCGCCCTCTGCCAGGAGCGCCAGAAGCCGATGCTGGTGCACCTGGGCGCCGGCGCGGAGCGCGGCGACTTCCGCCGCCTGCCGCAGCGTTTTCCGCGGCTGAAGATCGTCTACGCGCACGCCGGCATCCCCTGGTACGAGTCCCTCTGGGAGGACGCGCTCCGGCGGGAGAACGTCTTCGTCGATCTCTCCAGCCCGTACCTCGACAAGGCGCTGCGCCACCGGACGCTGCGGGAGCTGGGACCCTCGCGCTGCGTGTATGGAAGCGATGGCCCGTACGGCTATCCGGCTCGCGACGGCGGCTACGATCATGGCGTGATCCTGCGGCAGATCGTACAGGCGGGCCTTCCGCCGCGGGACCTCGACCGGGTTCTCGGCGGAAACTTCCAGGCGCTTGCGGCAAGCTGAGGCAGGAGGCGGCGATGGACTTCTCGGAGTCGGATCGGGTGCGCGGCGTCCGCAGCACGGTGCGCGAGTTCATGAAGAAGGAGGTCTTTCCGCTCGAGCAGCGCCTGCGGCAGGACGGGTTTCGCGCGCTGCTCCCCACGCTCAAGGAAAAGCGGGCCAGGGCGAAGGAGACGGGACTCTGGGCGGCACACCTGCCCGCGGAATGGGGCGGAGCGGGGCTCTCGCTCACCGAGTTCGCCCACCTCTCCGAGGAGCTCGGTCGCAGCCCGCTCGGTCACTACATCTTCAACGTCCAGGCGCCCGACGTGGGCAACATGGAGCTCCTGCTCTCGCACGGCACGGCCGAGCAGCAGGACCGCTGGCTGCGGCCACTGGTGCGCGGGGACATCCGCAGCTGCTTCACCATGACCGAGCCGGAGTTCGCCGGATCGAATCCGGTGTGGATGGGAACCACGGCGGTGAAGGAGGGCGGAAGCTGGGTGATCCGCGGACACAAGTGGTTCTCCACCGCTGCGGACGGCGCGGCCTTCGCCGTCTGCATGGCGGTGACCAACCCGGAGGCGAATCCTCACCGGCGGGCGAGCATGATCATCGTCCCCACCGACACGCCGGGATTCGAGCTGGTGCAGAACATCTCGGTGATGGGCCATCGCGGGGCCGACCACCAGAGCCACGCCGAGGTGATGTACCACGGCGCCCGCGTGCCGCTCTCGAGCGTCCTGGGCCAGGAGGGCGCGGGGTTCGAGCTGGCGCAGGCGCGGCTCGGCGCGGGGAGGGTCCATCACTGCATGCGCTGGATCGGCATCTGCGAGCGAGCCTTCGACATCCTCTGCCAGCGCGCCGTCACCCGGGAGCTCGCGCCGGGCGACCCGCTCGGGTCGCGGCAGATGGTGCAGCAGTGGGTGGCGGAGAGCCGGGCGGAGATCGACGGCGCGCGCCTGATGGTCCTGCACGCGGCCTGGACCATCGAGCAGAAGGGGACGGCCGAGGCGCGCGACGAGATCTCGATCATCAAGTTCACGGTGGCCCGGACGCTGCAGCGGGTGCTCGATCGCGCCATCCAGGCCCTGGGCGCGCTGGGGCTCACCGACGACACGCCGCTGGCGCATTGGTGGGCGCACGAGCGCGGCGCGCGCATCTACGACGGCGCGGACGAGGTGCACATCACCTCGGTGGCGAAGCGGATCCTGCGCCGCTACGGGTCCGTGCCGTGAGCGAGCCGCGCACCGGGGAGGTCCCGCTCGATCAGCCATCGGAGGTGCGGGAGGAGGAGCGGCTCGATCCCGCGCGGATCGAGTCCTTCCTCCGGGAGGCGCTGCCGGAGACGGCGGGCCCGGTGTCGGTCCTGCAGTTTCCCAAGGGGCACTCGAATCTGACCTACCTGCTGCGCGTCGGCGATCGCGAGGTGGTGCTGCGGCGGGCGCCCTTCGGCGTGAAGGTGAAGAGCGCGCACGACATGAAGCGCGAGTACGACATCCTCTCCGCGCTGAAAGGAGTCTACGGCCGCGCACCCAGGCCGATCGCCTTCTGCGACGACGAATCGCTGATCGGCGCGAAGTTCTACCTGATGGAGCGCATGCGCGGCGTGATCCTGCGCGCCGACCAGCCGCCCGCCGGAGCGCGCTTCACGCCGGAACTGTTGCGCAAGACCTCCACCGCGCTGGTCGACAATCTCGCGGACCTGCACGCGGTCGACGTGACCCGTCCGCCGCTCTCGACGATGGGGCGGCCGCAGGGATACGTGGCCCGGCAGATCAAGGGCTGGACCGAGCGATACGCCAACGCCCGGACGGACGAAGTCCCCGGCGTGGACTCGGCGGCAGCCTGGCTCGCGCGCAATACGCCAGGGGAAAGCGGGGCGGCGGTCATCCACAACGACTACAAGTACGACAACGTCATGCTCGATCCGAACGATCTGACGCGGATCGTGGCGGTGCTGGACTGGGAGATGGCCACGGTCGGCGACCCGCTGATGGATCTGGGCACGTTCATCGGCTACTGGGGCGATCCGGACGACCCTCCGGAATTGCGCACGCGCGCGTACGGACCGACGTACCTGCCCGGCAGCCTTTCGCGCCTGCAGTTGGTCCAGCGCTACTCGGAACGGACCGGCCGCGCCGTGGGCGGAATCCTCTTCTATTACGTGTTCGCGCTCTTCAAGACCGCGGTGGTGGTCCAGCAGATCTACAAGCGCTACGTCGAGGGCCACACGCGGGATCCGCGCTTCGCCAGCCTGATCCTTTGGGTGCGGGTGATGGCGCAGCAGGCGGAGCGGGCCTTGGAGAAGGGTCGCATCGACCGGCTCGGGGAGCGCGCGTGAGCGGGACGGCGGCCGTCCCGGAGGGCTACAGGGAGTTCCGGCGCGCGAACAGCCGGTTCCTCTCCTCGCTCGGGACGCTCTACGCCAAGGGCGAGGGCACCGGCATCGCCATCGGGCTGCGCATCGAGGAGAGGCATCTCAATACGCGCGGGGTCGCCCACGGCGGAATGCTGATGACGCTGGCCGACAGCGCGCTGGGCATCGCGATCGCCATGGCGCGCACGCCGCCGACCCCGATGGTGACCGTGAACCTCACCGCCGACTTCGCCGACGTGGCCCGCGAAGGCGACTGGGTAGAGGCGCGGGTGGACGTGCAGAAGCTGGGCAAGCGGTTCGCCTTCGCCACCTGCTACCTGTGGGTGGGCGACAAGCGCATCCTCCGCGCCAGCGGAGTCTTCGCGGCCTTCCCCGCCGGAGGAGGCGAGGGATCGCCGGAGAGTTGAGCCGATGGCGAAGATCCACGTCCTATTGAAAAAGGAGGAGCTGGACGGCCAGCGGCTGCCCGGGAAGGTGGTGATCGTCCTCGACGTGCTCTTCGCCACCTCCAGCATCGTCGCCGCACTGGCCCATGGCGCGGCGGAGGTGGTGCCCGCGCTGGACGGCGACGCCGCGCTGGCGGCAGCGGCGGGGCGCGCAGCCGGATCCTACCTGCTCTCGGGAGAGCTGAACGCGGTCACGCTGGCCGGCTTCAGCCACCCCACGCCGATGGCGTTGCTCGGGGAGGATCTGACCGGAAAGACCTTGATCTATTCGACCACCAACGGAACCGTGGCGGTCGGGAAGGCGCGCGAGGCCGACCACGTCTACGCGGCGGCGCTGCTCAACGGCGAAGCGATGGTGGAGCGGATCGAGCGCGCGCACGCCTCCGGAACCGTGCTGATCGTCTGCTCGGGGTCCGCCGACAACTTCAACCTGGAGGACTTCTACGGCGCGGGCTACCTGGTCTCGCTGTTCGCCCGCAGTCCGGGGACGCACGAGCTGACCGACGCGGCCATGGCGGCGCGGTTGCTGCACGATCACTGCGATGCGATGGAGTGTCTGTCGTCGAGTCGCGTGGGGCGGATGATGCTCTCACGTGGCCTGGAGCATGAGGTGAGTTTCGCGGCGCAGAAGAGCCGCTTTCCGGTGGTGGTGCGCCTACAAGAAGGCGCGCTGCGCGTGCTGGCGGATGGGAGGACCACATGAGCGTCAAGGACCTGTTCGATCTCTCCGGCAAGACGGCGTTGATCACCGGCGGCTCCCGCGGCCTCGGACTGCAGATCGCGGAGGCGTTGGGCGAAGTGGGCGCGAAGGTGGCCATCACCGCCCGCAAGCAGGGCGAGCTCGACGAGGCGGCGGCGAAGCTCTCGAAGCAGGGCATCGAGACGCTCACCATCGCCGGCGACCTGTCGAAGTTCGACTCGATCCCGGCCATGGTGGACCAGGCAGTCCAGCGCTACGGGACCATCGACATCCTGGTGAACAATGCCGGCGCCACCTGGGGCGCGCCGGCCGAGGAGCATCCGGCCGAGGCGTGGCACAAGGTGATGAACCTGAACGTGAACGCGATGTTCTTTCTCTCCCAGGAGGTGGGACGGCGCTGCATGATCCCTCGCAAGCAGGGGAAGATCATCAACATGTCCTCGGTGGCCGGCCTGCGCGCTCACGGCAGCGGGATGACCACCATCGCGTACACGACCAGCAAGGCGGCGGTGCTCCACCTCACGCACGCGCTGGCGGCGGAGTGGGGAAAGTACCAGATCAACGTGAACGCGCTCTGCCCGGGCTTCTTCCCGTCGAAGATGTCGCGGGGGCTCCTCGAGGTGATCGGCGAGGACGTGATCGCGCATACGCCGCTGGGCCGCCTGGGCGGAGACGACGACCTGAAGGGCATCGCGGTCTACTTCGCCTCGGAGGCGTCGCGCCACGTCACCGGGCAGTACATCGCGGTGGACGGAGGGGCGTCGCTGTAGCGCCTGCGAACGCCCCGTCCACGCCGTCGGGCTCAAAGACCGCGAGCGGCGGCAGACCCGCGCGCACGCCGAGCTCCCAGCGCAGCCCATCGGGCGCCTCGCCCTCGACGCGGACCCAACCCATGTGCACGCCGTGCAGGTGGTGCCCGGCGCAAACGCCGCTGCGATTCTTCAGCTCGTCCGAACCGCCCTGCGAGCGGTACTCGAGTTGATGCCCGTGATCCGCCGCGCGGCTGCAGCCCGGCACCTGGCAAAGGCCGCGATCCCGCAAGATCGCCTTCCTCGCCGGCGTCATCCGCTCGGCCAGAGCGTCCTTCCAGACCGAGATGAAGTGCTCGCACATCTTCCAGAAGCACTCTCCGGGCGTCAGCGGCTTGCCCGTGTCCTTTCGGACCGCCTGAAAGGCCAGGGAGAGGAGCCCGAGGACGTGCCGAGGCACCACTGCCACGGCCCGGTGCCGGGCGCACATCTGCGCCTCGACGTTCCCCTCCAGCACCCTGCGAAGCGCGATGCAAGTCATCCGCTCGGCCCGGTCGATCCATTCCCCGACCGTCGCCGAATTGACGTGCCGCGAAAGCAGCCGCGCCTTCTCGTACGAGATCCGGCCTTCGCGCATCGCCTGCCGCAGCGCGGGCAGCTCGTACAGCCCTTTCTCCAGAGCCGCGCGTTGCGCGACGGTCCGCTCGGCCATCCCGAGCCGCTCTTCGCAGTACTGCTCGAAGGAGCGGAAGTCGAGCCGCCGGGCGCCGTGCATCGTGGTGAACACCAGGGCGAGGTGCCCGAACACTTCATCCCAGCCGTTCCGCATGCCCAACAAACGCCGCAGCTCAGAGTCGAGAAATCGCGGGTCGATGCTTTTGTTCGACTCAGGCGCGGCGATGGGTTGCACCTGCGCCAACGACGCCCACTGCTCGAGCTCGTGCTGGAGCAGCTCCTTGAGCGGCTCGACCACGCGCTCGACCGGAGTAGAAACCGCCGGGTCGTCGTCGCTTGCGTCCGCCGAAGCACTCCCGCTGAGATACTCCTGAGCGATCGCCTCCAGGATCTTCCACTTCGGCGCATTCGCGCGCAGCGCTTTCCGCGCCAGCGCCATCGCTTCGTCGACGGCCGGCTGCGCCTCCGGAGGAAAGCTAAATCCGATCCGCCTCCACACTTCTTCCTCCGGCTCGGGCCCTCGCTCCTCCTTCACAGCCGCTTTCAGATCGCGAACGGTCCGCCCGGAGCGCGCCCGCGCGACCCAGACGTCCTCGACGTCGCCGATCGCCACCGGCATCACCGCTTCCGCCTTGCGCGTGCTCACCTCACCGGCCCGAACGGCCTCCCGCAGGTTCGGCCGATCGCGCAAAGCCCTTGCGAAACGCGCCATCTTGATCGCCGTGCTCGCCGCCAACCCGAACCGCTCGCGGACGTAGTCGCCGATGTTGGTGTACCCGAGTTGGAACACCCGATCGCCGACGGAGAGCGCATCGAGCACTTCGCCGATGGACACCTCGAGCGCTCCGTGGCCGCGCGCCACGCATGCGAAGAGCGCATCAATCAGCCGCGCGAGCTCGTTGCAAGCCGCCTCATCGCGCTCGCGCGGCAGCGGCCATTCCAAGAGGAAAGCCGCCGCCCGAAGCGCATCGAGCAGCTGGTCAAGTGGCGGTGACGCGGGCCGATTTTCAGGAATGAGATGAGCTTCACTCATCCCTCGTTGATACCAGCCCCCTCTGACATTCGATCGAGGCCAACCCAGACGCGAGGCAGCCGGAATCTGCACCCCACGCCGCACCCGCCCCCCCGAAAGCAACCCGCCCCGCAGCAACGAACCACCACAAAAGCCACACCAAAGCTACTGCAGGATATCCACCACAAGCCCCGCCCCGAACTGCCCCGCCGCCGTCGGCACGGCGATGTACGCATTCCCGGTCATCCCGGACATACCGTCCGGTGGCGCCGCCATCGTCTGCCGCAGCGTCGTAGCCGTCACCGTGGGCGCGCTCCAGAGCGAGCCATACGGGTAGAACTGGTCCGGACTGTGCCACGTCACCGGCACACTGGCCGTCAGCTCGATCACCCTCCCCGGAGCCAACGAGAACGACGCCGGGGGTTGCAACCCATTCCAGTAGATCGTGCTTTGATTGATATCCGTCACCGCCGTGTTCGAGCTGCTGAAGATCTGCGGCGCAACGACTCCGTCGATCTTCACCGTCACCGTCAGCTCCGGATCGACGGTCAGCGTGTACGGAAGCGTCCCGCCCCCCACCGTATACGGCTTCGACAGCGCCGAGTCCTGGAACATCTGGATCGTCAGATTCCCGCTGTGAGTAGCGGCAGCGAGGCTCAGGTCCGGCGTCAGAGTGAGCGAGAACGCGTTCCGCCCAGCGAGACCAGCGAAGGATTGCCCTGGAACACCGGAGAATCCTCCATGACCAGCACGTACAGGTTCGACGTCGGCACCGGATCGATGGTGCCGTTGACGGTGGCCGTGACCGGCGGCGTGAAGGTATTCACGCCATGGTGCTGGTTGTGGAAGTACCGGGCCGTGAGCCGATCCGGCGTGAAGCTCAACGTGAAATCCGCTTTGGAAGACCCGCCGCCACCACAAGCGAAAAGCCCGGCGAGAAGAAAAACGGACGCGAGCGGACGAGCCAGGGGAAGCGCGAGCTGTGCGGACATCGGCCGCTCCTTGCGAGTCGGTCCCGCGATGCTGGCACGCGCGCTCGCCGCGTGACAAGGCGCCTGCGGATTCGCACCTGTTTCTGGCGACCTGGGATGTTACTCTCGCCTCGGGAGGAGCCGTGATCGAGGCAAAGGCAAACGACGACCGGCCCGGCGGGCTCCTGGCCTGGCAATGGTCGCTCTACCGCGACGGCCACCGAGACCGCCGCAACCTCGCGCTCCACGCGCTAACCGTCCCGCTCTTCCTCGCCGGCACCATCCTCCTCATATTCTCGCTCTTCGCCGGCGCCGGTCTCGCCATCGCGGGAGCGGCTTCGATGCTGGTCGCGCTCGTCGCCCAGGGTCGCGGCCACGCGGTTGAGGCGACCCGACCGGTCCCCTTTCGCGGCGCCGGCGACTTCCTTGCCCGCTTCTTCGTCGAGCAGTGGGTGACTTTCCCCCGCTTCGTCCTGAGCGGCGGCTTCGCACGCGCCTGGCGGCGGTGATCGACGCCGGCCGCTATCTCGAGCGCATCGGCCATCGCGGCCCGGTCGCTCCCACGCTGGAGACCCTGCGCCAGATCCACCTCGCGCACCTGAAAGCCGTGCCTTTCGAGAACCTCTCCGTGCGCCGCAGCGAACCCATCTTCCTCCAGGAAGAGAAGCTCTTCGAGAAGATCGTCCTGCGCCGCCGCGGTGGCTTCTGCTACGAGCTGAACGGCCTCTTCGCGGCACTGCTCGGGACCTTGGGCTTTCGCGTGACGCGGCTCGCCGGCCAGGTCGGCGTGGACAGCATCCCCTTCGACCACATGGCCCTGCGGGTCGACCTCGACGAGCCGTGCCTCGCGGACGTCGGCTTCGGCGACTCCTTCCTGCTGCCGCTGCGGCTTGAGGACCGCGAACCCCAGGCCGGCGGCTGTGGCCGCCGCTACCAAATCGACTCCAAGGACGGCGGCCTGTTGCTCCAGAGGGAAGAGCCGGAAGGATGGAAGCGGCAGTACCAGTTCACGCTCGATGCCTGGCCGCTCTCCGCCTTCGAGGAAGGCTGCCGCTACCACCAGACCTCGCCTCAATCCCACTTCACCCGCAACACCGTGGTCTCGCGCGCGACGGAGACGGGCCGCATCACGCTCTCTGGCCGGCTGCTGATCGTCACCTCGCTGGGGCAGCGCACCGAGACCGAGCTCGGCGACGAGGCCGCCGTCAGGCGCATCCTCGCGCAAGAGTTCGGCATCGAAGGGTGATGGTTCCGCTCTCGGTCCTCGATCTCGCACCCGTGGTCGAAGGCGCGGACGCCGCGCGGGCGCTGCGCTGCTCGCTCGACCTCGCTCAGCATGCCGAACGCTGGGGTTATCGCCGCTTCTGGTTGGCCGAGCACCACGGCATGCCCGGCGTGGCCAGCGCCGCGACGTCGGTGGTGATCGCGCACGTCGCCGGGGGCACGTCGTCGATCCGGGTCGGGGCGGGCGGAATCATGCTGCCCAACCATGCGCCGCTGGTGATCGCCGAACAGTTCGGCACCCTCGCGTCTCTCTACCCGGGGCGTATCGACCTGGGGATCGGGCGCGCGCCGGGGACCGATCCGTTGACCGCGCAGGCGCTGCGGCGGACGCTGACCGGGGACGTCGACGACTTCCCGAGGGACGTGGTGGAGCTGATGGAGTACTTCCAGCCGCCGCGGCCCGGGCGGGTCCTGGCGGTCCCGGGCGCCGGCCTCGACGTGCCGGTCTGGATCCTCGGATCCAGCCTGTACGGCGCGAGTCTCGCCGCGGCGCTCGGGTTGCCCTTCGCCTTTGCCTCCCACTTCGCTCCGGCCCAGCTTCAGCGCGCGCTCGCGGTCTATCGGGGCGAATTCCGCCCGTCCAGCCGCCTGCAGCAGCCGTACGCCATGGTGGGCGTGACCGTGATCGCCGCGGAGACGGACGACCGCGCCGCGTTCCTCGCCACCTCCCTCGAGCAGGCGGTCGTGAACTTGAGGACCGCGCGTCCCGGAAAGCTCCCAGCGCCGAAGGCGGCTCTAGGCTGGGGACCGATGCAGCGGGCGATCCTCGACGACTTTCTGGGCTGCTCCGCGATCGGCTCGCCGGCGACGGTGAAGCGCCGGCTCGGTGAGATCGCCGCACGCACCGAGGCCGACGAGTTGATCCTGGCGTCGCAGATCTTCGATCATGATGCCCGGCTGCGCTCGTACGAGCTCGCCGCGCAGCCGGGCTGAGCCGGAGGGTCGATTTGAGAGCAGGCTTCCAGGGCGTTCGCGGCGCCTACAGCGAGGCGGCCTTGCTGCGCCACTTCGGCGAGTCCGTCGAGGCGGTGGGATTCCCCTTCAGCGAGCAGGTCTTCGACGCGGTGGAGGCCGGCCGCGTCGACGCCGGCTTCGTCCCGGTGGAGAACAGCATCGCCGGCCCGGTCGGCATCAACACCGATCTGCTGCTGGAGCGGAAGGTATTCGCCACCGGCGAGTCCTACCTGGCCATCGATCACTGCCTCCTGGCAAAGCCCGGCGAGAAGCTCGATGGGGTCCGGACGGTCTACTCGCATCCCATCGCGCTCGCCCAGTGCCGCGACTTCATCAGCCGCCACGGTCTCAAGGCCGTACCCGAGTACGACACCGCGGGCGCCGCCGAGATCGTGGCCGGGCGCAACGTCCAGGGCGAGGGGGCCATCGCCTCGAAGCGCTGCGCCGAGGTGTACGGCCTTTCAGTGCTCGCCGAAGACATCCAGAGCGTCCAGAACAACATCACGCGCTTCCTCGCCTTCCGCCGCGAGCAGGACGCCGGCGCGCGTCCCAAGGGCGACAAGACGAGCCTGGCCTTCTCGGTCCACCACCATCCCGGCGCGCTGCTCGACTGCCTCAAGCGCTTCGCCGACCACCAGATCAACCTGACCCGGCTGGAATCGAGGCCCATCCCGGCCAATCCGTTCGAATACGTCTTCTTCGTGGACCTGCTGGGCGGGCTGGACGACGGGCCCGTGCGCTCCGCGCTCGAGGAGCTGCGAGCGGCGGCGCGCCACCTGAAGGTCATCGGCTGCTATCCCGCGGCCGAGCGCCCGAGAGCTGGAGCCCGCTAACACCTGCCGTAACGGGTCTATTGCCTGAACGTGGCTGCAGAAGGCGCGGGACACCGCTGGGTCTCGTGCGTCCGCGCGGGCTGCTGGCCTGGAGAGACGAGGATCCAGCAGTCTCCGAGCGTCGAGCAGTAACAGATCTCGACGCCGATGCGGAACCGATCCTGGTTGAAGGCGGCCCGCAGATCGGACTGAGTGGCGTTGAAGTGGGGAACGAGGATCGAGAGGCCTTCTCCGGCAGAGAGTACCCGGTCGCTGATCGTCTCCTGCGAGTACGAATACCGGCCGGGACGGTCGAGGCGTGCTCCAAAAAGGCTGCGCATCGCCGCGTCCCAGTCGGCCGCGGGTTTTCCATCGACCGTGACGATCACCTGCCGGATCAGCGCCGGGCCGACGCCCTTGTTGGCGAGCCACAGGCGGAGCTCCGGCTCGTTGCCCGTGCCGTATTCCAGGATCGGCCAGACTTGTGCGCGCACCTGCTGCCGCTGCATGTATGCGGTATACGCGGAGACCGCCAAGGCAAGAGCCGCCACCAGCGTCGCGATCGCGGCGCTGTAGCGACCTGTGGGGCCGGAAGCAGGTGCCGGTTTCTGTTCGTTCACGGGCTGCAGAAGAACCACCCATGGGCGGTTTGTCTACTGCGGGATGTCGGACCCCTTCGGCAGGCTCCAGGCCGCTACGTCCTACTGCTGCGCAACGACGCCGTCCTCCAACTCGGGCGGGCGCTGGGCGGCGGCGCGCCGGCGCGACGGTTCCTGCATTGAGCTGCCCGGCTCTCTGGTAGATCGCCGGGATGGGCAACGATCCGCCATTCCGCACGCTCGAAGAGTCGCTGCCGCGGCCCGGCGAATCCTTGCCCGACGACGCCGTCCTCTCCCGGTTCACCGACTGGACCGCCGCGCTGGGCCTCACCCTCTACCCGCACCAGGAGGAGTCCCTCCTCGAATTGCTCGGCGGCAGGCACCTCGTGCTCTCCACACCCACCGGCTCCGGCAAGTCGCTGGTCGCCACGTTCCTCCACTTCCAGGCCATGTGCCGCGGCCAGATCTCCTTCTACACCTGCCCGATCAAGGCGCTGGTCAACGAGAAGTTCTTCGCCCTCTGCGACGCCTTCGGCGCGCGCAACGTCGGCATGGTCACGGGCGACGCGGCGATCAATCGGGAAGCGCCAGTGCTGGTCTGCACCGCGGAGGTGCTCGGAAACCTGGTCCTGCGCGACCCGGACCTGCGCGCCGACTGCTTGGTGATGGACGAGTTCCACTACTATGCCGACCGCGAGCGCGGCGCCGCCTGGCAGGTGCCGCTGCTCTTGCTGGAGAAGACCCAGTTCCTCCTCATGAGCGCAACCCTGGGCGACACCAGTGCCATCGAGAAGAGCCTTTCGCAGGTCACCGGCACGGAGGTGGCCCGCGTCACCTCGGTGCAGCGTCCGGTCCCCCTGGAGCCGAGCTACGCCGAGACGCCGCTGCACGAGACGCTGGAGCAGCTCGTCTCCCAGGGCCGCGCCCCGGTCTACCTGGTCAACTTCTCGCAGCGCGCGGCGGCCGAGCGCGCGCAGGACCTCATGTCGGCGGATTTCTCGTCGAAGGAAGAGAAGAACCGCCTCAAGGAAGTCCTGCGCGAGCTCGGAGCCCGCTTCGACACGCCGTACGGCAAGGACCTCCAGCGCTTCCTCCAGCACGGCATCGGCCTGCACCACGCCGGCCTCTTGCCGCGCTACCGCCTCCTCGTCGAGAAGCTCGCGCAGCAGGGGCTGCTCAAGGTGGTGAGCGGCACCGACACGCTGGGAGTCGGCGTGAACGTCCCCATCCGCACCGTCCTGTTCACGCAGCTCTTCAAGTTCGACGGCGAGAAGACGGCGCTGCTCACCGTCCGCGACTTCCTCCAGGTGGCCGGCCGTGCAGGCCGCAAGGGATTCGACGAGCGCGGCTACGTGGTCGCGCAGGCGCCGGAGCACGTGATCGAGAACCTGAAGCTCGAGCAGAAGAAGCAGGCGGGAAAGAAGGTGGTGAAGAAGAACCCGCCCGCGAAGGGCTACGTCCACTGGGACCGCGCGACCTTCGAGCGCCTCAACACCCGCCCGCCCGAGCCGCTGGAATCCCGCTTCCAGGTGACGCACGGAATGCTGCTGCACCTCTTGCAGGCCGAGGCGCAGACCTCCGCTCGCGACGACAAGGGTCCCCAGGGCTACGCCCGGCTGGTCCTCATGGTGCGGCGCTCGCACGGCAACGAAGGCAGCAAGCGGATCCACCTGCGCACGGCCGCCGCCGCCTGCCGCCGCCTGCGCGCCGCGGGCCTTTTGCACCTGGTGCGCGGCAACGCCTATCTCGCGCCGCACCTCAAGGTCGGCGAGCACCTCCAATCCGACTTCTCCATCCACCACACCCTCGCGCTCTGGCTGCTGGACACGCTTCCCCGCCTGGACCGCGCGGCGGAGTCCTACGCCCTCGACGTGCTCACCCTGGTCGAGTCCATCCTGGAGAACCCGATGCCGGTCCTCTGGGCGCAGCTCGATCGCGCCAAGGGCGAGAAAGTCGCCGAGCTCAAGGCGGAGGGCCTCGACTACGCCGACCGGATGGAGCAGCTCGAGAAGGTCGAGTGGCCCAAGCCGCTGCGCGACTTCGTCTACCAGACCTTCAACGCCTTCGCCGACCAGCACCCCTGGGTGGGCAGCGAGGACGTCCGCCCCAAGAGCGTGGCCCGCGAGCTGTTCGAACGCGGGAGCTCGTTCGACGACTACGTCCGCGAGTACGGGGTGCAGCGCAGCGAAGGCGTGCTGCTGCGGTACCTGAACGACTCCTACAAGACGCTGCTGCAGTCGGTTCCGGAGGACCTGCGGGACGAGGCCGTCGATGACCTGCTCGCCTTCCTCCGCGCCACCGTGCGCGGCGCCGACTCCAGCCTGCTCGACGAGTGGGAGGCGCTGCTCGATCCCGAGGCGTCGGCCGAGGAGAAGGCGCGCAGGCTCGCCGCCGCACAGGCACACCGCGAGGCGCTGGCGGCCCGGCCGCGCGACACCGGCGCGCTCCTGCGCGACCCGCGCGCGCTCAAGGCCCGCGTGCGCACCGAGCTGCACCGGCTGCTGCTCGCCCTGGCCCGGCGCGACTTCGCCGGGGCCGCGGCCGGCTTGCGCGCGCTTTCGCCGGACGCCTCGTGGACCCCGGCGGAGTTGGAGGCGGAGCTCGCGCCTTGTCTGGCCGCTCTTGGCAGCCTGGACACGACGCCCCGCGCCCGCAGGCCGGATCGGACCGTCGTGCTTCAGGAGGGACCGAAAAAGTTCCGCGCGCAGCAGAAGCTGCTAGCCCCGCTGCGCGGGGGCAGCGCGATCGAGGCGATGGCCCAGGCCGCCGGCGCGGCCGCGGAGCATGGAGAGAGCGAGGAGTGGATGCTCGATTGCACGGTCGATCTGACGGAGCCCAGGCCCGAGGACGAGCCGCTCCTCGAGCTGATCCGGATCGGCACGTGAAAACTGCGCCCGATGCAATCTTTGCGCAGTGTTTTCTGTCCCTTGGCGCGGTGAACCCGGGTTATGGAAGGGCACAGCGTTCTGATCATCAGCCCAATCCCAGGAGCCCTCCATGATGTTCCGAAGCAGCAGAATCGTCCTCGCCGCCTCGCTCGCGCTCGCTGCCTGCGGCGGCGGAAGCCCGTCCACCGTGCAGACCGTCGGCAGCGCAGGCGCCACGCTCAAGGCCGGGTCGAGCACGCTCACCATTCCCGCCGGCGCGGTCGCGCAGAGCACCGAGATCACGGTCCGCGAGGCGGAGCCGCAGCACCAGAACCGCGTGCAGCGCATCGAGGTGGAGCCGCGCGGGCTCTCGCTCGCGCAGCCCGGGCGCCTCTCCGTCCAGGTCGACGACTCGAATGCCAAGGTGAAGATGCACGACGGCAACGACGACCTCGTCGAGGTGGAGGTCGAGGACCGCAACCACGGCATCTACAAGACCAGCATGCCCAAGCTCGGCGAGATCGAGGTCGAGCTGGAGCACGGCCGCACCTGCACGCCTGCCTGCGCGGCGGGCCAGGAGTGCGACGACGGCGCGTGCAAGGCCCATGTCGAGGACGAGGGGGCCAAGGTCTGCAATCCGGTCTGCGACAGCGGCCAGGAGTGCGACGACGGAATCTGCAAGCCGCACAACGAGATGGAGCCCGGCGGCGGTGGCGGAGCGACCTGCAACCCGGCCTGTGCCAGCGGCCTCGAGTGCGACGACGGCATCTGCAAGCCGCACAAAGGCTGAAATCGGGCGACTCGGCCTTTTTCGCAGAGCGGAACGGACACGCGGCGCGTCATCTCGCTCCCGCGCGTCACGCTGGCGTCATCCCCTCCAGTGGGAGTAAAGAATTCAATCCGTCGGGGACCTGGGGGGGACACCCTTATGAAGACGCGCTCCAATGCGGCCGTTCGGTCTGGTTTCGTCGTCATCATCACGCTCGCGGCCGCCGCAGGATGCGGTGGAGGCGCCCCGGACCTGGCGGTCTCGGCGCAGGCGGAGAAGGAAGGCAAAGGCGAGTCGGAGCACGAGCGCAACGAGCGCCCGAACTTCGAGATCCGCACCCTCTCGAATCGCGCCGACCTGATCAGCGACGGAGACGCGCTGGTCGAGGTCCAGGTCCCGAGGAACGTGCAGATGCGCAAGGTGACGTTGACGCTCAACGGCGCCGACGTCGGCGCGTCCTTCGTCGCCGACGCGGAGAAGGGCACGCTGCGCGGCGTGCTGACCGGCCTGAGGGTCGGCAGGAACCTCTTCGCCGCCGATGCCAACGGCCGCGGCGAGGGCCGTCCCTTCGCCACCCTGACCATCACCAACCACCCGCGCGGCGGACCGGTGCTGCTCGGCTCGCAGACCCAGCCCTGGGTCTGCGCCACGCCCACCGCGGTCCCGGCATCGGGGAACACCCCCGCGTCGAACGCGAGCGGGCTGTCGACCTCCGCGGTCGACGAGCAGTGCAACATCGCCACCGAGTACAAGCTCTTCTATCGGACCACGACGTCGCCGTGCTCCGCGGCGCTCCCCGATCCGAGCCCGCCGGCCACGCCGCCCGCGAACGCCTGCTTCAAGCCGTACACCGTGGGCAGCACGCCGGCGGATCTCGCGACCACCACCACCACGACCGGCCTGACCGTGCCGTACATCGTCCGGGTCGAGCGCGGCACCATGAACCGCGGCATCTACGACATCGCGGTGCTGTTCGACCCCACGCGCGCCGCGCCCTGGACGGCGCTGTCGCCGCAGCCGCAGTGGAACCACAAGGTCCTCCACAGCTTCGGCGCTTCCACCGGCCAGCCGCGCCTCCAGTTCCGCACCGAGCAGAACTGGGCAGACGACTCGGCGCTCTCGCGCGGATTCATGGTGGTGGACAACAGCCTCACCGACTCGCTCTTCAACTCGAACCGCATCCTGGTGAACGAAACCCTCATGATGATGAAGGAGCACATCGTAGACACGTACGGCGAGATCGCCTACACGATGGGCAACGGCTGCTCCGGCGGATCGATCCAGCAGAACACCGTCGCGTCCACCTTCCCGGGCCTGCTCGACGGCATTCAGCCGAGCTGCGACTACCCGGACTCGATCACCACCGGGCTCGAGGTGCAGGACTGCGTGCTGCTGGTGAACGCGTACGTCAGCGCCGAATGGACCGCCTTGATGGGCGGGCTCACCCAGGCGCAGATCAACGCCAAGAAGGCGGCGATCAACGGCCACCTCAACCAGCTCGGCTGCCAGTCGTGGAACAACGCCTTCGGCTTCAACAACAAGCCGGGCAATTACGTCCCGGTCCTGGTGGTCAACCAGACCACGGGCGCGGTTGCGCCCACCGGAGCGCCGCGCGACAACTGCCTGCTGCCGGCTGCTCTGGTCTATGACCCCGTAACCAATCCGAACGGCACGCGCTGCGGCGACCCGGACCTCGCCACGGCGGTCTGGGGGACCACCGCCAACGCGAACGCGCCCGGCAGCGTGCGCGCCCGGCAGACCGGCGACAACGTCGGCATCCAGTACGGCCTGAAGGCCTTGCGGTCGGGCGCCATCACCGCCGAGGAGTTCGTCACGCTCAACGAGAAGATCGGCGGCGTCGACGCCGACTCGAACCGCAGGGCCGCGCGAACCACGGCCGACCTGCCCGCCCTCGACATCGCCTACCGTGCCGGCATCGTGTCCAGCGGCAAGAACCTGGGCAAGCTTCCGATCATCGACTCCCGCGGCTGGGACGAGCAGGGCATCCACTACATCTGGCGCAGCTTCGCCGAGCGCGCCCGCATCGACGCGGCGAACAACGGCAACCACGGCAACCAGGTGATGTGGCGCTACGGGACGGGCCTGTTGCCCTCCACCGCGCCCCAGGTGGCGGCGGTGACGCTGCAGTCGCTCCTGACCATGAACGTGTGGCTGGATGCGCTCAATCTGAGCGCGCCGAAAGAGACGCTGAACTCGGTGCGCACGCAGGACCAGGTGATCGCGGCGAAGCCGGCGAACGCCGTGGACTTCTGCTTCCTGCTCGCGGACACCACCTTCTCGACCAAGATCTTCGACATGGCCGTCTGCGACGCGGACTCGCCGCAGGGCGACGGCCTGGGCCGGCTGGCGAAGCGCGCGTCGCCGCGGCAGGTGGCGGGCGGACCGCTGACCGAGAACATCCTCAAGTGCCAGCTCAAGCCGCTGAACCCGGCCGACTACGCGCCGGCGACGCTGACGGACGCGCAGCTTGCGCGGCTGCGCGCGGTGTTCCCGGACGGCGTGTGCGACTGGACCAGGCCCGGCGTCGGGCAGCGGGATGCGATCTCGCCGCTCACGTTCGCGGCGGGACCGGGCGGAGTGCCGCTGCCGCCGGCCCCGGTCTCAGGTGGACTCGAGCGTCGCAAGGACGACGACGACTAAACCCTACGGGCCGAACGGGTAGGGCGACTCGAAGTGGACGCTGCTGCCGCTGACGCGCACGCTGCTCAGCAGTACGGAGTGGTCGCTGGTGTCACACCAACTTCACGAGCTGCTTCCCCACGTTCTTGCCCTCGAGCATCCCGATGAACGCCCGCGGCGCGCTCGCGAGTCCCTCCGCGATCGTCTCGCGGTAGCGGATGCGCTTCGCCGCCACATGCTGTCCCAGCTCGGCCAGCGCCTGCGGCCAGAGCTCCATGTGCTCGGCGACGATGAAGCCCTGCAACAGCAGGCGGTTCACCAGCAGGGAGCGGCTGTTCTGGATGGGAATGGGCTGGCCGGTGTAGCCCGCGACCAGGCCGCAGAGCGCGATGCGCCCGAAGGCGTTCATGCGCGCGAGCGACGCGTCCAGCACGGCTCCGCCCACGTTCTCGAAGACGACGTCGATGCCCTTGGGAACCGCGGCCTTGAAGTCCGCCCGGAACGATTCCGCCTTGTAGTCGACGCAGGCGTCGAAACCGAGCTCCCCGGTCACCAGGTCACACTTCGCCTTCCCTCCGGCGACTCCCACCGCGCGGCAGCCGAGCAGCTTCGCCAGCTGTCCCACCACGCTTCCCACCGCGCCGGCCGCCGCGGAGACCACCAGGGTCTCCCCCTGCTTCGGCTTTCCGATCTGCGTCAGCCCGTACCAGGCGGTGACGCCGGGCATGCCGACCGGGCCGAGATAGGCGGACAGCGGGATCAGGCTGGCGTCCACCTTGCGCAATCCCGCTCCGTCGGTGACCTGGTACTGCTGCCATCCCGCCATTCCGACCACGAAGTCGCCCGGCTTGAACCGCGGGTTCTTCGACTCGACCACCTCCGCGACGGTCCCGCCGATCATCACCTCGTCCAGCGGCTGCGGACGCGCATAGGACTTCGCGTCGTCCATCCGCCCGCGCATGTAAGGATCGAGCGAAAGCCAGCGCACGCGGGTGAGCAGCTGTCCCTCCCCGGCGGGGGGAACCTCGCTCTCGACCATCCGGAAGTCGTCCTCGACCACCGCCCCGTGCGGCCGCCTTGCGAGCAGGATCTGCTGGTTCTTCATCGGCCGCTCCTCTCAGAACGTCCCGAGGCCGCGCCCCGCGTCCATGGTGTGGAGCTGGCCGGTCACCGTCCTGGCCTGCAGCAGGGCGACGATTCCCGCGGCCACGTCCTCGGGCTGCAGCGTCGTCCCGAGCGGGCTCTTCTCGCACCAGGCCTTCTTCACGCGCTCGTAGTCGGTTCCGAGCCCCTCCTGGAGCCAGCGCGTCTCGATGAACCCGGGCAGCACCGCGTTGACGCGGACCTCCGGCGCCAGCGCGCGCGCCAGCGCCACCGTCAGCGCGTTGAGCGCGCCCTTGGAGCACACGTAGGCGTACGAGGAGCCGATACCCATGCTGCCCGCGATCGAAGAGACGTTGACCACCGCGCCGCGCGCCGCCCGCAGTGCCTTCTCGCAGGCGCGCACCATCTGGTAGGGGCCGATCAGGTTGACGGAATAGATCCGTTGGAAGTCGTCGGCGGAGAGCGCGCCGAGATCGCGCATCGAGGCGAATCGGGTGGTTCCGGCGTTGTTGACCAGGCCGTCGATCCGTCCCCAGCGCTCCAGGGCCGCGGCGGCCAGGCGGCGGCAATCTGCCTCCTCCGCGACGTCGGCGCGGACCGACGTCGCGTCGCCCCCGGCGTCGATGCAAGCCTGGACCACGCGCTCCGCCGCGGACGCGTCCCGGCTGAAGTTGATCGCAACCCCGGCTCCCTGCTTCGCGAGCACCAGCGCCGTGGCCGCGCCCACTCCGCTCGAGGATCCGGTGACGATGAAGGCCGGCCGGTCGCCCACGGCGTCGCACTCTACCGGATTTCGACGTGCGGAACGCGATCGCCCGGGGGGCTCGACGGAGCGCGGGGGCGCTGTCAAGATGGCGCCTCGCCACCCGAAGCTCATCGAAATCCTACCCGGGAGATCCCCATGCTTCGCACGATCATCATCGCCGCGGCAGGGCTCTTGGCCCTCGCGCCCGCCGCTCTCGCGCAGGACAGCATCAAGATCGCCGTCGTCGGACCGATGGCGTTTGCCCAGGGAGAGAACGCCTGGGCGGGCGCGGAGATGGCCCGCGACGAGATCAACAAGGAAGGCGGCATCTCGGTCGGCGGCAAGAAGCGGAAGATCGAGTTGGTCCGCGTGGACAGCAACGAGATGCAGTCGGTGCCGGACGCGACCAACGCGATGGAGCGTGCCATCACCCGCGAGAAGGCCGACTTCGTGATCGGCGGCTTCCGCTCCGAGGCCGTGCTCGCCATGCAGGAAGTGGCGATGGACTACAAGAAGATCTTCCTCGGCTGCGGCGCCGCGGACGCCAAGCTCGGCGCCAACGTGGAGAAGAACTACGATCGCTACAAGTACTGGTTCCGGGTCGCCCCGCTCAACTCGCCAGGATTGGGCAAGACGCTCTTCGCCGTGCTCAACACCATCGCCGGCCAGGTCCGCGCCGACCTCAAGAAGGAGACGCCCAAGGTCGCCATCCTCGCCGAGAAGGTGATCTGGACCGAGGCGATCGTGAAGGCGGCGCAGGAGAACCTGCCCAAGATGAAGATGGAGGTGGTGGGGCTCTGGCAGCCGTCGCCCACGGCCACCGACGCGACCGCTGAATTGGCTGCCATCGACCGGGCGGGGGCGGACATGGTCTTCACCGCGCTCTCCGGGCCCGTCGGCGTCGTGGTCGGCCGGCAGATGGGCGAGCGGAAGATGCGCGCGGTGGCCTTCGGCATCAACGTCGAGGCGCAGAAGGACGGCTTCTGGCAGGCCACCGCCGGCAAGGGCAACTATGTCGCTACCCTCGACACCTACGCCGAGGTGGAGATGACGCCGAAGATGATCCCCTTCGTGAAGGCGTTCAAGCAGCGGTACGGCAAGTCGCCCACCTACAACGCCGGTACCTACGACGCCATCGACCTGCTCAAGACCGCCATCGAGAAGGTCGGCTCGACCGACGCCGACAAGCTGGTGCCCATCATGGAGAAGACCGTCACGACCGGCACCGGGGCCACGCTCGAGTTCGACAAGAACCATGATCCGATCTGGGGCCTCGGCAAGTACACCGGCATCGCGGTGCAGTGGCAGAACGGGAAGAAAATCCCCTTCTGGCCGCCGCAAGTGAAGGGAATGGGGAAGTTCGGGCTCCCCGGCGAGAGCTGATCGCCGGTGTTCCAGGACATCCTCGTCACCGGCCTGGTGAACGGCAGCGCCTACGCGCTCCTGGCGATCGGCTTCTCGCTGATCTTCGGCGTGGCGCGCATCGTCAACATCGCGCACACCGCCTTCTACATGTTGGCGGCGTACTGCCTGTACGCGCTCCTGCAGCAGGCCGGCCTCGGCGTCCTGCTCTCCGGCGCCGTGGCGGTGATCTCGGTCACGCTCCTCTCCCTCCTCTGCTATCGCCTGGTGATCGAGCCCGTGCGCCAGCACGAGGCCGCGGTCCTGATCGCCACCATCGCGCTGGCGCTGATCTTCCAGGAGTCGATGCTGCTCGTTTTCGGGGGGAACTACCTGGGCATCCCATCCGCCATCGAGGGGGTCGCGAACGTCTTCGGGATGAACATCCCGTGGCAACGGCTGCTCATCCTGATCGTCGCTGCTGCGTTGCTGCTCGGGACCTGGTTGCTCCTCTACCGGACGCGCCTGGGGCTCGCCATCCGGGCCACCGCCAACGACCTGGAGGTGGCCAATCTCATGGGCATGAACGTCCACCGGGTGGCGATGGTCACGGTGGCCATCTCCGTCGGGCTCGCCGCCATCGCCGGCGTGTCGGTGGCGCCGGTGTTCGTCGTCGACCCGTTCATGTGGCTCGCGCCGCTCGTCACCGTGCTCTCGGTCGTGGTGCTGGGCGGTCTCGGCAGCATCTACGGCAGCGTGATCGGCGCCCTGGTGATCGGTTACGTCGAGGCGATCACCGTGTTCGCGCTGCCGCAGGGCGCCTTCCTCAAGGGTGCCGTGTCGCTGTCGATCATGGTGATCGTGCTCCTGGTCCGCCCCGAGGGGCTGTTCGGCGTCGCTTTCGAGGAGGAACGCTGATCTCGCCCGCCTTCCTCGCCCGCCGCGCCTGGGCGCTGTTGCGCGGCGAAGTGCTGGTGCTGCCCTCGCGCACGCTGGCCGCGGCGTGGGTGGTCGCGGTCCTCTTGCTGCCGTTGGTGCTGCCGGACCCCTACGTGCTGCGCGTCGCGGCGATGACCTGCATCTTTGCCGCCTTTGCTGCGAGCTGGGACCTCCTCGCCGGCTACGCCGGACAGGTCAACTTCGGCCACGCCCTGTTTTTCGGCGCCGGCGCGTACTCCAGCGCGCTGCTCTCGCTGCGGCTCGGGTTCTCCTCGTGGATCGCGGTCGCCACCGGCGCCTTGGTGGCCACCGCCATCGGCCTCTGCGTCGGCTACCTCTGCCTCCGGCTGCGCGGCTCGTACCTTTCGCTCGCTACGCTGGCGTTTCCGCTGATCCTGATCGGTGTCCTCTTCGCCTTCCCCGAATTCTCCGGAGGGGAGCTGGGCGTCAGCGGCCTTTCGCCTCTGGCCACCTCCCGCATCGGCAACTACTACATCGCCGCCGCGGCCATGCTGGCGGTGGTCTTCGGCATCTGGGCCTTCGCCGACTCGCGCTTCGGCCTCGTCCTGCACGCCATCCGCGACGACGAGCTGGCAGCGCGGGCGTCCGGCATCGACACCAGCCGCTACAAGATGGCGGTGTTCGGCATCTCGGCCGCGGCGGCGGGAATCACCGGCGGACTCTACGCGCACTTCATGCGCGGCGCAGGGCCCTCCACGCTGGAGACGGCGCTCTCCTTCCAGGCGGTGATCTGGGGCGTGTTCGGCGGGCTCGCCACCATCTACGGTCCGGTCACGGCCGTCTTCCTGCTCTATCCCTTGACCGAATGGCTGGGTTCTCATGGTGAGTTCGGCGAGCTGCGCCTGCTGATCTTCGCCGTGATCGTGCTCCTGGTGCTGCTCTTCATGCCGCGCGGCCTGACGCCCTGGGTGCGCGACCGGATCGAGACGCGCTGCCCCCGCTGCAAGCAACAGAACGCCGCCTGGCGCCAGACCTGCCGCGTCTGCGACGCCCCGCTGCACGCGCACCGGGCGCGGGAGCCCGCTCACAACCCCAGGTAGCCGGCGCGCAGCGATTCGTCGGCCATCATCTGCTGGGCGGTGCCCTCGGCGATGATGCGTCCCTGCGAGAGCACGTAGTTGCGGCGCGCCATGCGGAAGACCTGCGCCACCTCCTGCTCGACCAGCAGGACCGGCGTTCCCTGCGCGTGGATCTTGGCGACGGCGGCGAACAGCTCCTCGCGCACGCGCGGAGCGAGGCCGAGCGACGGCTCGTCGATGGCCAGCAGCTTGGCCTCGTACATCAGCGCGCGCGCCGTGGCGAGCATCTGCTGCTCGCCTCCCGAGAGCTTGCCCGAGACCTGGCTCTTGCGCTCGGCCAGCTTGGGGAAGAGCGCGTAGGCCTTCTCCAGATTTCGCTGCCTCTCGCTCGCGCTGCGCGAGAGGTACGCGCCGGCGAGGAGGTTCTCCTCCACCGTCAGCTCGCGGAAGGGCCGCCGCCGCTCGGGACAGTGGACCAGGCCGCGGAGGCGGATCTCGTGCGCCGCGAGCCCGTCGATCCGCTCGCCTTTGAACCAGACCTCGCCCTCGAGCGCGATCTCGCCGTCCCCGCCGCGCTTCATGCGCTCCTCGAAGCGGACCAGCCCGGAGATGGCGCGCAAGAGCGTGGACTTGCCGGCGCCGTTGGGTCCGACCAGGCCCACGAACTCGCCCTCGTCCACGCGCAGCGACACGCCGTTGAGCAGCACGGCCTTGTCGTAGCGGACCGAAAGGCCCTTCACCTCAAGGAGCGGCATGCGCGGACCCCAGGTAGGCCTCCACCACCTTCGGGTTCTTCACGATCTCTCCGGGCGGTCCGTCGGCCAGCACCTCGCCGTGGTCCATCACGATCACCCGGTCCGCGATGGACATCAGCTCCTTGAGCTTGTGCTCGATCATCACCACCGCCGGGCCTTCGGAGTGCAGCCGGCCGAAGCGTCCGCCCTTGTGCAGCCGCCGGATCGATCGGGCCAGCAACTCGGATTCGGCCGGATTCAGCCCGCCGAGGGGCTCGTCGAGCAGGAGCAGCTCCGGCTCGGTGGCGATGGCCCGCGCCACTTCCAGCCGCTTGAGGTCGCCTTGCGACAGCGCGGAGGCGGGCTCCAGCGCCTGGTCGGCGATGCCCACGAACTCCAGCGCGTCCATCGCCTTGGCGTCGATCTTCCGGACCCACTCGCCGCGGGCATGCGCGCGCGGCGCCAGCAGGGGCACCATCACGTTGGCGATGATGGGCAGGTGGCGGAACGGGCGCGTGTTCTGGAAGGTGCAGGCGATCCCGCGGTTCACCACGTCCCAGACGCGCAGCGCGGTGATGTCCTCGCCGTTGAAGAGCACCCGGCCGCTGTCCGGCTTGAGCACCTGCGTGATCAGGCGGAGCAGGGTGGTCTTGCCGGCGCCGTTCGGGCCGATCAGGCCGACGATCTGGTCGCGGCGAAGCTCGAAGCTGACGTCGTTGACGGCGAGCAGGCCGCCGAAGCGGCGGGTGAGGTGCTCGACGCGGAAGAACGGGATGGTCATTTACACGGTCGTCTGATCGTCCCGCAGCTCGCGACGGGAGACCTTGCCCACGTCGGTGCGGGGCAGCTCGCCGCGGAACTCGATCACTTGCGGCACCTTGTACTCGGCCAGCCGCTCGCGGCAGTAGGCCTTGAGCTCGTCCTCGTTCACCTTGCCGCGCGCGTCCGCCTGGAGGACCACGATGGCCTTGATCTTCTCGCCCAGCGCCGGGTCGGGGACGCCGATCACGCCAGCCGCTTTCACTTGGGGATGCGCGTAGAGCACCTCTTCCACGTCCTTGGCGAAGACCGAGTAGCCCTTGCACTTGATCAGGTCCTTGCAGCGGTCGAAGAAGTGGAAGTACCCCTCCTCGTCCATGCGGACGATGTCGCCGGTCCGGAGCCACCGGCGCCCTTCGTGCTCGAGGAAGGTGTGCGCCGTCTCGTCTGGCTTTCGCCAGTAGCCGCTCATCACGCTTGGACCCGAGAGCACCAGCTCTCCGATCTGGCCGGGGGGCGCGAACGCCTGCGTCTCCGGGTCGATCACCGCCGCCAGCACGTTGGGGATCGGGCAGCCGAACGAGCCGGCCTTGGGCCGCTGCATCGGGTTGACGTGGCTCATCGCGCACGTCTCGGACATGCCGTAGCCCTCGATGATGTTGGACCCGGTCCGGCGGGACCATCCCTTGGTGGTGGACTCGTGCAGGGTGTCCGCCCCGGAGAGGACCAGCTTCAGCCGGCGCCAGTTCACCTTGTCCGTGTCCTTGTGGTCCTTGAGGTACTCGAACAAGGTCGGGACGCCGTAGAAGGCGGTGGCCTGGTAGCGCTCGATCGCGGTGAGGATCGCCTCCGTGTCCGGGCTGGTGAAGAGCACGAGCAGGTTCCCTTGCGAGAGACCGCTCAGCATGATCACCACCTGCCCGTAGATGTGGAAGAAGGGCAAGAAAGCGATCACCACTTCCTTGCCGGGGACGAAGTCCGGGTAGATGGATCTCGCCAGCTTCTCCGCCGCGACCATGTTCGCGTGCGTGAGCATCACGCCCTTGGGATGTCCGGTGGTGCCGCCGGTGTAGGGCAGGGCGGCCAGATCCTTGGCCGGGTCGATGCTGATCGGCGGCGGGCGGGCCGGGTACTTCTTGAGCAGATCCTGCAGCCAGTGCACGCCCGGGGCGGATGGAACCCGCGCCGGCGCGCTCCGGTTGAAGAGCCGCTTGAGCGGAGAGAGGTACTCGGACACCGAGGTGACCACCGCGGCGTCGAGCGCCGCGCCGCTCTTCGCCACCTTCTCGTAGAGGATGTCCTGGCAGATGATCACGCGCGCGCCGCTGTCCTCGAGCTGGTAGCGCACCTCGTGGCTCGTGTAGAGCGGGCTGATGCTGGTGACCACCGCGCCGGCCTTGAGCGCGGCGAACCAGGCGATCACGAACTGCGGGCTGTTGACCAGGTAGAGGGCGACGCGGTCGCCCTTCTTCACGCCCAGATCCGCGAGGGCGCACGCGAGCCGGTCGATCGCGTCGTGCAGCTCGCCGTAGGTGATGCCTCGGCCGTAGAAGACCAGCGCGTCGCGCTTCGGCCAGCGGGCGGCGGCCTCGTCGAACAGCTGGAACACCGGCTTCGCCTCGAAGTCGACCACGTGCGGCACGCCGGGCGGATAGAACTTCAGCCACGGTTTCGCGAGGTACGCCTGGAGGGGTTCCATGATTTCAGGTAACCAGAAAATGCCCCTGGCGTCACTCCAGGCCGGCCGGGCATTCCGCCAGGCAGAACAGGCCGCGCACTTTGCCTCGACGCGCCCGCGGGCAGTGTGCTGTCATGCCACGCCGCCGTGCAGACGAACCCTTCCCTTCGAGCGCAGGCCTGGTCGCTGGACGACAAGTACCTGCTCGAAGAGGGCGTCGTCTACCTGAGCGGGATCCAGGCGCTGGTGCGGCTCACGCTCGATCAGCACCGGTCGGATCGCCGGCGCGGCCTCAAGACCGCCACGCTCGTCTCCGGATATCGCGGATCGCCTCTCGGTGGGCTCGACGTGGCCTTCGAGCGGGCGGCGGCCATCGCCCGCGCGCACGAGGTGCGGTTCGTCAACGGCGTCAACGAGGAGCTGGCCGCGACGGCGGTCTTCGGCAGCCAGCTCGCCTCGATCCTCCCTGCCGCCAAGTACGACGGGGTGCTCGGCATGTGGTACGGCAAAGGCCCCGGCGTCGATCGGTCCGGAGACATCTTCAAGCACGCCAACTTCGCCGGCGTGGGCAAGAACGGGGGCGTGCTGGCGCTGGCGGGCGACGATCCGTCCTGCAAGAGCTCCACCATCCCGAGCCAGAGCGAGCCTGCCTTCTGGGCAGCTGGGTTTCCAGTGGTGTACCCGGGGAGCGTGCAGGAGGTGCTCGACCTGGGCCTCCATGGCTACGCGCTCTCGCGCTGCTCCGGACTCTGGGTGGGGATGAAGTGCGCCACCGACGTCTGCGACGAGGCCGGCACCGCCGAGGTCTCCCCGGACCGCATCTCTCCGGTGGCGCCGTATCTGGAAGTCTCCGGGCGCCCATTCGTCCCTTCTTTCGATGCGCGGCTGTTTGCGCCCTTCTCGCTGGAGATGGAGGCGACGCTGCACTCCTCGCGCCTGGAGATGGCGCGCAGGTACGCGGCGGCCAACGGCTTGAACCGCATCGTCGCGCGCAGCGATGGAGATCGCGTCGGGATCGTCGCTTCGGGCAAGACCTGGTTCGACCTGCGGCAGGCGATGCGCGATCTGGGGCTCGAAGGCGAGGGCCTGCGCAGGGCCGGCGTCCGACTGCTCAAGATCGGCATGTTGTATCCGCTCGAGCCGGGCATCGCGCGCGAATTCGCGGAGGGGCTCGAGGAGATCGTGGTGGTGGAGGAGAAGCGCCCCTTCCTCGAGCTCTTGCTGCGGGACGCGCTCTACGATGCTCCGGGGCGCCCGCGCATCGTCGGCAAGCTGGACGAGGCGGGAAAGATGCTGGTGCCGTCGTACGGCGAGCTGGACGCCGATTCGATCGCGCCGATCCTCGCGGCGCGCCTCGCCGGACGGCCGCTGCCGGAGTCGGCGCGCGCCCGCATCGCGACGCTGGAGGCCGTGCGCCGCCGGCCGGCGCCCCTGGCGGTCGCGCGCAGCGCGTTCTTCTGCAGCGGATGCCCGCACAACACGTCCACCGTCGTGCCGGAGGGATCGATCGCCGGCGGCGGCATCGGCTGTCACACCATGGCCATCCGCATGGATCGCTCCGTGGTGGGGATCACGCCCATGGGCGGCGAAGGGGCCCAGTGGGTGGGCGCCGCCGCGTTCACCGGCGTGCCGCACCTGTTCCAGAACATCGGCGACGGGACGCTGTTCCATTCGGGCATGCTGGCGATCAAGGCCGCCGTCTCCGCCGGCGTGAACGTCACGTACAAGGTGCTCTACAACTCCGCGGTGGCGATGACCGGCGGCCAGCAGGCGGCCGGCGCGCTTCCGGTGCCCGCGCTCGTCCACCAGCTCCGCGCCGAAGGCGTCCGCGAGGTGGCCGTCGTCTCCGA
The DNA here is from genome assembly GCA_035635635.1 of Myxococcales bacterium. GTDB lineage: Bacteria > Myxococcota > Myxococcia > Myxococcales > 40CM-4-68-19 > 40CM-4-68-19. Next base: position 2,212 of record DASQAS010000047.1, on the reverse strand, counting down.
CGAGCCGGAGAAGTACCAGAAGGGCCAGCTGGACGGCGCAACGCTCCACCACCGCGACGATCTGGACGCAGTCCAGCGGCGCCTGCGCGAGATTCCCGGTGTCACCGCGCTCGTGTACGACCAGGAGTGCGCCGCAGAGAAGCGCCGGCTCCGCAAGCGGGGGAAGCGTCCCGACCCGCCCATGCGCGTCTTCATCGACGAAGCGGTCTGCGAAGGATGCGGCGACTGCGGAGTCCAGTCGAACTGCCTGTCGGTGCAGCCGATCGAGACCGAGCTGGGCCGCAAGACGCGCATCCACCAGTCGTCCTGCAACAAGGACTACTCCTGCCTGAAAGGGGACTGCCCGTCGTTCCTCACCGCGGTGCCGACCAGCCCCGAGCTTCCAAAGGCGAAGCGGCGCTCCCTGCCTCCGGCCGAGGTGCCGCCCGAGCCGGCCTCGAGGCCCGCCTGCGGCGACGGGTATTCCATCTACCTGATGGGCATCGGCGGCACCGGCGTGGTGACGGTCGACTCCATCGTCGGCACCGCTGCGCTGCTCGATGGGAAGCACGTCCGCAGCCTCGACCAGACGGGCCTGTCGCAGAAGGGCGGGCCGGTCGTGTCGCACCTGCGCCTCTTCGATGCGCCGCCCGAGGTCGGGAGCCGGATCGGCGTCACGCATGCCGACCTCTACCTCGGCCTGGACCTTTTGGTGAGCACCGCGCCGCAGAACCTGGCGCGCGCGGATCCCCAGCGCACTGTCGCTGTGGTCAGCACCAGCAAGGTGCCGACCGGACAGATGGTCACGCATGTGGACAGCCTCTTCCCGGAGGTGGGTGGCCTCACGCACGCGCTCGACCACAGCACTCGCGCTTCGAGGAACCTCTATCTGGACTCGCTGCGCATCTCGGAGGCGCTGTTCGGCGATCACATGCCCTCGGGGCTGTTGCTCCTGGGAGCGGCGTACCAGGCGGGCCTCGTGCCGCTGCGCTCGGAGTCGATCGAGCGCGCCATCGAGCTGAACGGCGTCTCGGTGGAAGCGAACCGGCTCGCGTTCCGGTGGGGGCGGCGGTGGGTGGTGGATCGCGGCGCCGTGGAGGCGGCGGCGACGCGGGCGGACGCGGGGGTGCCCGCGACGCTCCCGAAGGACGCTGCGGACGTCGCGGGACTTCTCTCCGGCACGGGCTTCGCGGGCGAGCTGCGGCGGCTGGTCGAGATCCGCGCGGCGGACCTGGTCTCCTACCAGGATGCCGGTTACGCCCGCCGGTACGTGGAGTTCGTCCAGCGGGTCGCGGCGCGCGAGCAGGAGCGTGCGCCGGGGCAGACGCGCATCGCCGAGGAGGTGGCGCGAAACCTCTACAAGCTGATGGCGTACAAGGACGAGTACGAGGTCGCACGACTGCTCCTGCGCGGAGGGGCGGAGGAGCAAATCCGCAAGCAGTTCCCCGGCGGGGCGCGCGTGTACTGGCACCTGCATCCGCCGCTGCTGCGCGCACTGGGAATGAAGCGCAAGCTGAAGCTCGGACGGTGGGCACGGCCGGTGCTCGTGCTCCTGAGCGCGCTGCGCCGGCTGCGCGGAACGCCGTTCGATCCGTTCGGACGCAACGAAGTGCGCAAGGTCGAGCGGGCGCTGATCGAGGAGTACCGCGCTCTCGTCTTGCGTTCGCTGGAGACCCTCTCGCCGTCCACGGAAGAGGCGCTCGCGGAGATGGCGGCCCTGCCCGACCTGGTCCGCGGCTACGAGGGCATCAAGCTCCGCAACGTCGAGCGCTTCCGAGAGCGGACGGGGGTGCTCGAGAATCAGATCCGGGCTCGGAACCAGAGGGTCAGCGGAGGTCGAGGTAGCCCTGACCTTGCCTCCACGCAGGGTGAGCGAGCGGTCGACGAGTGATTGGACTTCCTCGGCGCGTGCGGCCGAGGCACAGAGGACGAAGGCGAGCAGGGCACGGAGCGCGGACGAGTGGTCGACGAGGAGCGGACCGGTATCGCCGTTGCAGCCCAGGCTCCCGGTCGCGCAGCCTTGGTCGCGCGCCTGAGATCAGCGGCAGCCAGTACCGGCGAACGCCGTATCCAGACCGCCGGGCTCAATGACCGCGAGCGGCCGAAGACCCGCGCGCACGCCGAGCTCCCAGCGCAGCCCATCGGGCGCCTCGCCCTCGACGCGGACCCACCCCATGTGCACGCCGTGCAGGTGGTGCCCGGCGCAAACGCCGCTGCGGTTCTTCAGCTCGTC
>DASQAS010000046.1:0-26314 GCA_035635635.1 Myxococcales bacterium | reverse complement strand
GTCGTTCCGGACGGTCACCGTGGCGGTGAACTCGGTCGATTGCCCGACGTCCAGCGTGAACGGCGCCGGCGGCAACTGCACGCCGAGCCTGGCGAAGACGTCGTCGCGCAACGACAGGGCCGTGGACCGGTCCGTCGGATGCGTGTTGGTGAGGACCACCTTGAACGTGAGCGTCGCCGGATAGCTCTCGACGACGTGGACGACCTCGCCGTCCACCGTCTCTTCGCAGGCGAACTCGTGCGCGCGCGCCGTCCCCGACAGCGCGATCGCCGCGGCCGCCGCCGCGATCGTCGACTTCTGCATCATTTTTCCCCTCCCGCCGCGCCCTTCGGCCCGAGCGGGTGTGACGGTAATCACGTCGGACGGCAGGCGGTAGGGCGCTCGGCCGGGAGCCTGGAGTCCGGTTGCGCACGGTTGTCCGATCTCTGGACAAACCTTCCGTTCATGATCCACTGCGGGCGATGCCGGTCAGTGCGCCGCCTCCGGATTCCCGTGCCGCTTCCCGCGTCCGCGCCATCGACTGGCTGCGCGGCCTGGCCGTGCTGCTGATGATCCAGACGCACGGTCTGACCTTGTTGCGGGAGGAGCTCCGGGCCGGGACCCTGTTCAGCGCATTGCAATGGGTGGACGGCCTCGTCGCGCCCTCGTTCATCCTCGCCGCCGGCTTCTCCATGGCGCTGACGCAGGTGCGCGCCGCGCTGTCCCCCGGTTCGGCCGATGCCCGGCGGCGGCGCGTGCGCAAGACCTTGCGCCGGCTGGCGGAGGTGCTGCTGGTCGGCACGCTGGTGAACTGGATGTGGTTCCCGATCTTCCGCGAGCCGAAGTGGATCCTGCGGATGGACATCCTGCAGTGCATCGGCTTCTCGCTCCTGATCGCGCTGCCCATCTTGTTCGTGCTCGCGCCCCGCCCGCGCGCGCTGCGCTGGGCGGCGGTGCTCCTCGCCGCCCTCGCCTTCGGCCTGGCGCCGTTTGCGGAGGCCCTGGGCCCGCCGTGGGAAGGGATCCTCAACCAGCGCGCGAACGCGGTGTTTCCGCTGCTGCCCTGGGCCGGCTACGTCTATCTCGGCGCCGCGGTGGGAGCGGCGACGGCGGAGCACGGCAGGCGCGGCGCGGCGCTCTGGCTGTCCGGTCTGGCGGGTGCCGGCATCCTGATCTGGGCTGCGACGCCATGGTTCCAGGCCGCGTACCCGCCGCACGAGTTCTGGGTCACCAACCCCGCGAATGCCGCTCGCCGCTTCACGCAGGTCTGCCTCTTCGCGCTGGCGCTGCTCGCGCTGGAGCGGCGGGTCCCCGGCGGCTGGCGCACCTCCGCGCCGGTGCGGTTCGTCGAGGTGTTCGGAGCCTCCTCGCTGGCGGGCTACTTCTTCCACGAGATGCTGCTCTTCTTCCGCGTCTTCGGGTTCTCCTTCGAGTCGCGCTGGGGAAAGTCGTGCTCGTGGCCGCAGTACTGGGCGCTGATCGCGTTGCTTGTGGCCTGTACGTTCGTGCTCACCTGGCTGACCGATCGGATCTACCGGGCCGTGGACCGCCGCCTCTCCCGGCCCGCTCCCGCGCCGGCGCAGATGGCGCGCCCGGCCTGAGCTGTCGGCACCTCGCCACCCGCGACCGCCGGCCCTTGCGGACGAGACCGGCGCGAAGCTACGTCCGGGACATGATCGAGCACATCAGTCTTCGCTGCCGCGACGCCCGCGCCAGCCGGAAATTCTACGAGCAGGCTCTGGCGCCGCTGGGCTACGGCGTCGACCGCGAGTACGGCGATGCCTTCGGCTTCGTCCAAGGCGGACGCCATGACTTCTGGGTCACCAAGGGGAAGGTCGGCACGCCGACGCACGTCGCGTTCCACGCGGACGCCCCGTCCACCGTGGACGCGTTCTACGCGGCAGCCATCGAGGCCGGCGGCAAGGACAACGGCGGTCCGGGAATTCGCGAGGACTATGGTTACGCGGCCTTCGTGCTGGATCCCGACGGGCACAACGTGGAGGCGGTGGTCTGGAAGGAAGAGCTTGCGGGCGCAAAGAGCAGGGGATCGCGGATGAGCTCCCGCTCCAAGTCACGGCCAAAGACCCGCCGCGTCCGGCGCAAGCGCCGGCGGTCCTGAAGCCGCCTCAGGGGAATTTACGTCCGCCCCCGAAATACCGGGGCGGCGAAACCGTTCTGAGATTGGATTCACCTTCGTTGCGGAGGTCAAACATGAAGGTGCTTTGCGCCCTGCTCGTGGCGGCGCCGGTCGCGTGCGCCACGGGCTCCTCGTCCAACGGCTCGCAGCAGACCAGCGCGTCCAAGCTCGACGCTCAAGCCTGCGCGCCGATGATCCCTGCGGTGGCTTCCCGGGGGTCGGAGGTCTACGACATTCCCGACTCCAGCAACGGAAAGATCGCTGAGAGGCTCAAGGAGGACATGCCGGTCTGCGCAAGCCCGAGCAACGTCGGATACGGGCTGCGCCGCGTCAAGCTCGCGAACGGAAAGACCGGGTACATGCTGGAGAGCAACCTCTCCAACTGAGCGCCTGCCCGCTCGCCCGGGAAATACTCTTCAGGCTTGCCGCCTGCCGCTTGAATGTCAACGCTTTCCCTTACTTAGGGGGAGCGAATCATGCGCGCGCGGATGGCGGGTTGGGTGGCGGCGGCCCTTGCGGCCCTCGTTGTCGGGTGCGGTTCCAGCACGGAGGCGCCTCCGAGCTCGACTCCGGACGGCGGTCCCGGCAACACCGGTCCGTCCCAGTTCAACCTCAAGGTCACCACCGCCGGCAACGGCCTCGTGCGCGGCGCAGGCTCCGCGGACTGCCGCGGAAGCTGCAGCGCCACCTACCCGGCTGGCACGCAGGTCCACCTGACGGCCGTCGCCGACTCGGGCTCCACCTTCGTGGGTTGGGCGGGCGCGTGCGGCGGCTCCGGCACCTGCGACCTGACGCTGGACGCGGACCGCGAGGTCAGCGCGACTTTCGCGACCGCGCCTCCGCCGCCGCCGAACAAGCACCGCGCGACCGTGGTCGTCCAGGGCAAAGGGCGGGTCACCTCGGCGCCCGCCGGCCTGGATTGCGACTCCGCGACCTGCAGCGCGAACTTCGACGACGGGTCCTCGGTCTCGCTCACGGCCACCGCCTCCGCCGGCTACACGTTCGCGGGATGGGGCAACGACTGCAGCGGCACGGGTACTTGTAGTCTCTCGCTCTCCCGGGACGTCAACGTCTTCGCCAACTTCGTCGTGCAGCAGGTGCACCTCACCGTGGCCACCACCGGCCCGGGCACCGTCACCGGCGCCAACCTGAACTGCGGCGAGTCCTCCACAGGCTGCGACGTCACCGTCGCTGCTGGCACCCCGGTGACGCTGACCGCCGCGCCAGCCGGGGGGGTGCGCTTCTTCGGCTGGGGAGGCGCCTGCACCGGGACGTCCACCACCTGCCAGCTCACGCTGCAGGCCGACACCAAGGTCACCGCCGAGTTCCAGTCCGAGGTGCTCGCGCTCGCGCCCAACGACGGCACGAACGGCGGCATCATCGCGCTCAACTCCACCAAGGTGTTCTGGCCGCGCTACTCGAACGGCAACGCGATCTGGTCGACCGGGAAGAACGGTGGCGCCGCCGTCCAGGTGGCGAGCGGATACGCGACCGCGATCGTTGCGGACGACTCGTACCTGTACTGGACCGACGGCTCCAGCATCTACTCCACGCCGGTGGGCGGCGGGCAGATCGCCCTCCTCTTCTCCGGGGGACCGATCGGGAAGCTCGCGCTCGACGAGACCGGCGCGCTGTACTGGACGGTCAACTCCAGCGGAAGACCCAGCTCCGGCTCGGTCCACCGGATGCAGGACCGGACCGACACCATGCTCGCCGGCGGGCAGAACCCGATCGGCGCGGTGGCGGTGGACGCGACCCACCTCTACTGGGCGGACTATGCCAGCGAGGGCGGGACGATCCGGCGCGTGCCGCGCAAGGGCGGCTCGGTGGAGAGCGTGCTGTCGTGTGGCCTCAACTGCTATCCGCAGGCGATCCGTCTCGACCCCGACAACGTCTACTTCCGCCTCTATTACACGGTCTCCTCCGCGGCCAACGGTCACGTGCAGGCGATGAGCAAGTCCGACTTCAGGGTACGGATCCTCTCCAACGGCAACGGCGCCGCCAGCTATCAGTACGGCATCGACCTCGATGTCAACGCCTCGGTGGTCTACTGGAACTGGCTCGGCGGCAACGGCCCGTACGGCATCTTCCGCGCCAATGCCGACGGAAGCGGCTTCAAAGGCGTGGACACCAGCAACGAGTCGAACTGGTACGCGCTGCGCGTGGACGACACCGCCGTCTACTACTGGCACGCCGGAGCGATCATCCGGCGCCTGAAGTAGTCGGCGCTTTCCCCTCGGAGGCGAGGGAGTAGAAGACCACCTGATCCGCGCCTTCCGGAGCAGGGTCGGCGGGGGCGACGATGATCACGTTGTCCGGCACGATGTAGTCCGCCAGCGCGGGGCTCCACTCGCTGACCGCCACCTGCACCCAGGACACGCCCTCGTCGTGCAATCCTTCCCGGGCGATCACCCAGGCCGCGGCCGCCGCCGTCGGCGCCAGGCATTCCACGGTGGTGGTGCAGCCCGAGGCGCGCACCCGGCAACGAAACGTCTTGAGACCCTTCGGCTTCACGACCTGACACCCCGCTGACACCCCGGATAACGGTGTTACGCCGGACGCGCGCGCCCGGTTACCGACTTCCGGTTGTTCTGTCAAGCAGTTGGCTCCAGGGCGGCAGCCGGGGCGGGAGCGGGTGTAGGTTCCACGACCTTCTGGTCTGCCCGGTGGTCCTTGGCGATCAAGAGGTAGATGGAGGGCAGGAAAAAGAGCGTGAAAATCGTGCCCACCGCCATTCCCGCCACCAGGACGAGCCCGATGCTGTTGCGGGCAGCCGCCCCCGGTCCGGTCACCAGCGTGAGCGGGAAGTGGCCGCAGATCGTCGCGACGCTGGTCATCAGCACGGGCCGGAGCCGGGTCATGGCGGCGTTCCGGATCGCGTCCATCTTCGCCTGGCCCTCCTCCTGGAGCTTGTTGGCGAACTCGACGATCAGGATGCCGTTCTTCGCGATCAGGCCGACCAGGGTGACCAGCCCCACCTGCGAGTAGACGTTGAGGGTGGTGGTCCAGCCGTCCGTGAAGAAGTGCATGTTCGGGTTCGGCATCTTCAGGAACGTCATCAGCAAGGCGCCGAACATCGCCAGCGGGACGGAGCCGGCGAGAATCACGAACGGGTCGCGGAAGCTGTTGAACTGCGCCGCGAGCACCAGGAAGATGAGGATGATGGCGAGGCCGAACGCGGGGAGGAACTTGTTTCCCTCCTGGCGGAGCTGCCGCGACTCGCCGGTGTAATCGATGGTGTAGCCCTTGGGGAGGATCTTCGCGCCCTCGTCCTCGAGGAACCTGAGCGCGTCGTCCAGCGGGACCATCGACACGCCGCTGAGCTTCACCGCGTTGAGCTGCTGGAATCGGCTGAGCGAGCGCGGGGTCACCGAATCGCGCAGCGTGGCGATGGTGCTGAGCGAGACCAACTGCCCGTTGGGGCCGGTGATGTAGATGTCCTGCAGTTGCTCCGGGTTGAGCCGCTCGGTGCGGAGCAGCTGCGGGATCACCTTGTAGCTGCGCCCGCCCACGCTGAAGCGGTTGACGAAGTTCCCGCCCACCGCGGCGCTGAGGTCCTGGCCCACCGACTGGAGGTTGAGCCCCAGCTCGGCGACCTTGTCGCGGTCGATCTGGATCTCCGACTGCGGCTGGTCGATCTTCGTGTCGATCACCGGGGGGAAGGCGAACTTCCCGCTCTGCGCCGCCTTCTGCTGCAGCTGCGTGGCGAACTCGAGGATCTCGCTCTGCTCCGCGGTGGAGGCGAAGAGCACCTCGACCGGGAAGTTGCCGCCGCCGGGCAAGGAGGGCGGGACCACGGCGAACGTCTGCACGCCGGGGATGGCGGCGACCTTCTGCGAAAGAAGGGGCAGCACCTGGAAGGCGTTGCGCTTCCGCTCCCGCCAGGGCTTCAAGCCATCCCCGAAGAACCCGCTGTTCGGGAAGGTGATCTGGAAGGTGAACTGGGTCTCCGGGATCTCCGCCATCGCCTTGTGGATGGCCCGGGTCGACGGCAGGATCTGGTCGAGCGTCGAGTTGGCCGGCGTGTTCAGGATCCCGAAGATGATGCCCTGGTCCTCGAGTGGAGCCAGCTCCTTGGGCGACTGCTGGAACATCAGCAGGGCGAGCCCGCCGATCACCACCCAGGCCGCGTAGATGGCCGGGCGCACGGCGAAGGTCTTCTGCAGCAGGCGCCCGTAGCCCGCCTTGACGCGCTCGAAGGTGCGGTTGATGACTCCGGCGAGCCCCTTCTGCTCGGTGTCGGCCTTCAGGAAGTAACCCGACATCATCGGCGACAGCGTCAGCGCCACGATGCCCGAGATGGTCACCGCGCCAGCGAGCGTGAGCGCGAACTCGCGGAAGAGCGAGCCCGTCAGGCCGCCCTGGAAGGCGATGGGGGTATAGACGGCCGCGAGCGTGATGGTCATGGCGATGATCGGCCCCACCAGCTCTTGCGCGCCCTTGAGGGCGGCGTCGATCGGTTTGAGCCCTTCGCTCAGGTGTCGCTCGACGTTCTCCACCACCACGATGGCGTCGTCGACCACCAACCCCACCGACAGGACGATGGCCAGCAGGGTGAGCAGATTGATGGTGAAGCCGAACACCTGCACCAGGAAGATGCCGCCGATCAACGAGAGCGGGATGGCGACCACCGGCACCAGCGACGACCGCAGCGATCCGAGGAAGAGGAAGATGACGATCACCACGATCAGGATCGTCTCCAGGAGCGTCTCCACCACCTCGCTGATGGCGCTGCGGATGTAGGCGGTGGCGTCGTAGGCGATGGTGGCCTTGATCTGCTCGGGTAATTCCTTCTGCAGCGAGTCGAGCTCCACCCGGACCCGCTTGATCACGTCCAGTGAGTTCGCGTTCGGCAGCGCCCAGACGCCAATGAACACGGCCGTCTGGCCGGTAAAATTCACCGCGGTGTCGTAGTCCTCGGCACCGAGCACCACGTCCGCCACGTCGCGCAGCCGGATGGTGCCGCCCTGGTCCTGGCGCACCACCATGTTCTCGAACTCCTCGCGCGAGCGCAGGTCGGTGTTCGCCGTCAGGTTCACTTGCAGGAGCGAGCCCTTGGTCTGGCCCACCGCCGCCAAATAGTTGTTGGCTGCGAGCGCCTGCCGGATCTGCACCGGGCTGACGTTCAGGGCTGCCATCCGGTCGGGCTTGAGCCAGACGCGCATGGCGAAGGTGCGCGCGCCGAGGATGTCGGCCCTCTGCACGCCTTCGAGCGCGGAGAGCCGCGGCTGGACGGCGCGGACCAGGTAGTCGGTGATCTCGTTCTGCTTGAGGAATTCCGAGGAGAAGCTCAGGTACGCGGAGGCGAACTGGCTGTCGGCGGAGGTGATGTTGAGGACCGGGACCTCGGCCTCCCGCGGCAGATCGCCCCGGACCTGGTCCACCTTGGAGCCGATCTCCGCCAGCGCCTTGGTGGAGTCGTAGTTGAGCCGCAGGCGGGCAGTGATGGTGGAGAGCCCCAGCTTGCTCTCCGACTGCAGATAGTCGATCCCGTCTGCCGAGGCGATGGCGCGCTCGAGCGGCGTGGTGACGAATCCCCGCACCAGCTCGGCGGCGGCGCCGACGTAGACGGTGGTGATGGTGATCTGCGCGTTCTCGCTGCGCGGGTACTGGCGGACGTTCAGCGACCTGATCGCCTGGACGCCGGCGATCAGGATCAGGAGGTTGACCACCAGCGCGACGACCGGGCGCTTGATGAACAGGTCGGTGAACTTCATTTGTGCCTCAGCGGTCCACGGGCTTGGGCGCGACCTCGGCGCCCGGCGCCAGATCGTTCCGCACCACCACGGACATCCCATTGCGCAGCTTGAAGGCGCCGCTGCTCACCACCGACTCGTCGGCCTGGAGCCCGGAGAGCACCGCCACCAGGTCGCCGCGGCGCTCGCCGAGGCGCACGAACTTCTGGTGGGCGATCAGCCCCGAGCTCCCGGAATCGCTCTTCCTCTCCTCGATGGCGAACACCGAGTCGCCGTAGGGCGCGTACAGCACCGCGGTGCCCGGGATCACCAGCACCGGGCGCTTGTCGGGGGCGAGCACGTCGACGTTCCCGAACATGCCCGGGCGCAGGCGTCCGTCCTGGTTGGGGAAGGTGGCGCGCACGCGCACGTTGCGGGTGGCCACGTCGACCTGCGGGTTGATGGTGGTCAGCGCGCCCTCCCAGGAGCTCTTCGGAAAGACGTCGGTCCGCAGGCGCACCTGCATGCCCACGTTCAGCTCGGAGAGCACCTGCTGCGGCATCCAGAACTCGGCGTAGATGGGGTGGATCGAGCTCAAGGAAGAGATCGCCGTCCCGGGGGACAGGACCTGCCCGAGCTCCACCTGGCGGATGGCGATGCGCCCGTCGAACGGGGCGCGGATGGTCTTCTTGGCGAGGGTGGCCTCGAGGGTGGCCACGTTCGCGTTGGTCTGCTTGAACCTGGCCTCGGCGGCGTCCAGATCCGCGGGAGAATTGGTCTTCGTCTCGCGCAGCGACTTGGCCCGCGCCAGGGTGGCGCGCGCCAGATCCGCGTCGGCGCGGGCGGCGGCGAGCTGGGCTTGCTCGATGGAGACGTCGAGCTTCACCAGCGGGTCGCCGCGGCGGACGAAGGCGCCGTTGTCGAAGTTGATCTCGCGCACCATCCCCGTGACCTCGGACGAGAGCGTCACCGAGCGCACCGCGACCAGCGTCCCAACCGCGCCGCTGGACCCCTGCCACTCTTCGGCCACCACCTTGGCCGAAGTGACCGACTCGGGCGGCATCGCAAACGACTTCCCGGCCTTGATCATGGTGCCGATCTGGGCGGCCTTGATGCCCGCCAGGATCACCACCACGCCCAACAAGGCGGCGATGGCGAAGAGCCACATCCGGCGCTTGCTGATGCGGATGGGCGGCTGCTGCGTCCCCGCTGCGAGATCCACGAAACCTCCCCGACGTTCCATGCCTACGCTGCGGACCCTCTCCTAATTCATCGAGGGCGGCCTGTCACTCAGACGCGCACGGGAACTGCGATGCTTTTCGGGCGCGATCGGTTCGCAAGCGCCGCGAATTCAGCAATTCCCATGCCGCCTTGGGCAATAAGGAATGCCAGTCCCACGGCAGCCCGCGGACCCTCGCGGCGCTGCTAAATAACGGGGATGACCGGTTCCTGGCTGGCCGTGGTGGCGGCGTTCGCGCTGGTGGCCTTGAACGGCTTTTTCGTCGCGACCGAGTTCGCGCTGGTGAAGGTCCGGCCCACCCGGCTCGACGAGCTGGCGCGCCGGGGCTCCGCCGCCGCCAGGCGGGCTGCCCGGCTGGTCCGGAGCCTGGACGAGTACCTGTCGGCGACCCAGCTCGGCATCACGCTGGCGTCGCTGGCCTTGGGCTGGATCGGCGAGCCCGCCTTTGCCCACCTGATCGAGCCGGCGGCGATCCGGCTCGGTCTGCCCGTCCGGGCGGCGGAGGCGATCACCGCGGCGGTCGCCTTCGCCATCATCACGCTGTTGCACATCGTCTTCGGCGAGCTCGCGCCCAAGAGCGTAGCGATCCAGAGATCGGAGGGGACGGCGCTGTGGGTCGCGGTCCCCATGCAGGCGTTCCGCGTCCTGTTCTATCCCGCGATCCGGGTCCTCAACGGCATCGCGGGCGCGACGCTGCGGCTCGTTGGCCTGCAGCCTCCGTCCGGGGCGGAGGCGGTGCACAGCGAGGAGGAGCTGCGGCTGATTGTCGCCGGCATGCGCTCCTCGGCGAAGGGGTCGCGCGAGCGCCTGGACCTGGTGGACCGGACGCTCCGCCTTTCCCAGCGCCTGGCCCGCGATCTGATGGTCGCGCGGCAGGACATCATCTACTTCCGCCTCGATCAGACGCCCGATGAGCGCCGCGCCGTGGCCAGGCAGGCCGGGCACGGCCGCTACCCGGTGATCGAGACGGACATCGATCACATGGCCGGCATCCTCCACGTGCGCGATGTGTTCCACCTGGGCCAGGAGCCGCGCACGCCGGAAGAACTGCGCGCCATCCTGCGGCCGGCGCTCTACGTTCCCGAGACCATGAGCGCCGAGGCGCTGCTGCGCGAGTTCCGTCGCCTGCGCCAGACGCTCGCCGTGGTGGTGGACGAGTACGGCGGGACTGCAGGCCTGGTGACGCTGGAGGACCTCGCCACCGCCGTCGTCGGCGAGGTCCAGGACGAGCACAGCCGCGAAGGTCCGTCGATCGAGCCGCTCCCGGGTGGCCAGTACCGGGTGGACCCGCGGACGCCGGTCCCCGAATTCGCGGACCATTTCGGGGTCCAGGTCGACCCGGGGTCGGCGGCGACCGTGGGCGGGCTGTTGATCGAGCGGCTGCGGCGGATCCCGGTTCCCGGCGACCGGGTGGCGATCGGGCCTGTCGAGCTGACCGTGGAGGAGATGGAAGGCCCCCGGATCGTCGCGCTCTCCGCAAAACAGGCGGGATCCGCCGGGCGCCCGCCTGCCTAGGGGCTGTCCCGCAGCGCCGCGGTGGTCCGCGCGCTGCCGTGGGGGCACCAGATTGCTGCGGTGTTGTCACACGGCTGTCACCTTCCGGAGAGAATAACCCACATCCATGAAGAACGGCCTTGCGGTATTGGGCCTCGCGCTGGCGATGGCAGGAGCTGCTTTCGCGGAGAAGGTCCTGATCAACGGCGCGGGTGCGACCTTTCCCTTCCCCATCTATTCGAAGTGGTTCAGCGACTACAACAAGCTCCACCCGGACGTGCGGATCAACTACCAGTCGATCGGCTCGGGCGGCGGGATCAAGCAGATCACCGAGAGGACCGTCGACTTCGGCGCGAGCGACGCGCCCATGACCGAGGCCGAGCTGCAGAAGGCTCCCGGCATCCTGCACGTGCCCACCGTGATGGGGGCGGTGGTGGTGGTCTACAACCTCCCCGGGGTGCCGTCGCTGCGACTATCGCCGCAGACGCTGGCCAACGTCTTCCTCGGCAAGGTCCAGAAGTGGAACGACCCGCAGCTCGCGAAGGACAACCCCGGCCTCAAGTTGCCGGACGCGGCAATCACGGTGGTCCACCGATCCGACGGGTCCGGCACCACGGCCGTCTTCACCGACTACCTCGCCAGGATCTCGCCGGAGTGGAAGAGCGGTCCGGGCTCGGGCAAGAGCGTGAACTGGCCGGCGGGGCTGGGCGGGAAGGGAAACGAGGGCGTCACCGGCACGGTGAAGCAGACGGAGGGCGCCCTGGGATACGTCGAGCTCGCCTACGCCAACCAGAACAAGCTCTCGATGGCGGACTTGCAGAACCACGACGGCCAGTGGGTGAAGGCGACGCTGGAGAGCGTCTCGGCGGCCGCGGCCAGGGCGGAGATCCCCGCGGACTACCGCGTGTCGATCGCCGACGCTCCCGGCAAGGACGCGTACCCGATCTCCGCGTTCACGTATCTGCTCGTCTACAAGGACCAGTCCGATCCGAAGAAGGGCGGCGCGCTGGTCCATTTCCTCTGGTGGGCCATCCACGACGGCCAGAAGATGGCCCCGGCGCTGGACTACGCCGCGCTGCCCGCGCCCCTGGTGCAGAGGGTGGAGGCGACGGTGCAGTCCATCACGGTCCAGGGAAAGGCCGTGCTTGCAAACCGCAAGTGAGATCGTGACGCAAGCCGGGGAGCCGGAGCGCGCGCCGGAGACCTCAACCGCCCGCGTCAACCTGCCGGATCGCGCCTGGGTCGCCGTGCTCTCGGTGCTCGGGCTAGGCGTGCTGGTGGTGGCAGCGCTGATCGTCGCCGAGCTGATGCGCATCGGCGGTCCCGCCATCGCGCACACCGGCGTGGTTGATTTCGTGGCCAATTCGGTCTGGGACGTCACCCGCGACGTCTACGGGGCGCTGCCGTACATCTACGGCACGCTGGTGACCAGCGCGGTGGCGCTGGTGCTGGCGCTGCCGGTCTCGGTCGGGCTGGCGCTCTTCCTGACGGAGATGGCGCCGTCCTCGGTGAAGTCGGTGGTCTCGTTCCCGATTGGGCTGCTCGCGGGCATCCCCAGCGTGGTCTTCGGCCTCTGGGGACTGTTCGTGCTGGTGCCGGTGCTGCGCAGGCCCATCGAGCCGTTACTGGCCAAGACGCTGGGCTTCCTGCCGCTGTTCCAGGGAGCGCCCATCGGGCTCGGTTACCTGGCGGGCGGGACCATCCTGGCGATCATGATCCTGCCGACCATCACCTCCATCTCCATCGAGGTGCTGCAGACCGTGCCGGGCGCGCTGCGCGAGGCGGCGCTCGCGCTCGGGGCCACGCGCTGGGAGGCGATCCGCATCGCCGTGCTGCCCTACGCGCGCGCCGGCATCGTGGGCGCCACCATGCTGGGGCTCGGGCGTGCCCTGGGCGAGACGATGGCGGTCACGATGGTGATCGGGAACTCGCCGACCATACGCGCCTCGCTGTTCGCGCCCGGGTACTCGCTGCCCGCGGTGATCGCCAACGAGTTCGCCGAGGCCAGCGGCGACCTGCACACCGCCGCGCTGGCCGCGCTGGGGCTCTTGCTCTTCGCGGTCACGGTGGCCCTGAACGTCGCGGCGAGGCTCCTGGTGCGCATGTCGCGGCGCGGGCCGTCGCGGGTGGCCGCATGAAGTCGCTCGCCCGACGCCGCGCCGTGAACTGGCTGATGACCGGCCTGTGCGCGCTGGCGCTGTCCGCGGCGCTGGTGCCGCTCGTCTCGCTCCTCTGGCTGGTGATCTCCCGCGGCTTCGCCGGGCTGAGCTGGAGCTTCTTCACCGCCATCCCCGCTCCGGTGGGCGAGACCGGCGGAGGCGTGGGCAACGCGATCGCGGGCACGCTGTACGTGGTGGGGATCGCCTGTCTGATCGGTGTCCCGATCGGCGTGGGCGCCGGCGTCTACCTGGCGGAGCGCGGCGACACGCGCTTCGGCGACTCGATCCGGTTCACCGCGGAGGTGCTGTCCGGCGTTCCCTCCATCGTGGTCGGCATCGTCGCCTACGGCCTGGTGGTGCTGCCCATGCGGCGCTTCTCCGCGCTGGCCGGCGGAGTCGCGCTCGCGGTGTTGATGGTGCCGACGCTGGCGCGCAGCACCGAGGAGCTGATCCGGCTGGTTCCCGGCTCGCTGCGCGAGGCCTCGCTGGCGCTGGGCGTGCCGCAGTGGCGGACGTCGCTGCGGATCGTGCTGCGGACCGCGCTGGGCGGCATCATGACCGCGATCCTGCTGTCGGTCGCGCGCGCCGCGGGAGAGACCGCGCCCCTGCTCTTCACTTCCCTGAACAACCAGTTCTGGAACTGGCGGCCCGACCAACCCACCGCGTCGCTGACCGTCCAGATCTTCAACTACGCGGTGAGCCCCTATCCCGAATGGCACGACAAAGCATGGAGCTCGGCGTTGGTGCTTCTCCTCCTGGTGGGCGCGCTCTCGCTCATGGGGCGTTGGGCGTCCCGGAAAAAGTTCCGGTGAGGCCGCCCGTGGAGATGCAGAAGCTGGCGGCGCCGAAGATCGAAGTCAAGGCGCTCAACGCCTGGTTCAAGCAGAACCACGCGCTGCGCAACGTCTCGCTCACCGTCCCGGAAAACTCGGTGCTGGCGATCATCGGGCCGAGCGGATGCGGCAAGAGCACGTTCGTGCGCTGCCTGAACCGGATGCACGAGTTGGTGCCCGGGGCGCGTCAGTCCGGGAAGGTCCTGGTGGACGGCCAGGACCTGCACGCGCGAAGGGTCGATCCGGTGAACCTGCGCCGCCGGGTGGGGATGGTCTTCCAGCGGCCCAATCCGTTCCCCACCATGTCGATCTTCGACAACGTGGTGGCCGGGTTGAAGCTGAACGGCGTGCACGGGGATTATCCGCAGCTGGTGGAGAGCAGCCTGCGACAGGCGGCCCTCTGGGACGAGGTCAAGGACCGCCTGCGGCACAGCGCGCTCTCGCTCTCGGGCGGCCAGCAGCAGCGGCTCTGCATCGCCCGGGCGCTGGCGGTGGAGCCGGAGGTGCTCCTGATGGACGAGCCGGCGAGCGCGCTCGACCCGATCGCCACCGCGCGCATCGAGGAGCTGATCCGCGAGCTGCGCGAGTCGCTCACCATCGTTATCGTCACCCACAACATGCAGCAGGCGGCGCGCGTCTCGGACGCCACCGCGTTCTTCTACATGGGAGAGCTGATCGAGCACGGGTCCACCGAGCAGATCTTCACCAATCCTCGGGAGCCGCGGACGGAGGACTACGTGACGGGCAAGTTCGGATGAAGGCGCATACCGACAAGACGTACGACGTCCAGCTCGAAGACCTGCGCAACAAGCTGCTCACGCTCGGCGGCAAGGTGGAGACCGAGATCGCCAACAGCATGCGCGCGTTGACCGAGCGCGACTCCAAGCTGGCGGAGATGGTGGTCTCGCAGGATCGGGAGGTGAACCGGCTGGAGATCGAGATCGACGAGGCCTGCCGGCGCCTTCTGGTGCTGCGGCAGCCGGCGGCGAGCGACCTGCGGTTCATCACCACCGCCCTGAAGATCGTGGTGGACCTGGAGCGGATCGGGGACCTGGCGGTGAACATCGCCGAGCGCGCGCTCGACCTGAACCAGAGTCCGCCGATGAAGCCGATCCACGACCTCTCGAAGCTGGCGGATCTGGGACAGCGGCAGGTGCGCGCGGCGCTGGATGCGTTCGTGGAGGCCGACCCCGCCAAGGCCGAGGCGGTGATCAAGGACGACGACCTGCTCGACTCCATCTACCACAACCTGGTGAACGAGCTGCTCGCCTTGATGATGGAGGACCCGCGGAACATCCGCCGCGCCAACAGCCTCTTGTTCGTGGCCAAGCACCTCGAGCGCCTGGGGGACCACGCCACCAACGTGGCGGAGATGGTGATCTACATGGTGCGCGGCACGGACGTCCGCCATCCCGGCAGCCGCCGATAATCTTAATTCGGGACACAATGCGCATTGATCGTGCCAAACCCGGGGTTGGCATGGTTAATGCGTATTGTGTCCCCGGTTTTTGGCATCCGCGTCTATGCTCATCGTGGCGCGTCCCGGGAGCTGCCTGAGAACACGATGCCGGCTTTCCGCCGCGCGATCGAGCTTGGCGCCGACGCGCTGGAGACGGACGTCCACGCCACCGCGGACGGCGTCCTGGTGGCCGCGCACGACCCGGACGGGGCGCGCGTGTTCGGCGTGCACCGGCGGATCGCAGATTGCCGCTGGGACGAGGTGCGGGCGTGGGGCGCTGCCTCGCTCGAGGAAGTGGTGCTGGCGTTTCCGGGCGTGCCGATCAACGTCGATCTCAAGGTCCCGGTGGCGGCGCTGGCGGTCGAGTTGCTGCACAGGCTGGGCGAGGCCGGGCGCGTGACGCTCGCCTCCTTTCAGAGCTCGACGCTGCGGCAGGTCCGGGCGCTCGGGTATCGAGGCCCGACCAGCCTGGGGCGCAGCGAGGTGGCGCGGCTCGTCTCGCTCCCCGCGGCGGCGCAGCGGGGGCCGCTGGCGCCGCCCGGCGTCGCGGCGCAGCTTCCGCTCAAGCTCGCGCGCCCCTGGGTGATCCGGCGCTGCCACGCGCTGGGGCTGCGCGTGGACTACTGGACCGTGAACGAGCCGGCGCTGGCCCGCAGCCTCGCGGCGCTGGGGGCGGACGGAATCATGACCGACGACCCGGCGGCGATCGTGTTGGCGCTGCGAGGCGCCTGAGCCTGGTCGATCAAGGATACTTCGGGACCGGAGCCTCCTGCCCCGGCAGCGGGATGACGTCCGTCTCGCCGGGGACCTGGGGGAATCGTCCGGAAGCCCAGTCGGACTTCGCCTGCTCGATCTGTTCGCGCGAGCTGGAGACCAGGTTCCACCAGATGTGCCGCGGGCCGTCCATGGCGGCTCCGCCCAGGAGCATCAGGCGCGATCGCTCGGGGGAGCTCACCACGATCTGCTGGCCGGGCCGCAGGACGACCAGCTGACCTTCGGAGAATGGCTCGCCCTCGATCTCCATGCTGCCGGTGCCTACGAAGATGGCCCGCTCCTCGTGGCTCGCGGGGACCTCGAGCCGCGCGCCGGGCTCCAGGGCGGCATCCGCGTAGAACAGCTCGGAGCGGGTGACCACGGGGGACCGCTTGCCGAACAGCGACCCGGCGATCAAGCGCACGCGCAGCCCGCGGTCCTCCAGGGATGGCAGCGCGGACGCGGGAGTGTGGGCGAAGGCCGGCTCCATCTCCTCGTCGCGCTGGGGCAGGGCGACCCAGGTCTGGATCCCGGAGAGGCGCCCGCCGGTCTCCCGCAGCTGCGGCGGCGTCCGCTCGGAGTGCGAGATGCCGCGGCCTGCGGTCATCCAGTTCACCGCGCCGGCCTTTATGGGCTGCACCGTCCCGAGGCTGTCCCGGTGCAGGACCTCTCCCTCGAACAGGTAGGTGACGGTCGCGAGGCCGATGTGCGGATGCGGCCGGACGTCGAGCCCCCGCCCGGGAGCCAGCACGGCGGGGCCCATCTGATCGAGGAAGATGAACGGACCGACCATGCGGCGCTGCATCGAGGGCAGCGCCCGGCGCACCTTGAAGCCGGCGACGAGGTCGGCGGTACGGGGGCGGAGAACGAGCTCGACCGGCGAGGATGGATCGCGGTCCGCGAGCGGCTCGGTTGGCGCCTTCGGGTTCACGCACCCGGAGGATGCCGCAAGCCCGGCCCGGTTGCACGTGGCCAGAGATCTGGGGACACCCTACGCAACCCACCGTGCCAACCGGAGCGGCGCTCGCTTTCCTCCGAGATCGGTAGGCATTGGTCTGCGGAGCGTCGCGGTCGTACCGGTTTTCGGCCTCTTTCAGGATCGGATGAACGCCGGCCACTCCCAATCGTGAACGCAGTGTCTCACCGATCGGCGGAGGAGTGGGGATCGAGCGGCTCGCCCTTTACGCTCGCGCTTCGTGTCCCACGCGCGCGACCGGGAACTGGCCCCGGCTTGCCTGGGCGAAGCATGCGCCCGAGCAGACTTTCGAGATGGCTGATGAACTCTTCGGTTCCCAAGGGGCGCCCAGTGGTTTGGTGCCGGCGAAAATCATCCATGACCCTCGGGTCCGTCTGGTGGCACAGGAATGCCGGCCAATCCAGGACGCGCTCGAGCAGCGGCGCGACCCGCACGAGCCCATCGTCTCGCGCGAGCAGGTGCGCTCTGGCGCTGCTCCACGGATAGTCCTCTGGGCGCATCGCTAGCCCAGCACGGACCGGGTTGAGCTCGATATATCTGGCCGCTGCCACGGTGTAGCGATCGTCCATCGGGAACGACGAAAAGCGTCCTTGCCACAGGTGACCTCGCCAGCCTTCGCGCGTGTTCACGTGTGTCGTGTATCGCTGGTGCGCCTCTCCGAGCGCTCGACGCAGCGCATCCGCCGAGTCGGGCACGCCGATAAGATGGACGTGGTTCGGCATCAAGCAGTACGCCCATACGTCCACGCCAAACCGCTGGCATGAATCGGCGAGCAGGGCGGTGTACAGGAGGAAATCGTCGGATCCGAAGAACGTTTGCTGACGTCGGTTTCCTCGCTGTGTGATGTGGTGGGGCAGACCGGGGACGACTGCGCGCGCCATGCGGGGCATGGCATCGAGGCTACCGATAGGGTCCGACATCGTTGGCACGGGTTGCGTAGGGTGTCCCCAGATCTCGCTCCCCAGATCTCGCCAGATCTCGCAAGTTTGGGGGCTTATGATGGCGAGATGCGACCTCTGCTGCTCGCCGCACTCTGCGCTTGCGCGACCGCGCCTGCCGGGCACGCCCCGTCCGACCCTCTGGTCGAGCTGAACCTTCGTGCGCGCGCCGCCTACGCGGAGGCGCGCCAGCGTGCGCTCTCCCGCGCTAGGCCGGTGCTGATCGTCGGCCCGGAAAAGATCGCGCTGTTGCACGCCGGCGCGCGGAGGGAATTCGAGCTGCAGTCGGCGCGGTATCACGATCTGAAGGCGATCGCCCATCTGGCGCTCGGCCTGTACGCGCTCGAGTTCCAGACCGCTCCCGACCGGGCGCGGGTGGCTGAGCTCCGCGCCCTTGCGAACAAGGCGCTGGAAGTCGTCGGCCACCACCTGACGCCGGAGCAGGTCGAACGGCAGCGCGAAATCGTGCGCCTCACGGCAGGCGAAGAAGGTCCGCAGGATTGGAAGCGCGCGGTGGCGCCGCTCCTTCTCGCCAATGCCCTGGACGCGGCGCGAGCGGAGATCGACGACCTGGACGCCGCGATGGCGGCCATCCGCCGGTCGCTGGGTCCGGAGGACCTCGCGCGCCTGCACGTGATCGTCGTCGGGGCTCACATGGCCCGCGAAGGCGAGATCGCCCTGCAGTACTTCGAGAAGCTCCTCGGCGAACGCGAAGGTCAGCGGTTGATCTTCGCCGAGGGCCTTTGGGACGAGCCGTCCCAACTCCAGCTCCTCGCCACCCACCTGCTCGACGCCAGCGTGGGAAGAGCCTTCTTCGGCGACGAACGCCGCCTCCATCGCGACCTGCTCTCCGACGCCGCCTCCCAGGTGTTATCCGGGCGGTAGCCTCGGGAGTTTCGGGGACACCCTACGCAACTCCCCATGCCAACTCTGCAGCCGGGCCCATGAAGGCACGGTACGACCCCGTCCGACATCGTTGGCACGGGGTTGCGTAGGGTGTCCCCGGATCTCCGACATCGTTGGCACGGGGTTGCGTAGGGTGTCCCCGGATCTCCCGGATCTCCTGAGTGGCCGGGGAGGGGGGAGGGGGGGTCCGGGGTTAGAGTCTTCCTGTGCGGAATGGCTGGATAGCCCTGGTGACTTTGGTGGCCTTCGGGTGCGCCACGGTGCGGGTGCCGGTGGCGTCTTCCGGGGAGCCGATGGATGCGGCGGGGACCATTGCGCCGCCGATCGTGGAGCTGTGGCTGGAGAGCTCCGGGGATGTGCCGCCGCAGGTGTCGCGGGCTGCCGAGGGGGATGCGAGGGAGGCGCTGGCCGGGGCGCTCGGGAGCTACGAGATCTCCTCGGGCGCCGCCGGGGCCACCGATGCGGTGCTGTTCGTGCGCGAGCGGGCGGTGGGGCTGACGGCGGAGCGCCGGAGCCAGCAGACCTGGGCCAAGGTGGGGATGGTGGTCGGGATCGTCCTGGTCGTCGCGGCGGCCGTCTATCTCGCCGCCACCGGCGGCGGCAAGGGTTCGTCCCGCTCGGCGAAGACCGCGTCCGCCCCCGCGCCGAAGACCACCAAGCCGATCGCGGCCAAGCCGCAGGCCACTCCGGCGCCACGCCCGCCGCCCAGCCTCGGCCATGCCGCTCCGATGCCGGCGCCCTACGCGTACCCGTACCATTCCTCGCCGATCTACGTCGGCTTCTGGTTCCAGTTCTCCATCCCGCCGCGGCCGCTGGCGCTCGCGCCGGAATCGGTGGAGAGCGACCCGTGGGGCGCGCCGGAGCCGCCGGTCCCGTACGCTCCACCCGAGTCGCCCTTCGATCCTGGCCTCGACTTTCCCCCGCCTCCGCCGCCCGAGCCGATCGAGGCGGTCGCGCTGCAGCTTCCTCCGCTCTCCGAGACGGTCCGCTTCCCCTTCGACGATCGGGGCCTCCTCTCCGGGCCGCAGACCGCGCTGCAGCTCGACCTGATCGATCGCGCCACGGGCCAGCTCCTCTGGACGAAGGCGGTCAGCGCGGAGGTCGATCCGCTCGACGGCGCCGCTGTCGCCGGCCTGGTGGACAAGGCCTTCGACCGCGTTCCCTGGGCTCGCCCGCACCCCCGATGAACGTCGGAACGGCCGGCTGCCGCGATCCGACTTGACATCCTCGCAATGGTCTGATGATCAGACCCCCGAATGGTCAGACCATTGCGCTCGGACCCGCAATCCCCCGCCACCGCCTTCGAGGCGGTGCGCAAGGTGCGCCGCTACGAGCAGGTAGCCGAGCAGATCCGCAGGCTGATCAGCAGCGGCGCGCTCAAGCCCGGCGACCTCCTCCCGCCCGAGCGGGAGCTGGCCGCGAAGCTGGGCGTGGGGCGCAGCTCGATCCGCGACGCCGTCCGCACCCTGGAAGTGATGGGCATCCTCGAGCCGCGGCAGGGCCATGGCACGGTGGTGCGCGACCTCTCCGCGGACGCGCTGGTGGTGCCGCTCTCGCTCGTGCTCACGCGCAAGCGCGAGCTGGTGACCGAGCTGCTCGACGTGCGCAGGATGATCGAGCCCGGCCTGGCCGCGCGCGCCGCGAAGAACGCCACCGCGGAGGAGATCGCCAAGATGGGCGAGATCCTCGAGCGCCACGAGGCCAAGCTGCGCCGGGGCGAGCAGGCCATCGACGAGGACTCGGACTTCCACTACGCGCTGGCGCTGGCGTCGCGGAACAGCGTCGTGCTTCGCGTGCTCGACGTCCTGATGGACCTCTTGCGCGAGAGCCGCTCGCGCTCCCTGCAAGTTCCCGGGCGGCCGAAGCGCTCGTTCGAGGGGCACCGCCGCATCCTCCGCGCCATCCAGCGGCGCGACGCCAAGGCCGCGGAGGCCGCGGTGCGGCAGCACCTGGGAGAGATCGAAGAAGTAGTGATGCGACAGATCTGAGCAGGAGGAAGAAACGCATGGGCCGACTCTTCGCAGTCGAGATCGTCTACCGGGGGATCTTCCAGAAGAAGCTCGCGGCGAACCTCAGCCGCGCCATCGTCCTCGCCGCGCACCGCGAGGGAAAGCCGGGGATCTCCTTCGGCCGGTATGGCGACAGTCCCGAGCGCAACGGCATCCCCGCCAAGTACTTCGCCATCGTGGCCACCGACGAGCTCACACTCGAGGAGGGCAAGGCCAAGTATGAGCCCAAGGAGGTCGACGTCAGCATCTGCGTCGACGACACGCTCTTCAAGGGCGTGGAGTCCTGGGCCTGGTACGGGCTGCAGCCGATCAACAAGCTGCTCAAGCCCAACGGCACGCTGATCGTCACCTCGCTCAAGGAGCCCGAGGATCTGATCCCGATGGCCCACCGCAAGCAGACCCCCTACCAGCTCGGGATCGTCAAGGGGTCCACCAGCTTCTCCGGGCTCTGGGTCTACAAGGACGATCACACCGACGTCCGCATCCTCGGCGCGATCGCGCGGGTGCTGCCCGAGCTCTTCAGCCTCGCTTCCGTCCAGCAGGTCATCCGCGACGAGTGGAAGACCGAGCTCAAGGCGACGTCCGCCCAGCGGTCGTTCGAGCGGCTCCAGACGGCCTCCGTCACGCCGGACCAGGGCAACCCGGAGGAGCCGTACAAGTTCGAGATGCCGAACTGGATGGAGATGCGCGAGGGCATCGCGATTCCCGGGATCCCCCTGGGCGGGAAGATGAAGGACCCGGTCACCGGCGAGGAGGGCGGCTGGAAACCGGGACGCAACGCGGTCTTCAAGAAGTGGGCGACCCGGACGATGCGGCCGGTGGTCGACTTCGAGACGTGCATCAAGTGCACGCTCTGCTGGCTGCAGTGTCCCGATTCCTGCTTCGACGTGACTCCGGACGGCTTCTACGACGCCAACCTCGAGGCCTGCTGCGGCTGCGGCGTGTGCGAGGCGGTCTGCCCGGTGGCGGGCTGCGTGACGATGGTCAACGAGGTGCAGTTCAAGGACAACGCCAGCCAGTGGGAGGAGTGGCGCAAGGACAAGTCCGGCTACCAAGTGCACCTGGCGGCGTGGATCAAGGATCGCCCCCAGCGCTCGCACGGATTCCACCACCGCGGGCAGTACCAGGAAGAGCTTCCCGCCGAGTTCGCCCGGCAGGGCTGAGAGAGGTCCCAGATGGCAGAGCTCATTGCGCAGACCCCCGAGCAGAGACCGGCAGCCGACGAGACGTCCCTGATCACCGGCAGCGAGGCCATCGCGGTGGCCTGCAAGCTGGCGGACGTGGACGTGATCACCGGATATCCGATCCGGCCCTACGACACGGTGATGCAGTACATCGCCAAGCTGGTGTCCAACGGCGAGATGGACTGCGAGTACATCATCGCGGAGGGCGAGCACTCGCAGTTCGAGATCGTCAAGCACGCCAGCGCCTGTGGCGCGCGCGTCTTCTGCGGCTCGAGCGGCGTGGGCTGGATGTACGCGATGGAGGCGCTCACCGTCACCCCCGCGCTGCGCATCCCGATGATCGCGATGGTGGGCAACCGCGCCCTCGACGATCCCGGGGCGTTCGGCGTCGAGCACAACGACGCGCTGGCGGTCCGCGACCTGGGCTGGCAGCTGGTCTGGGTGGACAACGCCCAGGAGGCGCTCGACACCGCGCTGATCGCCTACAAGGTAGCCGAGGACCGGCGGGTGTTCCTGCCCTGCGCCATCTCCTGCGACGGCGCCTTCCTCACGCACTCGCAGGCGATCGTGAAGATCCCCTCGCAGGCGAAGGTGGACCAGTTCCTTCCCCGGTACGATCGCGGAGATCTCCTCCTGCACCCGGACAACCCGATCACCGTGGCGCCGCAGGCCAACGAGGACTGGCTGATGGAGATCCGCCGGCAGACCGCCGCGGGCATGGAGCGCAGTCCTCAAGTCATCCGCGAGGCCTACGCGCAGTTCGCCAAGATCTTCGGGCGCGACTACGGCAACCCGTTCTTCGAGGAGTACATGACCGACGACGCCGACGTCGTCATCGTCGGCATGGGCACCCTCTCGAACCCGGTGCGCGTCGCCATCCGCGAGATGCGCAAGGAAGGGAAGAAGGTCGGCTTCGTGCGCGTCCGTTGGTTCCGCCCCTTCGCCACCGAGGAGCTGGCGAAGTCGCTCTCGCGCTTCAAGGCCGTGGGCGTGGTGGATCGCGACTTCTCGCTGGGCGCGCCGTTCTCCAGCGGAGTCCTGGCCACGGAGGTCCGCGCGGCTCTGTACCCGGTCGCGAAGCGGCCGGAGCTGCTCGCGTTCATCTGCGGCCTGGGCGGCCGCGAGGTGACGCTCCCCGACGTGAAGAAGATCACCGACAGCATGTATGCCGCCGCGGCCGGCAAGCGGCAGCCTTCGACGCAGTGGATCGGCCTGCGGGAATAGGAGAGGACCATGGCGATCAATGAACGTGAGCTTGCGGAACTGGTTTCACTGCGTCCCACCCAGAAGCTGGATCCGTTCAAGGGCGTCAAGAAGCTGCCCATCCAGGAGTACTTCACCTCGGGCCACCGGACCTGTCAGGGCTGCGAGTCGGCGCTGGTGATGAAGATGATGGTGAAGGCGGCGGGGCCGCGCACCATCGTGCTCGGCAGCACGGGCTGCATGTACGTCGCGAACACGACGTACTACTCGACCAGCTGGGTGGTGCCTTGGATGCACACGCAGCTCGGGTCGTCCGGCTCTGCTGCGCTCGGGGCGGCCGCGGCGCTCAAGGTGCTGATGCGCAAGAACAAGATGAAGGACGAGCCGATCAACGTCATCTCCTTCTGCGGCGACGGCGGCGGCGCCGACATGGGCATCTCGGCCATCTCCGCGACGCTCACGCACCCCGACTACAACTGCCTGATCCTGATGTACGACAACGAGTCGTACGCCAACACGGACATCCAGCTCAGCGGCTCGACCCCGTGGGGCGCGCATACGACGTTCAGCCCGCCGGGAACCAAGAAGCGGATCATGCATCACCGCTGGAAGAAGAACATGGCGGGCATGATGGCGGCCGACCACCCCGAGTGCAAATACGTGGCGACGGTGGACATGTCCTATCCGGTGCTGGCGATGAACGCGGTCCGTAAGGCGCTGACGATCGGCGGTCCGACGTTCATCCACTCGCTCGATCCCTGCCCGAAGGGCTGGGACTACGATCCGATGCAGTCGCATGAGCTCGGCGAGCTGGCGGTGCTCTCCGGCATCTGGCCGCTCTACGAGGTTGAGAACGGCGTGCTGCGCCTGATCGGCAAGACCCGGGATATTTCCGACGGGCGGCTCCAGCGCATTCCGGTGCGCGATTACCTGAATCGGCAAGGGCGGTTCGCTCACTTCACCGACGACGACATCGCGTACTTCCAGTCGAAGGTGGACGAGATGTGGACCAAGTGGCTCATCCCGGGAGTCATTCCGTTCCGGATGCAGATCGACGAGGACAAGGCCCCCGCGTAACCCGAGAGTCGGATCCCGGAAGGGGGTCATTCCCTTCCTCGATCAGATCGACGAAGATAAGCCCTCAGTCTGATCCGTCCCGCCCATGGGGTCGGTCGTCTGGTTGGGCGCGACGGCACAACAGCAGAACGGAGGACGTCATGAAGCGCTGCGCTTCGTCGGGACGATCCCTTGTTGCTGTCGCGCTTCCGACCTTCGTGATGGGACTGGCGGCGTACCCGACCAAGGCCCGAGCCTGGGAGCCCACGCGACCCGTCGAGTTCGTGATCCCCGCCGGCACCGGCGGCGGCGCCGATCAGATGGCGCGGCTGATCAGCGGCCTGGTGGAGAAGCACAAGCTCTCCCCGCAGCCGCTGATCGCGATCAACAAGTCGGGCGGCGCGGGCGCGGAGGGCTTCCTCTACGTCAAGGAGAAGAAGGGCGACCCGCACACCATCATCATCACGCTCTCCAACCTCTTCACCACGCCGCTCGCCCAGGGCACGCCGTTCAACTGGAAGGACCTGACGCCGGTGGCGCGGCTGGCGCTCGATCGCTTCATCCTCTGGGTGAACGCCGAGACTCCGTACAAGACCGCCAAGGACTACATCGCCGCGGTCAAGGCGCAGTCCAACGGCGAGAACCGGATGAAGATGGGCGGCACCGGCTCGAAGCAGGAGGACCAGATCGTCACGGTCCAGCTCGAGCAGGCGCTGGGCGTGAAGTTCACCTACGTGCCCTTCAAGGGCGGCGGCGAGGTCTGCGTCAACCTGGTGGGCAAGCACGTCGACTCCACGGTGAACAACCCGATCGAGTGCGTGAGCCACTGGAGGGCCGAGCGCGTCCGCCCGCTGGCGGTCTTCGACGCCGCGCACATCCCCGACCCCGCCTGGAAGGACATCCCCACCGTGAAGGAAGCGCTGGGCGTGGACATCCAGTACCAGATGCTGCGCGGGATCTTCGGGCCGCCCAACATGCCCAAGGACGCGGTCGACTTCTACGTGGCCCTGCTCAAGAAGGTCTACGAGACGCCCGAGTTCAAGAAGTACCTCGAGGACGGCGCGCTCAATCCGGCCTTCGCCACCGGCGCCGAGTACGCCAAGTGGGTGGAGGAGGCCGAGAAGCTCCACAAGGACCTGATGGCCAAGGGCGGACTGCTCCCCAAGTAGCCGGATGCGCAAAGCCGACATCATCGTCGCCGTCCTGCTCACCGCGCTCGGCCTGCTCGTCCTCAACGCGGCCGTCCGGCTCGGCTTTCGCTGGGGGCCGGACGGGCCGCAGAGCGGGTTCTTCCCGTTCTGGCTCTCGGTGATCCTGGTCGTGCACGGCGTGGCCGTGGTGGTGCGGGCGATCCGGCGGCGCACGGACAAGCCGTTCGTCACTCCGGAGCAGATGCGCTCCGTGCTCACCGTGGCCGTTCCCGCCGCGGCGATGGTGCTGGTCACGCAGTTCTTCGGCCTCTACCTGGCGGCGGCGCTCTACCTCGCCTTCTACGTGCGCTGGGTCGGGAAGCATTCCTGGGTCACCGCCCTCGCGCTCGCCCTCTGCGTTCCGATCGCCACCTTCGTGATCTTCGAGCGCTGGTTCCTCGTCCCGCTCCCCAAGGGACCCGTCGAAGCCTGGCTCGGGTACTGAGATGGGCTTCGAGAACATCCTCACCGGCTTCCAGGTCGCGATCACGCCCTTCAACCTCCTGATGGCGGTGGTCGGCATCACGCTCGGGACGATCATCGGCGTGCTGCCCGGCCTGGGCGGCGCGAACGGGGTGGCCATCCTGCTCCCGCTCACGTTCCGGATGCCGCCCACCTCGGCGATCATCCTGCTCACCTCGCTCTACTGGGGAGCGCTCTTCGGCGGCGCGATCACCTCGGTGCTGTTCAACATCCCCGGCGAGCCGTGGTCGGTGGCCACCACCTTCGACGGCTACCCGCTGGCGCGACAGGGGAAGGGCGCGCAGGCGCTGACGGCGGCGTTCACTTCCTCGTTCGTGGGAGCGCTGTTCGCGACGCTCCTGATCACCTTCTTCGCTCCCTTGCTGGCGGACGTGGCCCTGCATTTCGGCCCGCCGGAGTTCTTCGCCATCCAGGCGCTCACCTTCTCCAGCTTCGTGGGCCTGGGAGGCGGCGACCCGGTGAAGTCGTTCATCTCCATCGTCATCGGTCTGCTGCTGGCCGCGGTAGGCCTCGACATCGTGACCGGGCAGCTCCGCCTGACCTTCGGGCTCACCCCGCTGATGTCGGGCTTCGACTTCATCGTGGCGGTGATCGGGCTCTTCGGCATCGGCGAGATCCTCCTCAGCGTGGAAGAGGGCCT